>NZ_JBLWNV010000008.1:179-172182 GCF_048452805.1 Pantoea sp. K16 | reverse complement strand
CGCGATGGCGTGGCCGATCCGCATGGATGCGGGAATCCTTTGCGATCGGGCATAGCAGGCCTTTCGGCAGCTCCCGACTCACAGCCACCAGCCATTTTCCCGACCCGCCTCTAAGACCTCAAACAACACGCCCATCCCATCAAAGCGACATCACAACCCCAACAAGAAAGGCCTGCTATGCCCGAAGAGCAAAGCGTCTGGCCCGCGATGGCGTGGCCGATCCGCATGGATGCGGGAATCCTTTGCGATCGGGCATAGCAGGCCTTTCGGCAGCTCCCGACTCACAGCCACCAGCCATTTTCCCGACCCGCCTCTAAGACCTCAAACAACACGCCCATCCCATCAAAGCGACATCACAACCCCAACAAGAAAGGCCTGCTATGCCCGAAGAGCAAAGCGTCTGGCCCGCGATGGCGTGGCCGATCCGCATGGATGCGGGAATCCTTTGCGATCGGGCATAGTGGGCCTTTCGGCGGCTCCCAACTCACAGCCACCAGCAACCAGCAACCAGCAACCAGCCTCCAGCCTCCAGCCCTAAGCTCCCTGCTCCCTCCCCATCACACAAAAAAAACGGCAGGCCGGGTTTCCCCTGACCTGCCGTTTCTGCAACGAACCTCAGCTCACGCCAGACAAATTACTCTTCGTCTTCAGCCGCGTCGTCTTCGTCTTCTGCATCCGCTTCCGGCGCAATCTCTTCATCGTCGTTCTCTGCTTCCGGCGCGATATCTTCCTCGCCTTCCGCCACGCTACCGTCGATTGAATCCAGCTCTTCTTCTTCAACCGGCTCGGCAACACGCTGCAGACCCACGACGTTCTCATCCTCTGCGGTACGAATCAGAATCACACCCTGGGTATTACGACCCACGACGCTCACTTCTGAAACGCGGGTACGCACCAGCGTACCGGCATCGGTGATCATCATAATCTGATCGCCATCAACGACCTGAACGGCGCCAATCACCGGACCATTACGTTCGGTCACTTTGATTGAAATAACACCCTGAGTCGCACGCGACTTGGTCGGGTATTCGCTGTTGGCCGTACGCTTGCCGTAACCATTCTGCGTCACGGTCATAATTGCACCCTCTTCACGCGGCACAATCAATGACACAACGCGATCGCCTTCAGCCAGCCTGATGCCGCGTACGCCAGAGGCGGTACGACCCATCGCACGGACTGCGGTTTCTGCAAAGCGCACCACTTTACCGGCCGCTGAGAACAGCATCGCTTCATCGTTACCGTTGGTCAGCGCCACACCGATCAGCTCATCGTCGTCACGCAGATTCACGGCAATAATGCCCGCGCTGCGTGGACGGCTGAACTCTTTCAGTGCGGTCTTCTTCACGGTACCGAGCGCGGTCGCCATAAAGATATTAAAGCCTTCGGTATACTCACGTACCGGCAGAATCGCCGTAATACGCTCGTTGGCTTCCAGCGGCAGCAGGTTGACGATGGGACGTCCACGTGCGCCACGGCTTGCTTCCGGCAGCTGATAAACCTTCATCCAGTAGAGACGGCCACGGCTGGAGAAGCAAAGAATCGTGTCATGCGTATTGGCGACCAGCAGACGATCAATGAAGTCCTCTTCTTTGATACGTGCGGCTGACTTGCCCTTACCACCACGACGCTGCGCTTCATAGTCGGTCAGCGGCTGATACTTCACATAGCCCTGATGCGACAGTGTCACCACAACATCTTCCTGATTAATCAGGTCTTCGATATTAATGTCAGCCGTGTTGGCAGTAATCTCTGTGCGACGCTCATCACCGAACTGATCACGCATCAGCTCCAGCTCTTCGCGGATCACTTCCATCAGACGGTCCGCGTTCGACAGAATGCGCAGCAACTCAGCGATCTGCTCCAGCAGCGCTTTATACTCATCCAGCAGCTTCTCGTGCTCAAGACCAGTCAGTTTCTGCAGACGCAGATCCAGAATCGCCTGAGCCTGCTGCTCGGTCAGATAGTATTGACCATCACGGATGCCATATTGTGGATCCAGCCACTCCGGACGCGCGGCGTCATCACCAGCACGTTCCAGCATCGCCGACACGTTACCGAGAGCCCACGACTGCGCAATCAGACCCGCTTTCGCTTCTGCCGGGTTTGGTGCACGACGAATCAGCTCGATGATAGGATCGATATTCGCCAGCGCAATCGCCAGACCTTCCAGGATATGCGCACGATCGCGCGCTTTACGCAGTTCAAAGATAGTACGACGCGTCACAACTTCACGACGATGGCGAACAAAGGCGTCCAGAATCTCCTTCAGCGCCATGATCTTCGGCTGACCCTGATGCAGGGCAACCATGTTGATACCAAACGAGGTCTGCAGCTGGGTCAGTGAATAGAGATTATTCAGCACGACTTCGCCAACCGCATCGCGCTTGATCTCAATCACGATACGCATGCCGTCTTTATCAGACTCATCGCGCAGTGCGCTGATGCCTTCGACACGCTTCTCTTTCACCAGCTCCGCAATCTTCTCAATCAGGCGTGCCTTGTTAACCTGATACGGCAGCTCATGAATGATGATGGTCTCGCGGCCCGTTTTAGCATCGGCTTCCACTTCGCCACGCGCACGAATATAAATTTTACCGCGTCCGGTGCGATACGCTTCTTCGATGCCACGGCGACCATTGATGATAGCGGCGGTCGGGAAATCAGGCCCCGGAATGTGCTCCATCAGCTCTTCAATGCTGATGTCTTCATTTTCAATGTAAGCCAGGCAGCCGTTAATCACTTCACGCAGGTTATGCGGCGGAATGTTGGTTGCCATACCCACGGCGATACCGGAAGAGCCGTTCACCAGCAGGTTAGGAATTTTGGTCGGCAGAACTTCAGGGATCTGCTCAGTGCCGTCGTAGTTCGGTACGAAATCGACGGTCTCTTTTTCCAGGTCAGCTAACAGGTCGTGGGCGATTTTCGACATGCGAATTTCGGTATAACGCATCGCCGCGGCGGAGTCGCCGTCGATGGAACCGAAGTTGCCTTGTCCGTCCACCAGCATGTAACGCAGGGAGAAAGGCTGGGCCATACGTACAATGGTGTCGTATACGGCGGAATCACCATGCGGGTGATATTTACCGATAACGTCACCGACGACGCGGGCAGATTTTTTATAGGGTTTGTTCCAGTCGTTACCCAGTACGCTCATCGCAAAAAGTACGCGACGATGAACCGGCTTCAGGCCATCACGCACATCGGGTAAAGCTCGGCCAACGATGACCGACATGGCGTAACCGAGGTAAGAATTTTTTAATTCTTCTTCGATATTGACCGGTGTAATTTCTCTCGCAAGGTCGCTCATGGAGCCGCTATCCCTCTACTTAATCCCGGATTTTAAAGGTGCGAAAGTATATCACACTGCAATGCTCTGGTGAACGCTAACCACCGATTTCACCCGCTTTTCCTTGCGCCTGAAAGGTGTGCCATCTGCGGTTAAGCGTTTATACTGTGGGCACATTTTGTCAGGAGTTACGATTCAATGAATGCACAACCGCAGAATCATCAGCAGAACGTCGATGCGCAGGAAATTGCCAAGTTTGAGGCCGTTGCCTCGCGCTGGTGGGATCTGGAGGGTGAATTTAAACCGTTGCACCGCATTAACCCGCTGCGCCTGGGCTATATCGCGCAGCATAGCAACGGCTTGTTCGGTAAAACCGTGCTCGACGTCGGATGCGGCGGCGGCATCTTAGCCGAAAGCATGGCGCGTGAAGGTGCCGTGGTCACGGGCCTGGACATGGGCGCGGAACCGCTGGCCGTGGCGCGCCTGCATGCCCTGGAGAGCGGAGTGACACTGGACTACGTGCAGCAGACCGTCGAAGAGCATGCGGAGCAGCACGCCGGAAAATATGATGTGGTGACCTGCATGGAGATGCTGGAGCACGTGCCGGATCCGCGCTCAGTCGTTCACGCCTGTGCGAAGCTGGTCAAACCCGGCGGCGAAGTCTTTTTCTCTACGCTGAACCGCAATCCAAAAGCCTGGCTGCTGGCGATATTTGGCGCGGAATATGTGTTGCGCATGCTGCCGCGCGGCACCCACGACGTGAAGAAATTTATCCGTCCTTCCGAACTGCTGGGCTGGGTCGATGAAACGGCCCTGCGTGAACGCCACATCATTGGCCTGCATTACAACCCGGTGACTAACCGATTCAAACTGGCTCCCGGCACTGACGTGAATTATATGGTGCACACCCACCGCGCCGTCTGAGTGACCCGCCCGCCTGAATCAGGGCGGGCATCTCCTCTTCTGCGCCCGTTCTCCCTGTGCCGGTCACAGCACTCACCGTGCCAGAGGCATTCTGATGTCTGCCAATAGGTTACATCAGCCCGGTTCCATCCTCTTCAGCGTTACCGCATCCGATTCTCTGCTGACCAGCAACCCGCTAGCGGCTTTTAGCCATTTTTCATCCCTTTTCCTGCTGAATCCTGAGGATTGAATAAGAAACACGCGCCCGATCATAATAAGAAAAAAAAGTGTGATCTGGTTGACATGATGCCAGGCCTTACAAGGCGTGGGCTAAGAAATTTCGCAAGAATTACAACCCCTCCAGCCATCATTTTTTGCTCTTGTTAAGCGGCCGTAAAATACTAAAATATGCCCCCATGTAGTTATGGCTTTTCCCATCACCCCCTAGATGTAGTGTTTATCCACACATTATTCACAATGAATAGGCTGTGTATAAACCGGGATTTCTTTTAATTTTTGGATACTCACGCAAAGGTAAAAACGCGACATGAACCAGAGTCTGCTCGTTACTAAACGCGATGGCCGCCAGGAGCGCATTGATCTCGACAAAATTCACCGTGTGCTGGACTGGGCAGCTGAAGGGCTGAACAACGTCTCAGTTTCACAGGTTGAGCTGCGCTCTCACATTCAGTTCTATGATGGCATCAGAACCTCTGACATTCATGAGACCATCATCAAGGCCGCAGCAGACCTCATCTCCCGCGATGCCCCTGACTATCAGTACCTGGCTGCCCGCCTGGCGATCTTCCACCTGCGCAAAAAAGCGTATGGTCAGTTTGAGCCGCCAAAGCTCTATGACCAGGTCGTTAAGATGGTCGACATGGGCAAATATGATCGCCACCTGCTGGAAGACTACAGCCAGGAAGAGTTTGCGCAGATGGACGAGTTCCTCGACCACTGGCGTGACATGAACTTCTCCTATGCCGCTGTGAAGCAGCTGGAAGGCAAATATCTGGTGCAGAACCGCGTTTCGGGTGAAATCTACGAAAGCGCGCAGTTCCTCTACATACTGGTCGCCGCCTGCCTCTTCTCCGGCTACCCGCGCGACACACGTATGGATTACATCAAGCGTTTCTATGATGCGATCTCGACGTTTAAAATCTCCCTGCCGACGCCAATCATGTCTGGCGTACGCACCCCAACACGTCAGTTCAGCTCCTGTGTACTGATCGAGTGTGGCGACAGCCTGGACTCCATCAACGCCACCTCCAGCGCGATTGTGAAATATGTCTCTCAGCGTGCCGGCATCGGTATCAACGCCGGTCGTATCCGTGCGCTGGGCAGCCCGATTCGCGGCGGTGAAGCGTTCCATACCGGCTGTATCCCGTTCTACAAGCATTTCCAGACCGCGGTGAAGTCCTGTTCTCAGGGCGGCGTTCGTGGCGGCGCAGCCACGCTGTTCTACCCGATGTGGCATCTGGAAATCGAAAGCCTGCTGGTGCTGAAGAACAACCGTGGTGTTGAAGGCAACCGCGTGCGTCACATGGACTATGGTGTACAGCTCAATAAGCTGATGTATCAGCGCCTGCTGAAAGGCGAAGATATCACCCTGTTCAGCCCGTCTGACGTGCCTGGCCTGTATGACGCATTCTTCGCCAATCAGGATGAGTTTGAGCGCCTCTATACCAAATATGAGCAGGATCAGAGCATCCGCAAGCAGCGTGTTAAAGCGGTCGATCTCTTCTCACTGATGATGCAGGAACGCGCCTCTACCGGCCGTATCTACATTCAGAACGTCGATCACTGCAACACCCACAGCCCGTTTGACCCGAGCATTGCGCCGGTTCGCCAGTCTAACCTCTGCCTGGAAATCGCCCTGCCGACCAAACCGCTGGAAGATGTTAACGACGAAAACGGTGAGATTGCCCTGTGTACGCTTTCGGCGTTCAACCTCGGCGCCATCGAAAGCCTCGACGATCTGGAAGAGCTGGCTACCCTGGCCGTACGTGCGCTTGATGCGCTGCTCGACTATCAGGATTACCCAATCCCGGCTGCCCAGCGTGGCGCGATGGGTCGTCGTACTCTGGGTATCGGCGTCATCAACTACGCCTACTATCTGGCGAAGCATGGTGTGCGCTACTCCGATGGCAGCGCCAATGGCCTGACGCACAAGACCTTTGAAGCGATTCAGTACTACCTGCTGAAAGCCTCAAACGAGCTGGCGAAAGAGCAAGGTGCCTGCCCGTGGTTCAATGAAACCACCTATGCGCAGGGCATTCTGCCTATCGACACCTACAAGAAAGATCTGGATGCGATCAGCAACGAACCGCTGCATCTCGACTGGGAAAGCCTGCGTGAAGAGATTAAAACGCACGGCCTGCGCAACTCGACCCTGTCTGCGCTGATGCCGTCTGAAACCTCGTCGCAGATCTCCAATGCCACCAACGGTATTGAGCCTCCGCGCGGTCACATCAGCATCAAAGCGTCAAAAGATGGCATCCTGCGTCAGGTCGTGCCGGAGTATGAGCGTCTGAAAGATCAGTACGAACTGCTGTGGGAAATGCCGAACAACGACGGCTACCTGCAACTGGTGGGTCTGATGCAGAAATTCATCGACCAGGCGATTTCGTCCAACACCAACTACGATCCGTCGCGCTTCACCAACGGTAAAGTGCCGATGAAACAGCTGCTGAAAGATCTGCTGACGGCGTATAAGTTCGGCGTGAAAACGCTCTACTATCAAAACACCCGTGACGGTGCTGAAGATGCGCAGGATGACCTGGCACCTTCTATCCAGGATGATGGCTGCGAGAGCGGCGCCTGTAAGATCTAATGGTCAGGCGGGAGAATCTCCCGCCTCATTCATTTCACGAGGCCTGGCTTCGTCTACTTTTGGACAACTTTTATGGCTTACTCCACTTTCTCACAGAACAAAAATGATCAGCTGAAAGAGCCGATGTTTTTCGGTCAGTCCGTAAACGTGGCGCGCTTCGACCAGCAAAAATATGACATCTTTGAAAAGCTGATCGAAAAGCAGCTCTCCTTCTTCTGGCGTCCGGAAGAGGTCGACGTTTCACGCGATCGCATCGATTACCAGGCGCTGCCGGATCATGAAAAACATATCTTTATCAGCAACCTGAAGTATCAGACGCTGCTGGATTCGATTCAGGGCCGCAGCCCGAACGTCGCGCTGCTGCCGCTGATCTCGATTCCTGAACTGGAAACCTGGATTGAAACCTGGGCGTTCTCAGAGACGATTCACTCCCGTTCTTACACCCACATCATCCGTAACATTGTTAACGATCCGGCGGTGGTGTTTGACGATATCGTTACCAATGAGCAGATTCTGGCGCGTGCTCAGGATATCTCACGCTATTACGACGATCTGATTGAGATGACCAACTACTGGCATCAGCTGGGTGAAGGCACGCATCAGGTCAATGGCAAACCGGTCGTCGTCAGCCTGCGCGCCCTGAAGAAGCAGCTCTATATCTGCCTGATGAGCGTCAATGCGCTGGAAGCGATCCGTTTCTATGTCAGCTTCGCCTGTTCATTCGCGTTCGCCGAGCGCGAGCTGATGGAAGGCAATGCCAAAATCATCAAGCTGATTGCCCGCGATGAAGCGCTGCATCTGACCGGCACTCAGCACATGCTGAACCTGCTGCGCAGCGGTGAAGACGATCCGGAGATGAAAGAGATTGCGGCAGAGTGCCGTGAAGAGTGCTTCGAGCTGTTTAAGAAAGCAGCGCTGCAGGAGAAAGAGTGGGCAGAATATCTGTTCAGCGGCGGCTCAATGATCGGCCTGAACAAAGATATTCTCTGCCAGTACATTGAGTACATCACCAATATCCGTATGCAGGCTGTTGGCCTTGATTTGCCGTTCCAGACGCGCTCAAACCCAATCCCATGGATTAACTCCTGGCTGGTCTCTGACAACGTTCAGGTTGCGCCGCAGGAAGTGGAAGTGAGCTCCTATCTGGTGGGTCAGATCGATTCTGAAGTAGGCGCTAACGACTTCGACGACTTCCAGCTTTAATTATGAGCCGCGACGTTGTTATTCTGCGCAGTTCCGGCACCCGGCTGGAATGCACAGACGAGCATACCAATCTGCTGACGCTGCTGGAAGCCAACAATCTCTGCGTGGAGTTTCAGTGCCGCGAAGGTTATTGCGGCTCCTGCCGGATGCGGCTGCTGAAAGGCGAAGTGCATTACCCACAGCGGCCGCTGGCCTTTGTGCAGCAGGATGAGATTCTGCCCTGCTGCTGCAAAGCCAAAGGCGAGATTGAGCTGGAGTTATAACTGAGGTGGAATAAGTCTGGCTTGATTTGCTGTGAGATCGAGTCAGCTTAGGGAACACGGTCAGATCGGAAAGACGCAAAAAGCGTCATCCCTGACAGCTCGGCCCGCGCGATTACGCACCTCATCCCTGAGGTGCGCCCGTAGCCGGGCCAACGCGTTGCGTTGTTCAAAAACGCTCCCGGCGTTTTTGTCCCAGGCGCGGGACGCTTTCCTCCTCTGCCCGTGTTCCCTGCGCTTTGAGCTAATTTATTGCTGCGAGAATGACGCTGTATGGGGGTTAATTCGCAGTCACATACAAAAACGGGCGCCTCAGGCGCCCGTTTTATTTTCACTGATATTACTGTCTGACAGTTTCAACCACATCAATCCAGCCGTGACCGGTGCTCACTTCGCTGCCGTGTAACCAGCGGCGCAGCATGTTCATCGCCATCATTGCCACCACCTTCTGCCGCGTCTCCAGATTATGGCGACCGGTACTGAACTTCACGCGCTGACCAAAACTGCCATCCGGTGTATGCAGCGCCACCGAAATCTCTTCCTGCTCCAGGCTGCCAACAGAGAGCGCCAGCGCAGCCTGCTGCTGTGCAGCAAGTTCGCGGGTGCGGATCACCTGCTGCTCCAGCGTCTCCTGCCGGAGTGGAAAGATGTCAGCGCCACGCAGCGGCACGCTGGCGCCAGCCAACTGCCAGTAGAGCAGTCCGGCGGTGTATTGCTCACTGATTGCCAGCTGCTCACCGCGCTGCTCCAGCTCACGTGCCAGCAGCGCCGGTAAGCCTTCGGTGCCTTCGAAAATGGTGCACTCCGCCAGTTGCAGACGCACCTGCTGCCACACCTGCTCCATCGCCACCCGCTGACTGGCCGGGCCGGTGAGCTTGATCTCAATGATCGGCATGGACGAGCGATATCCCATGACCACGCCTTCCGGCAGCGCCAGCGGCTCCAGTTCGGCGGCAATATCGCTTTCACCACGACCGAAGGTGGTCAGCCGCAGACAAATCGGTGGCTCGGGCGGCGAAAATTTCGCTTTCAGACGGGGTATGATCTGCTGCTCCACCATCACTTTAAATTCAGACGGCACACCAGGCGTGAAGAACATCCAGCAGCGATTGAGTTGCAGGGCAAAGCCACAGGCGGTACCGACCGGATTATCAATCAGCTCCGCATTGGCCGGGATTTCCGCCTGCTTGCGATTGCTGGCCGCCATCACGCGTCCCCGGCTGGCGAACCAGGCTTCCATCTGTTCCAGCCACTCCTGCTGCACCTCAAGCTCAACGCCACAGGCTCTGGCGGCTGCCAGCGCACTGAGATCGTCACTGGTCGGCCCCAGACCGCCATTCACAATCAGCACATCTGCCTCATGGCTGCGCGCCTGTAGCGTGGCGATTAGCGATTCGAGTGAATCTCCTACCGTGGTACGGCTGGTCATAGGCAACCCTTGCTGGAACAACATATCCGCCAGCCAGGCTGCGTTGGTATCGACGATTTGGCCATGCAGCACCTCATCCCCGGTCGACAGCATCTCTACTCTAATCACGTTGAGTTCTCCTTTTCACGTTTGCTTTACTGTACGAACTCCTCCCGCCAGACACAATCGGCATCACCAGGGATTGTGACCATTGCGTCTCAGGCACGTTGCGCATAAAGATAGCGAGAGTGAAGCAGGAACAAGGGAGGTGAAGGTGTTCAGGGAGTTAAAAACCAATAAAAACGGCGGGATTACCCCGCCGCTTTTTTACTACAGTTGTCTGCTACAACCAGGTCAGCGAATCGCGATTAACGACGCGCCAGCAGCAGACCAAGTACCAGACCGGCTGTTGCACCGATACCGACACCCTGCCACGGTTTTTCGTGCACGTAGTCGTCTGCACGGTAAGCCGCTTGTTTAGCGCGATAGTAGTAGCTATCGGACGCCTGGCTGACACGGGATTTCACATCGTTCAGCGCCTGTTCGGCTTTGCTCTTAAGCTCAATGTACTTCTGATCGGCCGGATCACCTGATGCCTTAAGAACTTCTTCCAGCGTTTCAGTCAGTAACGCAATATCGTCATCGAGGCCCGTTTCGAATTGATTTGTCTGATTTACCATCGTTTCCTCCGTGTGAATTGCAAAGCAGTTCATTAACTATAGTCATAATCTGGCGCTCTGCTGATTTCCTGCTCCAGGAATCACCTGATTTTTCATCTGTTAATCTTGCTCAGTGCAGGCTGTGCGCCGTTTCGCTACGCTAAGAAGTGTAAGACGCAGCGGCAACCGCGGAATTTCGCTTCGCTTCTTTGATTAATCTGATAAATTTTGTCGTGACTGAATTTTCCAGTAACCCTACTGTCGTACCCCTCTGTTGCCTGTGATTATCGGGCCATGAAAGTGCATTTTGCACGACAGTCACGACACCCTCGAACAGCTAAGGAATAATCTCTGGCATGAATCGAAGAATGTTTATGAAAGCGTCAATGGCCTTCTCCGCCGTCAGCGGCATGACCGGCCTGTCAACGCTGTTTGCGCAATCCGCATGGGCAGAAGATGGCATTGCTGACGGAACCGCCGTACGCTTCGATTTCGACGTATTGAAGAAAAACGCGGCTGCGCTGGCGAAAAAACCCTGGGGCGGAGCACCGGGCGCGCTGCCGGAGACGCTGGCCACATTGACCCCGCAGGCGTACAACGAAATTCAGTATGACGCCAACCACTCACTCTGGAACAACCTGCCCGATCGTCAACTGGACGTTCAGTTCTTCCATGTCGGTATGGGCTTCAAGCGGCGCATCCGTATGTTCTCTGTTGACGGCGAGAGTCGCGAAGCACGCGAAATTCACTTCCGTCCCGAATTGTTCAACTACAACGACGCCAAGGTCGATACGAAGCAGCTGGAGGGCAAAACTGACCTCGGCTTCGCCGGTTTCCGCGCCTTTAAAAAACCGGAACTGGCCCGTCGCGACATCGTCTCCTTCCTTGGCGCAAGCTACTTCCGTGCCGTTGACGATACTTTCCAGTACGGCCTCTCGGCGCGTGGCGTAGCGATCAACACCTTCAGCAATGGCCAGGAAGAGTTTCCCGATTTCACCGCCTTCTGGTTTGAAACGCCAAAAGCGGAAGATACCACCTTTACCTGCTACGCCCTGCTGGATGGTGCCAGCGTCACCGGTGCTTATAAATTCATCATCCATTGCGAAGAGAAACGCGTGGTGATGGAGGTGGAAAACCACCTGTTTGCCCGTAAAGAGATCCGTCAGATTGGCATCTCGCCAATGACCAGTATGTTCAGCTGCGGCACCAACGAACGCCGTATGTGTAACACTTACCATCCGCAGATCCATGACTCCGATCGCCTGGCGATGTGGACCGGTAAAGGTGAATGGATTGCCCGTCCGCTGAATAATCCTCAGCGTCTGCAGTTCAACGCCTATGAAGATGAGAATCCACGTGGGTTTGGCCTGCTGCAGCTTAATCACGACTTCAAAGATTATCAGGATGTGATTGGCTGGTATGACAAACGTCCCAGCCTGTGGGTTGAGCCGGTCGGTAAGTGGGGCAAAGGCGCGATCAACCTGATGGAGATCCCGACCACGGGTGAAACGCTGGATAACGTGGTCTGCTTCTGGCAACCGGCTGAGCCGGTCAAAGCGGGCAGCGAGCTGAACTTCTCTTACAAGCTTTACTGGAGTGGTCTGCCGCCGGTGCGTAGCGGTCTGGCGCGCGTGGATGCAACCCGTACCGGTATCGGTGGTTTCCCGGAAGGCTGGGCGCCTGGCGAACACTTCCCGGAAACCTGGTGCCGCCGCTTCGCCATTGATTTTATTGGTGGCGATCTGCAGGCTGCTGCGCCGAAAGGTATTGAGCCGGTGATTACCGTTTCATCCGGCAGCGTGAAGCAGGTTGAGATTCTGTATGTCGATCCGCTTAAGGGCTATCGCATCCTGTTTGACTGGTATCCGAATAGCGATTCCACCGAGCCGGTAGAGATGCGTCTGTTCCTGCGCAGCAAAGATGAGACGCTGAGTGAAACCTGGCTCTATCAATATTTCCCGCCTGCGCCGGATCAGCGTAAATATGTCGATGACCGCCAGATGACGGTGGGTTGATGTAAACAGGCGAGGCTCAGGCCTCGCCTTTTTTATGGCGCGTTCTTCAGCATATCGACGTGAGGGATCCCATCTTCCAGGTAGTTCTCCCCCACCGCGACAAAGCCATGCTGCCCATAGAAACTTTCCAGATGCGCCTGCGCGGAGAGAAACAGATCGCGGCCCGGCCAGTGCTGCTGACAACTGTTGATTGCCTGCTCCATCAGACGATTCCCCAGCCGCGCACCACGAACCCGATCTGAAACAATCACCCGTCCGATTTTCACCGGGCTGGTCTCATCCTCCGGGGAGAGCAGTCGCGCATAGGCCACCAGCTGATCATCCGCCATTCCCAACAGATGCCGGTTTTCCGCGTGCAAATCTTTGCCATCCACATCAAGGTAAGCGCACTGCTGTTCCACCACAAACACGGCACTGCGCAACGCCAGCAGTGCATAGAGCTGTGAGGGGGTCAGTTCGCTATGGTGTTTATCCTGCCAGTTAATGTCCATGGTCTCTCCTTTAAACCACACACTCTACATCAGCGCGGTGTCGCCAGCACCTGCTGGTGACACTCTCTTACAGGCAAAAAAAATCAGGCCCGGAGGCCTGATTCGTCAGTCGCATCAACGCGCTTACATCAGCGGCTGAGCCATCTGCACCAGTCTGATCAGCGGCTGCGGGTAAACACCTAACAGCAGCACCAGAATGGCAGAGATCAGTACCACCACACCACCGGCCGTAAATGCCCAGTTAGCCGGGGTATCACGGGTATGCAGTTCCGGCGGGCTGAGGTAGAGACTCACCGTCACGCGCAGATAGTAGTAGAGGCCAATCGCACTACCCGCGACTACAGCACCGGTCAGCCACCACAGGTGCGCACTGACGCCTGAAGCGATAACGTAAAATTTACCGATAAAGCCCAGCGTCATCGGGATACCCGCCAGTGACAGCATCATCACCGTCATCACCGCTGACAGAATAGGACGATGCCAGAACAGACCGCGGTAGGAGTAGAGCGAGTCAGCATCCGGGCCACGATACGGGCTGGACATCAGACTTACCACACCAAAGGCACCCAGGCTGCTGAACAGATAACCGGCCAGGTAAACGCCCGACGTTTCCAGCGACAGCTGATGATCTTTCACCGCAATCAGTGCCACCAGCAGATAACCGAGGTGGGCGATAGAGGAATAACCCAGCAGACGCTTGATGTTGCTCTGCGAAATCGCCATCAGGTTACCGAACAGAATCGACACGAAGGCGATCATGGCCAGCACTGTGCGCACCGCTTCGCTGTCGGTCACCGGCGCATACATAAACAGACGCATGATGACACCGAAGATAGCAATCTTGCTGGCGGTGGCCAGGAAGGTTGAAACCGGCGCAGGCGCACCCTGATAAACATCGGGGGTCCAGAGGTGGAACGGAACCAGTGAGAGCTTAAAGCCCAGACCGATAATCATCATACCCAGACCCACCAGCAGCAGTGGCTCGTGGATCATGCTGTCAGTCAGGCTCTGGCCCAGCGCCACAAAGCTCAGGTTACCGGAGTCGGCGTAGATCAGCGCAATACCAAACAGCAGGAACGACGAGGCCGCCGCCGAAAGAATGGTGTACTTCAGTGCGGCTTCCAGTGAACGTTTCTGGCGGAAGGCGTAGCCAATCAGACCAAACAGCGGCAGCGAAAGCAGCTCAATACCGATGAACAGCGAAGCCAGATGGTTAGCACTGGCCAGCACGATGCCACCAAGTGCCGCAATGAGCACCAGCAGGTAGAACTCATCTTTGTTGTCCGGGAAGCCCGCCAGCCATGGATAGGCAAAGGTACAGGTCGCCAGACTCGCCAGCATGACCAGCGCGGTATAGAACATCGAATAGCCATCGACGCGCAGCAGCGGCGTGACATCCATCGCCCCGACCTGACCGACAAAGTAGAGCGAGAGCAGCGCCAGGTTCAGGCCAACTACCGTTAGCGTGGCGTTAACGAAGTGGTTGCGTCGCCAGGCAATGGACAGCATCACAACCACCACCGTCAATCCGACGATTAACAGCGGTAGCAACGCAATCAATTGGTGAGGAGTTATTGTCATGGCGAATTACGGCCTTGTAGTTGAAATTGAAGCGGTAAACCACTGCTGAATATTGCTCATGGCAGCGTGCGAAGTATCCAGAATCGGCTGTGGATAGACGCCCAGCAGCACCAGCAGCACCACCAGAACACCGATGGTCATAAACTCACGCGGTGACATGCCTGGCAGCGGATCTTTCGATTTCGCTTCGCCGTAATAAGCGCGCTGCATCATCACCAGCGAGTAAATCGAGGCAAACACCAGACCAAAGGTCGCGATGATGATAATCATCGGCACCACCTGGAAGCTGCCGGTCAGAATCATAAATTCGCCGACGAAGTTACCGGTGCCTGGCATACCGAGGTTGGCAACAGCAAAGAACAGCGACAGACCCGGAATCCATTTGATGCGCGACCACAGGCCACCCATCTGACGCATATCACGAGTATGCAGACGCTCGTACAGCTGACCACACAGAATGAAGAGTGCTGCAGCGGAGAGACCGTGCGCAATCATCTGAATCACCGCGCCCTGCAGCGCCAGCTGGCTGCCGGTGTAGATGGCAATCAGCACAAAGCCCATGTGCGAAATCGAGGTGTAAGCAATCAGACGTTTGATATCAGTCTGCGAGAAGGCCATCCAGGCACCGTAGAAGATACCGATGATGCCTAACCACATGGCGATTGGCGCAAACTCGGCTGACGCATTCGGGAACAGCGGCAGGCTGAAACGCAGTAAACCGTAAGCTGCGGTTTTCAGCAGGATACCCGCCAGGTCGACAGAACCAGCCGTTGGCGCCTGACTGTGCGCATCCGGCAGCCAGCCGTGCAACGGTACCACCGGCATCTTCACCGCAAAGGCGATAAAGAAGCCCAGCATCAGCAGATATTCAACACCGCTCGACATTGGCGTCTGCAGCAGCTGTTCGTAGTTGAATGTCCAGACGCCAGTCGCGTTGTAGTGGACAAACACCAGGCCCAGAATCGCAATCAGCATCACCAGACCTGAGGCCTGGGTGTAGATGAAGAATTTGGTCGCGGCGGAAATACGGGTTTTGCCGTCCGATGCTTTATGACCCCAGAGCGCGATGAGGAAGTACATCGGCACCAGCATCATTTCCCAGAAGAAGAAGAACAGGAACAGGTCGATGGAGAGGAACACACCGATTACGCCGCCCAGGATCCACATCAGGTTCAGGTGGAAGAAGCCCTGATACTTTGAAATCTCATTCCAGGAACAGAGCACCGCCATCAGACCGAGCAAGCCGGTCAGCACCACCATCAGTAGCGACAGGCCATCAATGGCTAAATGGAAGCTGATGCCGAAGCGTGGGATCCACGGAACGGAGAAACTTGACTGCCACTGCGGAATGCCCGCTGCCTGCGTCAGTGAATAGCCTCCCTGCAACCAGAGTTGCAGTGAAAGCGCCAACGTCAGCCCCATAGTGATCAGTGCGATCCAGCGTGGCACCTTCGCGCCGAGGCGCTCAGTGAGCCAGCAGATCAGACCACCGACGAAGGGTATGATAATTAGCCAAGGTAATAACACGGCACACTTCCCTTTTCTTTGTCTTAGTTCGGGCTATCTTACTTGCCATTTTGGCTCCCGGCAGTGCTCGCAATCCTCACATACCTCGGTATGCTCCGGTTGCTGTGCGCTGGCGGTAACCAAACTGGCCGCGACGATAACGCCCTTGCTCAGGACAATTTTTGACATTCTCAATGGGCAGATTAGCTAACCTGCCCCGCTCATCAATCTTTAAATCACCAGCAGCAGAGCCAGCACCAGCACGGCGCCCACGCTCATTGACGCAACGTACCAGCGCAGGTAGCCATTCTCACTGACTACCAGGCCTTTGTTGGCAATACGTGACAGCAGCGCAGGCAGGTTCATCAGGCCATTCAGTGGGTCACGCTTCAGCAGCCACGCAATACCCAGATAAGGTCTGACGAACACTTTATCGTAGAGCCAGTCGAAGCCCCAGGCCGCAAACCACCAGGTGCCGAAGAAACGGCCTGGTGCACTGTTTGCGATACGGGTAACCAGCTCACGTTTGCCCAGCCACAGCGCGGCAGCGATCAGAATGCCGACAATCGCTACGACGCCCGAGGTGATTTCAAGTCCCACTTTGCCCGCTTCACCGAACTCATTGGCTGGCAGTACACCTGCCAGCGGCGGCGTGATCAGCGCACCAATAAAGGTGGAGAGCAGCAGCAGCACAATCAGCGGCAGATGATGGGTAATGCCCTTACCGGCGTGCGCATGAATTTTCTCTTCGCCGTGGAACACGATGAAGATCATACGGAAGGTATAGATAGAGGTCAGGAACGCCCCCACCAGACCCGCAACCATCAGGTTGATGTGACCGTTAGCCAGTGCGCCAAACAGGATCTCATCTTTACTGTAGAAGCCCGCCGTAATCAGCGGCAGTGCCGCCAGCGCCGCGCCGCCCACCAGGAAGCAGGTGTAGACCAGCGGAATGCTCTTACGCAGGCCACCCATTTTGAAAATGTTCTGCTCGTGATGGCAGGCCAGAATCACTGAACCCGAAGAGAGGAACAGCAACGCTTTAAAGAAGGCGTGCGTCATCAGATGGAAAATCGCCGCATCCCACGCCTGAACACCCAGCGCCAGGAACATGTAGCCAATCTGGCTCATGGTGGAGTAAGCGAGAACACGTTTAATGTCGGTCTGTACCAGCGCGGCAAAGCCTGCCAGCACCAGGGTAATCGCCCCGATAATCCCGACCAGATGCAGCACTTCCGGCGTCAGCAGGAAGAGACCGTGGCTACGGGCAATCAGGTAGACACCGGCTGTCACCATGGTCGCGGCGTGGATCAGTGCCGAAACCGGTGTCGGACCAGCCATCGCATCTGCCAGCCAGGTCTGTAACGGCAGCTGAGCCGATTTACCGACCGCGCCACCCAGCAGCATCAGCGTTGCCCACTGCAGCATATGGTTATCTGCGGCAAAGTGCGCAGGTGCCAGCTCCATCATCTCGCGGAAGTTCAGCGTGCCCAGCTCGTTGTAGAGGATGAACAGACCAAATGCCAGGAAGACGTCGCCCACGCGGGTAATGATGAACGCTTTCATCGCCGCTTTGCCGTTTTCCGGATTGCTGTAGTAGAAACCGATCAGCAGATAAGAGCAGAGGCCTACCCCTTCCCAGCCCAGATACATCAGCATCAGGTTATCGGCCAGCACCAGAACAACCATGCTGGCGATAAACAGGTTGGTGTAGGCGAAGAAGCGGGAGTAGCCCTCTTCTCCACGCATGTACCAGGAGGCGAACATGTGAATGAAGAAACCGACACCGGTCACGACAGACAGCATGGTCAGCGACAGGCCATCCAGCGTCAGGTTCACCTTCATGTCGAAGTTGCCGACATGCATCCAGGTCCAGAGCGCCTGCGTGTAGGCTTGCTGACCGTTGGCGAAGAAGTCAAAACCGACCATCGCCGTGGTCAGGGCCGCCAGACCCACGGATCCCATACCAATCGTGGCCGACAGGTTCTCTGACCAGCGACCGCGCGAAAACGCTAACAGCAGAAAGCCGATCAGCGGAAACAAGACAGTTAAATAGAGAAGATTCATCCGCGCATCTCGCTCACAGTATCAATGTTCAGCGTCTGACGACGACGATAGAGCTGAAGCAGCAGTGCCAGACCAATACTGGCTTCCGCTGCCGCCAGGCTGATCGCCAGGATATACATCACCTGTCCATCGGCCTGACCCCAATAGCTCCCGGCAACCACCAGGGCTAAGGCGGCGGCGTTGATCATGATTTCAAGGCCGATCAGCATAAACAGCAGATTGCGGCGTATTACCAGCGACGTCAGTCCAAGGACAAACAGCACGGCAGCAAGAATCAATCCATGTTGTAACGGGATCATGCGTTCTCCTTTTTCACCTGAGCGGCGTCAGCATTACGGTTACTCAGGACTTCGCCCTGACGCTCTTCGCGACCGATATGGAACGCCACGACCAGACCCGCCAGCAGCAGCATTGAGGCCAGTTCAACCGCCAGTACGTAAGGACCAAACAGGCTGATGCCGACCGCTTTGGCGTCGATGATGGTGCCATCGATGCCCTGATCGTTGGCGGTCAGGATGGCGTAGACCATTACGACCAGCAGCAGCAACGAGACGATACCCGGACCAATCCACAGTGACGGGCTGAGCCACTCACGCTCCTGCTTCTCGGTCTGTTTGCCCAGGTTCAGCATCATGACCACGAAGACGAACAGCACCATGATGGCACCGGCGTAGACGATGATCTCCAGCGCACCGGCAAAATAGGCTCCCATAGAGAAGAAGACGCCCGCGATCGATAACAGCGAAACGATCAGGTACAGCAACGCATGTACCGGATTAGTGTGGGTAATGACGCGCAACGTCGTCAGCACCGCCACCAGCCCGCAAAGATAAAACGCAAATTCCATGCCTTGCTCCTTAAGGTAATAAGCCTTTGACGTCGATAGGCTTCGCTTCGTTTTCTGCTTCGCCCTTATCTTTACCGTCAATCGCCATACCTGCCATGCGGTAGAAGTTGTACTCCGGATATTTACCCGGCCCCGAAATCAGCAGATCGTCCTTCTCATACACCAGATCCTGACGCTTAAACTCACCCAGTTCGAAATCGGGGGTCAGCTGAATCGCCGTGGTTGGACAGGCTTCCTCACACATGCCGCAGAAGATGCAGCGTGAGAAGTTGATGCGGAAGAACTCCGGATACCAGCGGCCATCTTTGGTTTCGGCTTTCTGCAGCGAGATACAGCCAACCGGGCAGGCAACCGCACACAGGTTACAGGCGACGCAACGCTCCTGACCATCCGGATCGCGGGTTAATACGATACGGCCACGATAGCGGGGTGGCAGATAAACCGGCTCTTCCGGATACATCTGAGTTTCACGTTTGGCGAAGGCGTGCAGCCCGATCAGCCAGATACTGCGAACTGTCGTGCCAAAGCCTACGACAATATCTTTCAAAGTCATTTGTTAACCCCTTACGGCGCTGTGTAGAGAATCACTGCGGCAGTCGCCAGCAGGTTCAACAGCGTCAACGGCAGACACACTTTCCAGCCGAATGACAGCACCTGGTCGTAGCGTGGGCGCGGAAGCGCAGCACGAATCAGGATGAACATCATCATAAAGAACGCCGTTTTCAGGGCGAACCAGATGAACGGCGGCAGGAATGGGCCGTGCCAGCCACCAAAGAACAGCGTCACAATCAGCGCTGAAACGGTGGTGATCGCCACATATTCGCCGACAAAGAACAGGCCGAACTTCATACCGGCATATTCGATGTGATAACCGTCCGCCAGTTCCTGCTCCGCTTCTGGCTGGTCAAACGGATGACGGTGACACACCGCCACGCCAGCAATACAGAAGGTTACGAAACCGAAGAACTGCGGAATGATGTTCCACAGGTGCGTCTGGCTGTTGACGATATCGTTCATATTGAACGAGCCCGCCTGCGCTACCACACCCATCAGCGACAGACCCAGGAACACTTCGTAGCTCAGGGTCTGCGCCGAGGCGCGCATCGCGCCCAGCAGCGAGTATTTATTATTACTCGACCAGCCGGCAAACAGCACCGCGTAGACCGCAAGGCCCGCCATCATCAGGAAGAACAGCAGACCGATATTCAGGTCTGTCACCATCCAGGTTGGCGAAACCGGCACGATAGCAAAGGCCAGCAGCAGTGAAACAAAGGCGATAACCGGCGCAAGGGTAAAGATAAAGCGGTCGGTAAACGGCGGAACCCAGTCCTCTTTAAAGAACATTTTGATCATGTCCGCTACCAGCTGGAGCGAGCCGCCCCAGCCTACGCGGTTTGGTCCGTAACGGTTCTGGAACAGGCCGAGCAGACGACGCTCGGCGAAGCTCATGAACGCGCCGCAGGCCACAACCACCAGCAGAATCACGATGGCTTTAACAATGGCCAGCAGAATGTCGATAACGTCCGGTGTTAACCAGCTCATTGCGCCGCCTCCTGCAGAGTGTCGATTTTACCGTTCGCCAGGAATGGCGGAACGCCCGGCATGCCCAGCGGCAGACCAATCTGTCCCGCCTGCAGTGACGCCGAGAAACGGACCGGCAGACGCACTGTCTCACCGGCACAGATGAACTCAACCGCCGCGCCATTGTTGACGCCCAGCTTCGCTGCATCTTCCGGGTTAATCACCAGGGCAGGCGGTGCCATACGCTGCTGGAAGACCGGTGAACGCTGTGACATCTCTTCACTACCAAACAGCTGGTAGAGAGGGGCCACGCGCCACTGCGCTTCACTGACGAATGCCGCCGGAACGTTGCTGAACCAGGGCAGACTGGCTGCGCTGGCTTCAAACAGCCGTACACCCGGATCGCCATTACGCAGTTTGCCGCCCACTTCAACCTGGAACTTGTTCCACGCCTGTGGTGAGTTCCAGCCCGGTGCCCAGGCAAACGGAATCTGCGAACGCGGTGCGCCTGGCTGGTTGTTCCCTTCCATTGAGAAGGCGAACATCGTGTCCTGATCCTGCGGCTGACGCGGTTCGTGCACGCTGATATTGGCGCGCGCCGCGGTACGGCCACTGGCACGGTGCGGTGAACGCGACAGTTTCTGTCCACGAATACGGAAGCTGGCATCCGGTGCCGCATCTTTGATTCCGGCCAGCTGTGGCAGATGACTCACCACCGCATCGATCACGTGGTCCAGCTGCGTCCAGTCGACGTGACGGCTTTCCAGCGTGCTGTGCAGCGAATGCAGCCAGCGCCAGCTCTCCAGCATCACTACGTTGTTGTCATAGTAAGAAGGATCGTAAACCTGGAAGAAACGCTGTGCGCGGCCTTCATGGTTGATCGAGGTGCCATCACTTTCGGCGAAGCTGGCGGTTGATAACACCAGACCCGCTTTCTCCAGCGTCGCGGTGCGCTGATGATCAACCACAATCACGTTAGTGGTCTGGGCCAGCGCCGCATCAACCAGCGCTTTCGGTGCATGGCGATAGAGGTCATTTTCCAGTACCACCAGCGCATCGGCTTCACCGTTGCTCAGTTGCTCCAGCGCGCTTTCCAGAGGATTGCCGCCCATCAGGCCAAGACCCACGCTGTTGGCGTGTCCCGCCAGCAGCGTAATCCCGACGTCGGCACCGCGCGCTTTGAGCGCTTTGGCCACGTTGGCAGCCGCTTCGATCATCGCGCTGCTGCCGGAATGGGTCCCGGAAATAATTAACGGTTTTTTCGCGCCGGCCAGCGCCTGCACGATGACATCCATTTTGCCGTTCAGTTTGCTGTCGAAATCGGTCACCGCCGGAGCGGTTTCATCCAGCGCACTGGCGATAGCGAAACCGAGACGCGCCTGATCTTCAACCGGTGCGCGATAGCTCCATGCCGCGATATCATCCAGACGGGTTTCATCGACGTTGGTGATAAACAGCGGATGTTTCGCATTCTGTCCGATGTTCAGGATCGCGGCGATCTGCCAGTCTGCTACTTTCTGAGCGGCAGCCATGTCGCGCGCTTTGCCTTTCACGGCCTGACGCACTGACAGCGCCACGCGTGCGCCAACCTGGGTCAGATCTTCGCCCAGCACCAGCACCGCATCGTAGCTTTCAATTTCACGCAGCGATGGCGTATAGATACCGCCCTCACGCAGAACTTTCAGCATCAGTTCAAGCCGGGCCTGCTCGCCCGCTGGCATGCCGGTAGAGAAGTTCTCTGCACCGACCAGTTCACGCAGCGCGAAGTTACTTTCAATGCTGGCGCGCGGCGAGCCGATACCGATCACTTTTTTCGCCTGACGCAGCAAATCTGCACCGGCATTGACCGCCTGCTCTGCGTTCAGCGTCACCCAGTCGTTGCCGCGCAGCAGCATCGGCTGGCGTGGGCGATCTTTACGGTTCACGTAGCCATAGCCAAAGCGGCCACGGTCACACAGGAAATAGTGGTTTACGGTGCCGTTATAACGGTTTTCGATACGGCGTAACTCACCATAACGCTCACCCGGGCTGGTGTTACAGCCCACACTGCACTGCTGGCAGATGCTCGGCGCAAACTGCATATCCCATTTACGGTTATAGCGTTCGGAGTGCGTTTTATCGGTGAAGACGCCGGTCGGGCAGATTTCAACCAGGTTACCGGAGAATTCGCTCTCCAGCGTGCCATCTTCCGGACGACCGAAGTAGACGTTGTCGTGTGCGCCGTAGACACCCAGATCCTTGCCATCGGCATAATCTTTGTAGTAACGCACGCAGCGGTAACAGGCGATACAGCGGTTCATCTCATGGGAGATGAACGGGCCGAGATCCTGATTACGGTGGGTACGTTTGGTGAAGCGATAGCGGCGGAAGCTGTGGCCGGTCATTACTGTCATATCCTGCAGGTGACAGTTACCGCCCTCTTCACACACCGGACAGTCGTGCGGGTGGTTGGTCATCAGCCACTCCACCACGCTTTCGCGGAACTCTTTTGCTTCGCCATCATCGATGGAGATGAATGTGCCGTCAGAGGCCGGCGTCATGCAGGACATGACAAGACGGCCGCGGGTATCTTCGGCATTCTGGAATTGCTTTACCGCACACTGGCGGCAGGCCCCAACGCTTCCCAGCGCCGGATGCCAGCAAAAGTAAGGAATATCAAGGCCCAGAGAGAGACATGCCTGTAGCAGGTTGTCCGCTCCGTTCACATCATACTCTTTACCGTCTACATGAATTGTAGCCATAGTGACATGCTTCCGTAAGGCTCGTCAGAGACGAGCGTTAATCATATTCTTGCCCCGACGCACGACATTGTCGGGGCGGCGGCACCAGGCCTGTTCCGTGTTCTTCGGCGAATTACCAGCGCGCTTTCAGCAGGTTTGGCTGGATCCCGCCAATGGCGCGGGTATTGCCAAACACCTGCGGTGCCATGCCGGCTTCAAACTCTTCACGGAAATATTTAATCGCACTCTGCAGGGGCTCAACCGCACCCGGCGCATGCGCACAGAAGGTTTTACCCGGGCCAAGCTGACGGCAGAGTTGCAGTAAGGTTTCGATATCGCCTGGCTGACCCTGCTTCTGCTCCAGCGCGCGCAGAATTTTGACGCTCCACGGCAGGCCATCGCGACACGGTGTACACCAGCCGCACGACTCACGAGCAAAGAACTCTTCCAGGTTACGCACCAGCGAGACCATGTTGATCTCGTGATCGACCGCCATCGCCAGCGCCGTACCCAGACGACTGCCCGCTTTGCCGATGCTGGCAAACTCCATGGGCAGATCCAGGTGCTGGTCGGTCAGGAAGTCAGTCCCTGCCCCGCCGGGCTGCCAGGCTTTGAACTTCAGTCCGTCACGCATACCGCCCGCATAATCCTCAAGGATTTCACGTGCGGTGATACCAAATGGCAGCTCCCAGACGCCGGGATTTTTAACCCGTCCGGAGAAGCCCATCATTTTGGTACCGGCATCTTCGCTTTTAGAGATGTTTTTGTACCACTCCACGCCGTTGGCCAGAATCGCCGGAACGTTGGAGAGGGTTTCCACGTTGTTCACGCAGGTCGGTTTGCCCCACGCGCCCGCACTCGCCGGGAATGGCGGTTTCGAACGCGGATTGGCACGACGGCCTTCCAGTGAGTTAATCAGTGCCGTCTCTTCGCCGCAGATATAACGACCTGCGCCGGTGTGGACAATCAACTCAAAGTCAAAGCCGGTACCGAGAATATTTTTACCGATATAGCCCGCTTCCGTCGCTTCAGCAATCGCACGACGCAGATGCACCGCGGCTTCAATGTATTCGCCACGTAAGAAGATATAGCCACGGTAAGCCTTCAGCGCAAAGGCGCTGATCAGCATTCCTTCCACCAGCTGGTGAGGCATCTGCTCCATCAGCAGGCGGTCTTTATAGGTGCCCGGCTCCATCTCATCGGCGTTACACAGCAGGTAACGGATGTTCATCGACTCATCTTTCGGCATCAGGCTCCACTTCAGCCCGGTGGAGAAGCCCGCACCGCCGCGCCCTTTCAGGCCTGAATCTTTGACTGCCGCAACGATTTCATCCTGCGACATGCTTTTCAGCGCTTTTTCCGCACCGGCATAGCCGTTTTTACTGCGATATTCGTCAAGCCAGACAGGTTGCTTGTCGTCACGCATCCGCCAGGTCAGCGGATGAGTTTCTGCAGTGCGAATGATCTGTTTAATTGTCATTGATACTGCTCCAGCAAACCAGGGATGCCTTCCGGCGTCAGATGCACATGCGTGTCTTCATCCACCATCATCGTTGGCCCCTTATCGCAGTTACCCAGACAGCAGGTTGGCAGCAGTGTAAAGCGGCCATCGGCAGTGGTCTGACCCGGTTTGATATTCAGTTGCTGTTCCAGTGCTGACTGGATGCCCTGATAACCGGTGATATGACAGACCACGCTGTCACAGTAACGGATCACATGACGGCCAACCGGCTGACGGAAGATCTGGCTGTAAAATGTCGCCACACCTTCAACATCACTCGCCGGGATACCCAGAACCTCGGCAATCGCATTGATGGCGCCGTC
The DNA here is from genome assembly GCF_048452805.1 of Pantoea sp. K16. Taxonomy (NCBI): domain Bacteria; kingdom Pseudomonadati; phylum Pseudomonadota; class Gammaproteobacteria; order Enterobacterales; family Erwiniaceae; genus Pantoea; species Pantoea sp. K16. Next base: position 147,058 of record NZ_JBLWNV010000008.1, on the reverse strand, counting down.
CGGCACCCATCCGCGCTGTTTCTGCACGATCTTCAGCGCTTCAATCGAGGCTGCACGCGCATCTTCATAGTGGTGTTTTTCGTGCTCAATGGCGTGATGCTCTTCCGCGCTCAGCACGAAGACCTCGTTAGGGTCGATCGTTTTAATGGCAATGTGTTGATCGTGCATAATTAGCGGTCCACGTCTGACATAACAAAATCGATACTACCCAGATATACGATCAGGTCGGATACCAGGCTGCCACGGATTACTGAAGGAATCTGCTGCAGATGCGGGAAGCTCGGCGTACGCACGCGGGTGCGGTAGCTCATGGTGCTGCCATCGCTGGTCAGGTAGTAGCTGTTGATCCCTTTCGTCGCTTCAATCATCTGGAACGACTCATTGGCTGGCATCACCGGCCCCCACGAAACCTGCAGGAAGTGCGTGATCAGAGTTTCAATGTGCTGCAGCGTGCGCTCTTTCGGTGGCGGCGTGGTCAGCGGATGATCCGCTTTAAACGGACCCTCTGGCATGTTGTTGAGACACTGCTCAAGAATGCGCAGCGACTGCCACATCTCTTCCATTTTCAGCATGACGCGGCTGTAAGCATCGCTGATGCCGTCGCCGACCGGGATTTCAAAATCGAAGTTTTCGTAGCCGGAGTAGGGACGCCATTTACGTACGTCAAAGTCGAGACCGGTAGCACGCAGACCGGCACCGGTAGTGCCCCACGCCAGCGCCTCTTCCATATTGTAAGCGGCAACGCCTTTGGAACGGCCAATCAGTACGCTGTTGCGCAGTGCCGCTTTGTCATACTCTTTAAGACGTTTTGGCATCCAGTCGAGGAAGTCACGCAGCAGACGTTCCCAGCCTCGCGGCAGGTCATGCGCGACGCCACCAATGCGGAACCACGCCGGGTGCATACGGAAACCGGTAATCGCCTCAACCACGTCATAGATTTTCTGACGGTCGGTAAAGGCAAAGAACACCGGCGTCATGGCCCCGACGTCCTGAATAAAGGTGGAGATATAAAGCAGGTGGCTGTTGATGCGGAACAGTTCAGAGAGCATCACGCGGATCACATTAACGCGATCGGGCACCACGATACCGGCCAGTTTCTCCACCGCCAGTACGTACGGCATTTCGTTTACGCAGCCGCCGAGGTACTCGATGCGGTCAGTGTAAGGAATGTAGCTGTGCCACGACTGACGCTCGCCCATCTTTTCGGCACCACGATGGTGATAGCCGATGTCAGGCACGCAGTCGACAATCTCTTCACCATCCAGCTGCAGAATGATGCGGAACGCACCGTGCGCCGACGGGTGGTTAGGCCCGAGGTTCAGGAACATGAAGTCTTCGTTGGTGGTGCTGCGCTTCATGCCCCAGTCTTCAGGCTTAAAGGTCAGCGCTTCCATCTCCAGATCTTCTTTCTGTTTGGTCAGCGTAAAGGGATCGAATTCGGTGGCGCGCGCCGGGTAATCTTTACGCAGCGGATGGCCTTCCCAGGTCGACGGCATCATGATGCGCGTCAGATGCGGGTGACCATCAAAGGTGATACCAAACATCTCCCAGGTTTCACGCTCATACCAGTTGGCATTCGGGAAAAGGCGGGTGATGGTCGGCAGATGCATATCGTTTTCAGAGAGTGCCACCTTGAGCATGATGTCGCGGTTGCGTTCAATCGACAGCAGATGGTAGAAAACGGAAAAATCCGCCGCAGGCAGGCCTGCACGGTGGGTACGTAAACGCTCATCCACGCCATGCAGGTCATACAGCATGACGTAAGGCTTGGGTAATTTACGCAGGAACTCGATAATTTCCAGTATCTGTTCACGCTTCACCCACACCACCGGAATACCGGTACGGGTTGGCTGAACAGTGAAGGCATCCGGCCCAAAACGGTTACGCAACTCGCCGATCACCGGGTCATCAAGGTGATCACGGGTTTGCCATGAAGGCTGAGCGAGATCTTGCGTGGTCAAATCTGTCATACGTTACTCACCATTCCGGCCTGGTCTCAGGCACTCAAATGAAGGCGTCAGGATGGGGCCATGCATTAAATTGTGATGTTCTGCTGCAGGCGCTGTTTTCCATCCATACGGTTTTAAACTTCGTCCGGGCTGCGCAGGTTTGTGACTGCAATGCGCTCGCCGCGTTTTCTTTCACGCTCAGATGGCATGTTGGCGCGATAAACGCCCTGATCGCCAACCACCCATGAGAGCGGACGGCGCTCTTTGCCGATCGACTCCTGCAACAGCAGCAGTGCCTGCATATACGCTTCAGGACGTGGCGGACAGCCAGGAATATAAACATCGACCGGCAGGAATTTATCGACACCCTGCACCACGGAATAGATGTCATACATGCCGCCAGAGTTGGCGCAGGCACCCATGGAAATCACCCATTTTGGTTCCAGCATCTGATCGTACAAACGCTGAATAACCGGGGCCATTTTGGTGAACGGCGTACCGGCAATGACCATGAAATCGGCCTGACGTGGCGAAGCGCGCATAACTTCGGCGCCAAAACGTGCCACGTCGTGGACCGCGGTGAACGATGTTGTCATCTCAACGTAACAACAGGACAGGCCAAAGTTATAAGGCCAGAGGGAGTTTTTACGCCCCCAGTTCACCATGTCATGCAGGGCATTTTCGAGTTTGCCCATATAAACGCTGCGATGAACGTGCTGCTCCAGCGGATCGCTGACGATTTCCTGCTTTTGCAGAGGATAACGGTCGTTCTCACCACCGTTCGGGTCTATGCGGGTGAGCGTATAGTCCATCTTATTGCCTCTCTTTTACTGCTTATGAGGATTGGTGTGGCTGACCGTAGTGATTTTGACCACCACGCGACGGCGAGCTGGAGCCCAGTCCAGTGCGCCAATGCGTACCAGATAGACCAGACCCGCCAGGAGCACCAAAATGAAAATTGCGGCTTCCACAAAGCCGATCCAACCGCTTTCACGGATTGAAGTCGCCCATGCGTATAAAAAGAGGGCTTCGACGTCGAAGATGACGAAAAACATCGCAACCAGATAAAATTTCGCCGACAGGCGGATATGGGTATCACCAACGGATTCAATGCCCGATTCGAATGGCGTGTCTTTGTAGCGGGCGCGCGCTCTGCCGCCAAGCAGCCATCCTCCGGTCAGCATGAAAGCACACAGGCCAAAGGCAATAACGATAAATACGATAAACGCCCAGTGCTGAGCGATGATTTCGGTGGTAGTTGACATACTCATTGCTTACTCATCAAAAGTGGCGCTGGCATCCTGCACGCGTTTCCCGCAGCAAACTGACCACATCGATTCAAGGGAAGGATAAAAACCTTTCAAATGTCGCTGTTATTACGTAATAAGCAGCTATTTTATGGGGTTTTTTACTCCTTTCTATAACCTTTTGTCAACTTTGACAAAAGTATCCAAACATTATTTCACACCTGCATCATATTATTAACAAATGATGCCCCGCTTTCCAGCTAAATCGCTTCAGTCTGTAGGGTTAATTTTAGTGTAGCGGGTATTCACATGCATGGATCGTGCATTTAACAAACATATTTTGACAGGTATCACTGAATTTTCCCTCCCCTTTCCAGGGCTATTTTTTTGATCCAGAACACACTTTTGCCCTTTATGCGTTAATTTTCCCCACCTGAAACGGTGATTCGGAACAAAGCGTTCGGTTTTTTGGTCTGGATGTTTCAATTAAGCAGGTGGTGAAACTTTTTTAGTCGGGTCAGGAGAGGCAGATGAGCAGTAAGGAACATCGGACGAGGGTCAGGCACAAAAAAGCCTCTCGTTCTTTTCAGGGAAGGAGAGGCTTATTTATAAGCGTTTATTAAGGCAATCACGCAGGTATTGAGTACAACACGTTAGCGAAATTACTCTTCGTCATCCAGCAACAGTGAACCGTCGGGATTATTGCTCAGGTTATAAGGATCATTGGTGGACTGCATGGCATTGAAGATAGCCAGCGCCAGTTCATTATCGCTGTCAGGATTACGGCACAGCAGATATTGCGTATCCGGCAGTACCGGCAGTCCTTCAGCTGCACCCATAACACGCAGTTCCGGGCTCATCATCTCGACCGGACGTGCCGTCACGCCCAGTCCCGCTTTCACCGCTGCGCGTACTGCAGCCAGTGTGGAAGCGACATAAGAGATACGCCACGGGATGCCCGCTTCGTTGAGATGATCGATAGCCATATCACGATAAGGACTTGGCTCATCCAGCAATACCAGTGGAATGGCTTCGCCACGCTGGAAGATATAATCCGCTGCGCAGTACCACAAGGTAGGTGAAGTACGCAGTACCTGATAGGTAAAATTGCCCGGGCTGGAAGTCGTCACAACCAGGTCCACTTCACCCTGATTGAGCATTTCCATCATAAACGGATTACGTTTAACCCGCACATCGATTGCCAGTTTCGGATAAACCGAGGTCACCCGGTTTAGCAGGAACGGCAGAATAGTGTCAGAGGTGTCATCAGAGGCGCCAATAGTCAGCACGCCCTGAATGTTGCTGTACATCAGAGATGTGCAGGCTTCGTCGTTAAAACGAAGAATTTTTCTCGCATAGCCTAAAAGCTGGATACCGTGCTCTGTCAGAAGCTTATTACGTCCATGTCTGGCAAACAGCTCTTTACCTACCAATTGTTCCAGACGCTGCATCTGCTGACTGACTGCTGACTGGGTTCTGCAGACCGCTGCAGCAGCAGCTGCAAAGGTATTCAAATCCGCAACGGCAACGAAGGTTCTCAGCAGATCGAGGTCGAGATTCAGTATCGGACGATTTGCATTAGTCATGTTTTTTCTTCACTTATAAGATTTTTACGAACTACTACCCTGGTGTTATCACAAGCTTATCAAAGTGATAAGCAGTAATGGTGCTCAATGACAGTCCTGTGTGAAGACTGACACAAAAAAAGTTTATGTGGATCCTGCACTGTTGACTCCTCTGAAGGGTCATAGTGCTATTCAAGACAGATACAACTTCTGAACCGATGGCGCTGGGTGCGCAAATGCAGGAAGCTGCGTAGTTGTCTTATTCCCACCAGAAAGAATCGTGCGGGATAGAAAGCGCACTTTACGGGCTATCAAAGCGAAGCGGCAAAGTGCACTAAATAATAAATTATACTTAATCATTTTTGACTTCAAAATGGAAATGATTTTGTGAAAAGCGCTGTAAATTTTGTGCTAAAGGCATTTCCAGACCCTTATGCCACATTATTGATCACTTTTTAAGCCTTCAGCGTTCTGAAATTTAGTGAGGAAGTGTTAAGTACGGCTCACAATCCTGCAATAAAGGTGCCATATGAAGCTCTGCTTTTGGCACTTTTCCGGCGAACACAAGGCCTTAAACGCGCCACTCTTAAGCAGCGTTAAGGCGTAATCTTCAGGCACGTTATAAAATCGTCCATAATTTGAACATTTATAAAATATCCTTTAACTATTTCTCTAAGTGTATATTTCAGGTGCAAAGAAAAGTTCCATTTCAATAACTTCCAGATAGCGTTCATGATGCTAAAGCCATATGTCGGTTCAGCAGCGCTTTGGACAAGTTAAAATCCTGCATTAATGCCAATTTATGGTTTTATTAACCAGTTTACGCGACAACAAATATTTTTTACGCTGCGCACTGGGCAAAAAGTTGTTGAACCCGCCAAAACGGGGCGGCACCCTTCTTTTGTGACTGTCAGGAGAGTACATTGTGCTGGTTGGATTTCTGTGGCAGCCAAAAGGATTCTGCCCATTAAGGCGGTAACAATGACTTTTCAAATTGATAAATCCGGAAAACTCGATAACGTCTGCTATGACATCCGTGGCCCGGTACTGAAAGAGGCTAAGCGCCTCGAAGAAGAAGGTAACAAAGTTCTGAAGCTGAACATTGGCAATCCGGCGCCGTTTGGTTTTGAAGCACCGGATGAGATACTGGTCGATGTTATTCGTAACCTTCCCAGCTCTCAGGGCTATTGTGACTCCAAGGGTCTCTATTCCGCCCGTAAAGCGATCATGCAGCACTACCAGGCGCGCGACATGCGCGATGTCACCGTAGAAGATATCTACATTGGCAACGGTGTTTCAGAACTCATCGTGCAGGCGATGCAGGCGTTACTGAACAGCGGCGACGAAATGCTGGTGCCGGCCCCCGACTATCCGTTATGGACGGCTGCGGTTTCCCTCTCCAGCGGTAAAGCAGTGCACTATCTTTGTGACGAATCAGCAGGCTGGTTCCCTGACCTCGATGATATCCGCAGCAAGATAACGCCTCGTACCCGCGGCATCGTGATTATCAACCCGAATAACCCCACTGGCGCGGTCTACAGCAAAGAGCTGCTGTTAGAGGTGGTTGAAATTGCGCGTCAGCATAACCTGATTATTTTCGCCGATGAGATCTACGACAAGATCCTCTATGACGATGCACAGCATCACTGCATCGCAGCGCTGGCACCCGATCTGCTGACTGTTACCTTTAATGGCCTTTCTAAAACCTATCGCGTTGCCGGTTTCCGTCAGGGCTGGATGGTACTGAACGGGCCAAAGAAACATGCTAAAGGCTATATAGAAGGACTGGAGATGCTCGCCTCGATGCGCCTGTGTGCCAACGTACCGGCGCAGCATGCGATTCAGACGGCGCTGGGCGGCTACCAGAGCATTAGCGAATTTATCATGCCGGGTGGTCGTCTCTACGAGCAGCGGCAGCGCGCCTGGGAGTTGATTAATGATATCCCAGGCGTCAGCTGTGTGAAGCCACAGGGCGCGCTTTATATGTTCCCGAAAATCGATGCCAAAAAATTCAACATTTTCGACGATCAGAAGATGGTGCTGGATTTTCTGTTACAGGAGAAGGTGCTGCTGGTTCAGGGCAGTGCCTTTAACTGGCCTTGGCCCGATCACCTGCGCATTGTTACGCTGCCACGTGTGGATGATCTTGAGATGGCGATCAATAAGTTTGGCCGCTTCCTGCAAGGCTATCGTCAATAATCAGGCCCGCGTATACTGACGCTATTTGGGGAGAGCCAGAGCCTGTCTCTCCCCCGCCAGCCAACAGGAACGCTCATGACACAAAGTCACTTCTTTGCTCATCTCTCCCGTCTTAAGCTGATCAATCGCTGGCCGCTGATGCGCAATGTGCGCACCGAAAATGTCTCCGAACACAGTCTGCAGGTCGCTATGGTGGCGCATGCCCTGGCCGTGATCAAAAACCTTAAATTCAACGGGTCGCTTAATGCCGATCACATTGCCATGCTGGCGCTTTACCACGATGCCAGTGAAGTGCTCACCGGCGATTTACCGACTCCGGTAAAGTATTACAACGCGCAGATCGCCCACGAATACAAGAAAATCGAGAAGATTGCTCAGCAGAAGCTGATTGAGATGCTGCCTGAAGAGTTTCAGGCGATCTATCGCCCGTTGATCGATGAGCATCTGCACAGCGAAGAGGAGCAGGCGGTTGTGAAACAGGCGGATGCGCTCTGTGCATATGTAAAATGTCTTGAGGAGTTGTCTGCTGGGAACAACGAATTTTTACTGGCCAAAGCGCGGCTGGAAAAGACCCTGGCACTTCGGCGTTCACCGGAGATGGATTACTTCGTTGAGGTGTTTATTCCGAGCTTCAGCCTGTCACTGGATGAAATCTCGCAGGATACACCACTCTAAGCCCGACGGTCTGGCCGCCGGGCCAGCCCTTAAGCCTGCTGACGGAAGGTAAAGCTGCCGTCAGACTCGCGGGTTATCACCAGTGACGCCAGTGAGTCGAGCTGAAGCGCTACCTCATCCAGCCGGGGTGTCTCCGCCGGCGCATTGATGGCAATCACCGCACAGCCAGCATTCAGGCCGGATAAGATTCCGGCAGGTGCATCTTCTGCAACCACGCACGATGTCGCCGCTAATCCCAGCTTCTCCGCGCCAAGCAGGTAGGGATCGGGCTCCGGTTTGCCCTTAGTCACCTGTTCAGCGGTAATAAACACGGCGGGCTTCGGTAAGCCTGCGGCTTTATGACGTGCATGTGCGACCGGCACTGAACCGGAAGTGACAATCGCCCAGGGAATCTGCAGTTCGTTCAGCCGGTTCAGCAACGCGTTGGCCCCTGGCAGCGCCTGCACACCGTCGGTGTCCGCCGCTTCAGCCTGCTCCAGCGCAACAAACTCCGCCTGAATAGCCTCTTCCGACTGGCCTGCCATGAAATGACGCAGAGAGGTGATCGCCTGTTTGCCATGAATGAAATCCAGAATCTCATCAGCCGCGATGCCATGACGGGCACCCCACTGGCTCCAGGCTCGTTCAACCGCTGGCAGTGAATCCACCAGCGTGCCGTCTAAATCAAATAGAAAACCTCTGTAGGTCACGCGCTCCTCCTCATCAGGCATTAATCACTTGCGCAATTTCGTTTGCACTTAAATGGTACTGGCGCGGACAAGTCTGCCACAAAGCTAACATCCGTTGATACTTTTCCCACATTGGGGTCTGCGCATTAAAACCATGGGTGCCGGAATCGAAGTGGGTATAACGCCCTTCTGTATTGACCATAAAACGGACATAACCCAGCAGGCGCGCTTCCGTTGCCGCATCGAAGCCCAGAAAGGCCAGACGCCGCTCTTCAAGCTCACCTTTCTCTTTAAGGTTCGACCAGGAGACGTGGAGAGCGTGATGCATTTCCATAATATCGATCACCGTCCGGCAGATCGCTTCGCTGAGTTCGCCAAACTCTTTGTCCAGCTCCCGCATCTGCAGCGCATAACCGCGCTCGATGATGGTCTGGTAACGGCGAAAACGCTCCGCATTTTCCGGCTCAAGCATGGCCATCATTTTGTACTGATTAGTGAGAATCAAACGCTGCGCATGGGTCATTTCCATCATTTACTCCCGGTCAGAGACCGCTCAGTTAATCGACAATGGAGAAATCATTGCACAGCGTTAGCGACACGGAAATCGCCGTATCACCATTCTTTGATTTGGCCGCAGGTTAGCGGTAAATATTTTACCGCCAGCCCGGGATAGGTCAGAGATCGTCGAGGAAAGTGCGGTCGAGTTGTTTGAACGCCCGCTTTAGCAGATCGGCCAGCGCCTGATAGGTCGGCTTGCCTTCTACTGGCGCTATCGCCTGCCCCGCTTCTTCCAGCCGGGCACGAACTTCATGAAACCAGTTAAGCAGCGTCGGCGGCAGCGGCGTCACAGAACGCTTTCCCAGCCACCATAATCCCTGCATCGGCAGGGTACAGGCAAACAGCGCGGTCGCCACGGCCGGGCCTAACTGACCGCCCATCGCGATCTGCCAGGTCAGCGTAAAAATCGCCAAAGGGGGCATAAAGCGAATAGCAAAACGCGTTGCCGATGAAACACGGTTTTCCGGGAACATAGGTGCCAGGCGCTTATCAGCCGGCCAGGTCTTCATATAGTGTTGGCCGCGCTGAAACATCCGAAACCAATTGGTACTGCCAGATTCATTCGCCATGGCTCACCTCAACTAATACTGTAAAAATTAAAAAATAGTTATAACTACACAACTTTACGTGACATCCTTCAATTATTTTTGTCTTTAAAGGTGACTCCAGCTATTCTGACGCCGTTTTACCCCCTTTCCGGAAGCGGATTGCGCTTTTGGGAAGAGGCCTGAGCCAGGTTCAGACGAGGCAATCTTCAAATTTTCGCGTAAGATTGCCGAAATTTTTTGCGGAAATGCAGAATTCTGTCTACCGCATGATGTTTGTCATTAATCTACCAGCTTTCATGGGCTACGCTGTTAGTCTGATTGCGTTTTATTTAGCCACTCTCAAAAAATAGGTACTTCCATGTCGAGTAAGTTAGTTCTGGTTCTGAACTGTGGCAGCTCTTCCCTTAAGTTTGCCATCCTCAACCCTGCCAGCGGTGAAGAATTCCTGTCTGGCCTGGCGGAATGTTTCCACCTTCCTGAAGCCCGCATCAAATGGAAGCTGGAAGGCGAAAAACAGGAAGCGCCTCTGGGTGCTGGCGCAGCGCATAGTGAAGCGCTGAACTTTATCGTTAAAACCATTCTGGCACAAAAACCTGAGCTTTCGGCACAAATTGCTGCAATCGGCCATCGTATCGTTCATGGCGGCGAGAAGCTGACTCAGTCAGTCATCATCACTGAAGAAGTGGTACAGGGCATCAAAGACGCCTCTTCTTTTGCACCGCTGCACAATCCGGCTCATCTGATCGGTATTGATGAAGCGATGAAAAACTTCCCGCACCTGTCAGATAAGAATGTCGCGGTATTTGACACCGCTTTCCATCAGACAATGCCGGAAGAGTCTTATCTCTATGCGCTGCCGTACAAATTGTATAAAGAGCATGGCGTTCGTCGCTATGGCGCGCATGGTACCAGCCACTTCTATGTGACCCATGAAGCGGCCAAAATGCTCAACAAGACGCTTGAGTCACTGAATATTATTACCTGCCACCTCGGTAACGGCGGTTCTGTCTCTGCCATTCGCAACGGCGAGTGTGTGGACACCTCAATGGGCCTGACCCCACTGGAAGGCCTGGTGATGGGTACCCGCAGTGGCGACATCGACCCGGCAATTATCTTCTTCCTGCACGATACGCTGGGTATGAGCGTCGATGCCATCAATAAACTGCTGACCAAAGAGTCTGGCCTGTTAGGTCTGACTGAAGTCACCAGCGACTGCCGCTACGTGGAAGATAACTACACCACCAAAGAAGATGCGAAGCGCGCAATGGATGTCTTCTGTCATCGCCTGGCGAAATATATCGGCAGCTACACTGCGCTGATGGATGGCCGCCTTGATGCCGTGGTATTTACTGGCGGCATTGGTGAAAACGCCGCGATGGTTCGTGAACTCTCACTGAAAAAACTGGCACTGCTGGGCTTTGACGTCGATCACGATCGCAACCTGGCGGCCCGTTTCGGCAAGTCTGGTTACATCAATAAAGAAGGCACCCGCCCGGCGCTGGTGATCCCGACCAACGAAGAGCTGGTCATCGCCCAGGACGCCGCGCGTCTGACTGCGTAAACACTTCTCTCCGTCAGCTCAGGCTGACGGAGTTGTTTTTGACACCCTGCCATTACTGAGAGGTTCAAACGTGTCACGTACAATTATGCTCATTCCGACCGGCACCAGCGTCGGCCTGACCAGCGTCAGCCTCGGCGTTATCCGCGCCATGGAGCGCAAAGGCGTTCGACTCAGCGTCTTTAAGCCGATTGCTCAGCCGCGTACCGGAGGCGATACGCCGGATCAAACCACCACTATTATCCGTAAGAACTCCTCGATTCCTGCCGCTGAACCGCTGCAGATGTCACGTGTTGAATCACTGCTGGGATCGAACCAGCAGGATGTGCTGATGGAAGAGATCATCTCCCGTTACCATGCCAACACGCAGAATGCGGAAGTGGTGCTGGTTGAAGGTCTGGTCCCTACCCGTAAGCATCAGTTCGCCAACGCGCTGAACTATGAAATCGCGAAAACTCTGAATGCGGAAATCGTCTTCGTGATGGCGCTGGGCAATGACTCTCCGGCACAGCTGAAAGAGCGCATTGAACTGACGCAGAGCAGCTTCGGCGGTCAGAAGAATAAAAATATCACTGGCGTGATCATCAATAAACTCAACGCGCCGGTCGATGATCAGGGGCGTACCCGCCCTGACCTGTCAGAAATTTTTGATGACTCGTCAAAAGCCAGCATCGCCAATATCGATCCTAAGCAGCTGTTCTCAGACAGCCCGCTGCCGGTGCTGGGCTGCGTGCCGTGGAGCTTTGATCTGATCGCCACCCGCGCAATCGATATGTGCCGCCACCTGGATGCGCGCATCATCAACGAAGGTGAGATTCAGACCCGCCGGGTTAAATCGGTCACCTTCTGCGCCCGTAGTATCCCGCACATGCTGGAGCATTTCCGTCCAGGCTCACTGCTGGTGACTTCCGCAGACCGCCCGGATGTACTGGTCGCCGCCTGTCTGGCCGCCATGAACGGCATTGAGATTGGCGCTATCCTGCTGACCGGTAACTACGAGATTGACGATCGCATCGCGCGCCTCTGTGACCGTGCCTTCCAGACCGGCCTGCCGGTGTTTATGGTGAAAACCAATACCTGGCAGACCTCTCTGAGCCTGCAGAGCTTTAATCTTGAAGTGCCCGCTGACGATACGCAGCGCATCGAGAAAGTGCAGGAATATGTTGCCAGCTACATTAATGCTGACTGGATTGAGTCACTGACCGCCACGTCAGAGCGCAGCCGTCGCCTGTCGCCACCGGCCTTCCGCTATCAGCTGACTGAGCTGGCGCGTAAAGCGGGCAAACGCGTCGTGCTGCCAGAGGGTGACGAGCCGCGTACGGTTAAAGCGGCTGCTATCTGTGCTGAACGCGGTATCGCCACCTGCGTACTGTTAGGCAACCCGGATGAGATTCAGCGTGTTGCTGCGGCTCAGGGTGTCGAACTGGGCAAAGGGGTTGAGATTGTTGATCCGGAACAGGTGCGTGAAAACTACGTGCCGCGTCTGGTTGAGCTGCGTAAGAGCAAAGGGATGACCGAAGTGGTCGCCCAGGAACAACTGGAAGATAACGTGGTGCTGGGCACCATGATGCTGGAAAGTGGCGAAGTGGATGGCCTGGTTTCAGGTGCGGTTCACACCACCGCCAACACCATTCGTCCGCCTCTGCAGCTGATCAAAACTGCGCCTAACAGCTCACTGGTTTCATCGGTGTTCTTTATGCTGCTGCCGGAGCAGGTGCTGGTTTACGGAGACTGCGCGATTAACCCGGATCCCACCGCTGAGCAGCTGGCTGAGATCGCAATTCAGTCAGCCGACTCTGCTAAAGCCTTTGGTATCGATCCACGTGTTGCGATGATCTCCTACTCTACCGGCACGTCAGGTGCAGGCAGCGACGTTGAAAAAGTGCGTGAAGCAACGCGTATCGCGCAGGAAAAACGTCCTGATCTGGTCATTGATGGTCCGCTGCAGTATGACGCCGCGATTATGGAAGATGTGGCGAAGTCGAAAGCGCCAGATTCACAGGTTGCCGGTCGCGCCACCGTCTTTATCTTCCCGGATCTGAACACCGGTAACACCACGTATAAAGCGGTACAGCGTTCAGCCGATCTGATCTCAATCGGGCCGATGCTGCAGGGTATGCGTAAGCCGGTTAACGACCTGTCGCGCGGTGCGCTGGTTGATGACATCGTCTATACCATCGCCTTAACCGCTATTCAGTCTCAGCAGGCTGAACAAGGCTAAGCGTCAGGTAAGAACGCAAAAGGCATGCCCCAGGGCATGCCTTTTTTTCGCCGGTAACAGAGCTAGAGGCTTTAATGCGGATCGCTGAGACGCGTTAAAGCGCCCGTTTTCAGGCCCGGTTATCGCCGTTGCGGCTCATCCACAGAGAGAGCGCTTTAAGCGAATCGTCAGTGAACTCATCACAACGTGCGGTGATCTCATCGGGCGTCATCCAGATAATCTCATCGACTTCCGATTCCTGCATGGCGAATGGCCCATGTGACACACAACTGAACAAACCGCCCCAGACGCGACAGTGCTGATCTTCGAAGTAGAATTTGCCATGCTCAGCAAACGGCACCGCGGCAATCCCTAACTCCTCTTCCGCTTCACGTCGCGCAGACTCCAGCATATCTTCACCGCTCTGCACCACGCCGCCTGCGGTTGCGTCCAGTTTGCCCGGCATAAAATCTTTTATCTCTGTGCGACGCTGCACCAGAATCTTGCCCATACCGTCATGAACCACAATATAGGTAGCGCGGTGACGCAGGCACTCAGCGCGCATCTGCGCACGTGTTGCCTGAGCAACAACTTCATTCTCTTCGTTTACGATATCGACCCACTCGATGCCGTCACCCGCAGTTTGATCCACCATCCGTAACCCTTTCCTGTTTGGCGTACACTTGGGTACGCAGTTTGCCACGTCTTTATTTTTATGTGGCGTAAGGTAATCACTTCCGGCAGCCTGAGCAAGCCCTGGCTGTTACCGATTTTTACCACTTTCTGCTAACCACAGCTGTACTGAGGCTCGCTGCCACTGAAACTCAGCATAATCCCGCAGACGCGCGGGCAAAGGATCGCCATGCAATACCAGCCGGTTAAGCATCACCGCCAGATCGGTATCCGCAATTGACCACTCGCCAAACAGGTTCTGTTGCCCGTCCGGCAGCAGGCGATCGACGGCCATAACCAGTTTATCCACCGCCTGCTGCGCTGATGCGGTCAGCGGCGCAAAGCGCTCACCGGCAAACAGCACTTCTGTGGGACGCTCCTGGCGTATCCACAGGAAGTCACTGCGCAGCCAGGCCTGGATCTCTCTGGCGCGGGCACGCTTCTCGCGGTCGCGGGGATAGAGGCGCTCAAATTCGGGCGCCGGAAAGCGCTCTTCAAGATATTCGGTAATCGCCGAGGATTCGCTTAACAGGAACGCATCAATCTGCAGGGTCGGGACCCGGCAGGTCAGCGACAGCTCGCGGTAAGCCGCGGCGTATTGCTGATTCTGCGACAAATCGACGCGCTTCAGCTGGAAAGGGATCCCTTTTTCGGTAAGAGCAACATAGGCCGACATGGCGTAAGGACTGAAAAATGATGAATCTGACCACAGGGTGATGGACGGATAATTCATCGGTTACCTCAATTGGCTGTCAGGGTTGCATCATGTTTACCGATTTTTATTTGGGAAGGCAACGCTGAGCTGATCCGATCTCTGCCTCCGGAATAAGAAAGCGCGACGCGACTCACGATAGAGTGGCTCGACTCTTCTATGCTGAAAGATGCAAATAACAAAAACATCAAGGGAGCCGCAACATGCACATTCTTATTACCGGTGGCACGGGACTGATTGGCCGTCACCTGATTCCGCGCCTGCAACAGCTGGGGCATCAGATCAGTGTGGTGACGCGTGACGTGGTCAGCGCGCGTGAAAAACTGGGCGAAGAGGTCGCGCTCTGGTCAGGGCTGGCGCAACAGTCGAACCTGGATACGATCGATGCGGTCATTAATCTGGCGGGAGAACCTATTGCCGACAAACGCTGGACGGAGCCGCATAAACAGCAGCTGTGTGAAAGCCGCTGGCAGATAACCGAGCAGATTGTCTCACTGATCAACGCCAGCGCCACGCCACCGTCCGTGTTGATCTCAGGTTCGGCAACCGGCTTTTATGGCAACACCGGCGATCTGGTGCTGACTGAAGAGGATCAGGGTCAGGATGAGTTTACTCATCAGCTCTGCGCCCGCTGGGAGCAACTGGCGCTCGCGGCTGAAAGCGAACGCACCCGCGTCTGCCTGCTGCGAACCGGCGTGGTGCTGGCGTCTGAGGGCGGCGCACTCAGCAAAATGAAGCTGCCCTTTAAACTCGGCATCGGCGGGCCGATTGGCAGTGGTAAACAGTACATGCCGTGGATTCACATTGATGACATGCTAAACGCCATTATCTGGCTGCTGGAGCATGACGATCTGCGGGGTCCGTTCAATATGGTCGCTCCCTACGCGGTGCGTAACGAGCAGTTTGCCGCCACCCTGGGCCGGGTGATGCATCGTCCGGCCTTTATGCGCACGCCTGCCAGCGCCATTAAACTGATGATGGGCGAATCGTCGGTGCTGGTGCTGGGAGGACAGCATGTGCTGCCAAAACGGCTGGAAGCCTCAGGCTTTGGTTTCCGCTGGTACGATTTGCAGGAAGCGCTGCAGGATGTCGCAGGATAAACATACGGCGGCCCCGGGCCGCCGTATGTTTCGTTAGTTACGCTGCTCTGCTACACGCGACTTCACTACCTTCTCTTCACGCGTATGCCCCGGTTGTGGCACACGAATAATAAAGGTCAGCACGCCAGCGAACACGTATAGCCCGGTATAGGCCCATACCACACCGACAATGTCGAAGAACGGCAGCATGACTGAGGCGATAGCCGGTGCCACAAAGTTACTGAGTCCTGCGGAGAGGTTGTAAATAGAGACCGCAGCGCCTTTATGATGCGGTTCCAGCGTGGGAAATACAGCGGTCATCGGTACAAACGCGGCGACAAAAATGCCCAGCATTACCGCAGGGATTAATGCGACCCAGAAGTTATGACCCGCATACAGCGGCAGATAATAAAAGGTCAGGCTGGAGATGGCCATCCCCAGGCAACCAAACCAGCGCACCTGACGGATCCAGCCCAGCTTCTCTCCCGTGAGGCCCCAGAAGATATTCGTAAATATAGTGACAAAGAAGAACACCGCCCAGATTTGTAGCCATTCAGAGATGGTAAAGCCGAGACGATCGACAAACAGCAGTGGCATGATAATGGCGAAACCAAACAGCGACAGCGTGTTGATGATGCGAATCAGGCAGGCATAAAACACATTCTGATTGGTGAACAGGATGGTCACGGCACGCGCCATCTCTGTCATCTTGTCACGCATCGGCAAATTCACACGAGAGCGATCCACCGGTACCTTGCGCAGGCTGAAGTATGCGAGGATCCCACCACATGCCACCCAGATAATAGCCAGCCACAGCGTCCCCGTTTCCCCCAGCATCGGAATGGTGAGACTTGGCAGATAGCTGCCAATCACCCCGATGCCGACAGAATACATCGCCCAGAACCAGCCGGTCGCCGCCGCCAGTTTTTCGCGCGGTAAGACCTGCACCAGCATCATCATGAAAGAGTAGATAAACAGCGGATAAGCCAGCCCGCGAATGCCGTAGAACAGCACCATCAGCGGATAGTTGCGCAGGCCAAGCCCCAGCGACATAAACAGCGTATGCATCACGATCCATAACACAAAGCCAATCATCATCGCGCGCTGCGGTGTGATCAACTCGGCTACCACGCCAGATGCCCAGGCCGCCAGGGCTGCCGCTAAGCCATAGAAGGTGAATACGACTGCAGACTGCGCGGGCGTAAAGCCCATATCGGTGATATGGCGCGACAGAAACGCCATTTCAAAGCCATCACCCGCCATAAAGATTGCGATAGCGAGGAAACCCCAGAACATCTTTTTCGGTAAGCCAAACCAGTATTCGTTCGATTGCATCACAATTACCTTCTGTCTGGTTAGTCGTTATGCAGGCAGCAAACTGCGCACCTGTTGTTGCTGGACGTAGAGTTCCCGGAACAGACATAGCCGCTTTTGCAGCACGGCACCGCGCGTCTCGTCCGGTTGGTAGCACGCCTGCACAGCCGGCTTCAGACACACCTCATGCTCAAGGCCGCCATCAGCCAGCCACGCTAAACGTGCCGCACCCAGCGCGCCAGATGCGCTGGCGGGATGGGTAACAATGGGCAGTTGCAGCACATCGGCAATCAATTGAGCCCACAATGTGCTACGTGCGCCACCACCGGTCAGGCTGCACTGCTGAATGTGATGCCTGGCATCGCCGAGCACACTCAACCCATCAGCCAGCCCAAATGCCACGCCTTCAACCACCGCATAGCCCAGCAAGGCGCGCGGGGTTTCATGGCGCAGATTGAAGAAAGAACCGGATGCGTCAGGATCGTTATGTGGTGTGCGTTCACCAGACAGATAGGGCAGGAAAACCGGGGCGCTACGCACTTGCTCATCACTGAGCTGGACCATCTCCTCCATCAGCTGGCTTTCACTGACCGACAGCAGATTGCACAACCAGCGCAGACAACTGGCGGCGCTAAGCATCACACTCATCTGGTGCCAGCGGCCCGGTAACGCATGGCAAAAGGCGTGCACCCCGCATTGAGGGTCAGCCCGTAAGCGGTCGTTTACGACAAAAATCACACCGGAGGTACCCAATGAGATAAACGCATCACCGGGATTCACCGCCCCCACACCGACTGCCGATGCGGCATTGTCACCGCCGCCTCCCGCGACAGTAACCGCAGTAGATAAACCCCACTCGCTCGCCAGCGTCGGCTGCAGGCGTCCACTTATGGCACTGCCTTCTACCAGTTCAGGCATTTGGGCACGCTTCAGTCCGGTGATGGCCAGCAGTTCTTCCGACCAGTCACGCCGGGAGACATCGAGCCACAGCGTTCCGGCAGCATCCGAAGGCTCACTGACAAAGCGCCCGGTAAGACGCCAGCGCAGGTAATCTTTCGGCAGCAGGACCTTATCGATGCGGCTGAAAATTTCTGGCTCATTTTCCGCGACCCAGTGCAGTTTCGGCAAAGTGAAGCCGGGCATAATCATATTGCCGCTAATTTCCATTATCCGGGGATTGCTCTTCCGTAGCCTTTCACACTGCGGTGCACTGCGCGTGTCGTTCCAGAGGATACACGGACGCAGCACCTTCCCCCCGGCATCCAGCAACACGGCCCCGTGCATCTGTCCCGATAATCCAATAGCGCGAATCGCGGCCCATGCCAGAGGAAACTGATGACGTAATCCCGCCAGAACCTCGCTGCAGGCTTGCCACCAGCATTCAGGATCCTGTTCAGCCCAGTGGGGATGGGGACGCTGCACGCTCAGCGTGGCGTGCTGAGCCGCCACAATCTCACCGTGCGTATTAATGATCAGCGCTTTAAGCTCTGAGGTACCAATATCAATGCCGAGATACATAATTACACCGCCGCCAGTTCAGGCTGTTTCAGCCACTGCTGCAAACTCGCAACACGGCGGGTGACTAATTCATGAAACGCCTTATCAGATGCCAGTTCCGCAAACAGCGCGCTATCACTCAGGTATGCATGGAGCGGATCGGCGCTGGCGAACTGCTTACGCAGCGTATCGACCTGTAGCGCACCGTCCTGATAGCAATAGGGTAAATTGTCATCGGCCCATCGCTGCATAAACAGGAAGAACAGTGCCGGAATCACCGCCGTTGCGGTGGGCTGCGCACCGCGCTGGTAGCACTGTTGCAGGGTTGGCGTCACCATGCCGGGAATTTTGGATAAACCATCGGCACCGACGCGCTGATTGGTATCTTTAATGTAAGGATTACTGAAGCGGGCCAGCACCACGTCACGATAATCCGCTAAATCAAGCGGGCTGGGAGACAGAGAAGGAATGACATCCTGGGTCACATAGTCGTGAGCCAGTTGATAAATCGCCGGATGGCTGGTGCTCTCATCGATATAGTTCAGACCAATCAGTGTGCCCGCCCAGGCAATCGCAGCATGTGTCGCATTGAGGATGCGAATTTTCGCCTCTTCCCACGGCAGTACCGATTCCACTAGTTCAACACCGACCTTTTCCAGCGCCGGGCGCCCGGCAATAAAATCATCCTCAATGACCCACTGAATAAAAGATTCGGCCATTACTGCTGCGCCATCCTGTTTGCCGGTCGCCGCCTGCACGCGTTCTGCCACCTCCGGAGTAGGACGGGGTGTAATGCGATCAACCATGGTATTCGGTGAACGGGTTTGCGTGCGCACCCAGTCGGCCAGCGCGGTATCGCCTTTGGCCGTAAGAAACGCCAGGAAGGCGTCACGGAAACGCGCACCATTGTGCCGCAGATTATCGCAGTTCAGCAGCGTAACAGGCGGACCGCCTTGCGCAACACGCTGTGTCAGAATATGGCTGAGTGCGCCGTAGAGGGTGCGGATATCGCCACCCAGATCGGCCTTCACATCTGCCTGATTGAGATCCAGGGTAAACGCGGGCGTCAGGTAGTAACCCGCTTCGGTCACGGTAAAGCTAATCACACGCGTTTCCGCACTGGCCCCCTGCTCGTTCAACGCACTGATATCACTGTCCCAGGGCAAAATTTTGCGCAGCGAAGTGATGGTTTCGTAGTCGCGCTTACCTTCAGGCGTCACGGTTTCCAGCACATATTCTCCCTGCTGCGCCGCGAGCTGATTGAGCAGCGGCACTGCGTCATTACGGATATTGCCGAGCGCGATGCTCCAGCTTTCATCACCCTGCTCACGCAGTTTATGCAGATACCACGCCTGATGTGCACGATGAAAAGATCCCGCGCCGATGTGCATCCACACTGATTGGTTGTTCATAATCGCCTCATTTAAACATTTGCCACACCTAAGGGCATTTGCCCGATGACCTGTAGCATAGTGCCTATTACGAAGATCCTTCTGCGAGCTGAGTCACAAATAATATTTTTGCTCACATCCCGGGCTTTTGCTCAGTTAGTGCTTTTCGACCCGCACGGCGTTAAGATGTCCCCTCAAATTCGACGGAACATCGTGATGAGCAGAGAAGAAAAAAAGCAGGAGCTGGCCGCACGTGCCGCATGGATGTATTACGTCGCAGGCGTGACACAGCAGGAGATTGCGCAGGCATTGGGATTGTCACGACAGGTAGCGCAGCGGCTGGTATCCAGTGCACGTGAAATGGGCATGGTGAACGTAAAAATTGATCATCCCGTCACACACTGTCTGCAGCTGGCGCGTGAGGTACAGGCGAAGTTTGGTCTGGATTTGTGCCGCGTTGTGCCATCTGCCAGTCTGAATGATGAGGCTATTCAACAAATGCTGGCAGTTGAAGGCGCGGCGGTGATGACACAATTCATCAATGAGGAAACGCCTCAGGTGTTCGGTATTGGTTCCGGTAAAACCCTGCGCTCAATGATCGATGCGCTACCCTGGGTTGATCGCCCGCAGCATCATTGCGTTTCCATGATTGGTGCCATCGCGCGGGATGATTCCGGTACACGCTATGACGTACCGTTGAAGATGGCCGAAAAGATGCAAGGTAAGTATTTCTTTATCCCAGCGCCCTTATACGCCGACACCCCAGAGGATAAAGCGATGTGGGTTCAGCATAAGGTTTACCAGCGCGTCATTGATCGCGCATTACAGGCGGACGTGGCTTTTGTGGGTATTGGCGAAGTGATGCCGGGCTGTCCTTTGAATGCCGAGGGATTCATCACAGATGCGCAGGTCGAGGCGCTAAATGGGCGCGGCGTGGTGGGCGAAATGCTCGGTCACTTTTTCAATCAGCAGGGTGAGCGGGTATGGGGCGAAACGGATGAGCTACTGACCAGCGTGCGACTGGAAAGCCGGACTCAGCGTAAAATTATTGGCTTTGCGGGTAGCGAGCGCAAGTATCCAGCAATCCGTGCCGCATTACAGGGCGGCTGGGTATCGGGACTGGTGACCGATGAGGATACGGCGCTGAAGCTACTGCAAAAGTGATATCTCAGCATGGATGCAGAGTGCGAGGGCAGAACGCAGAGATGACGCAAAATCTCAAACGCGGCTCGCACTTATTCTGCGCAGGGCACGTTACGCCGGTGCCCTGATTCCCTCGCCTTAACTAACATCTAACCGTTACTTCAGCGATCCCTTGAGGAACTGCTGTAAACGCGGGCTTTTCGGACTGCCGAACAGTTCCGCAGGCGGTCCCTGCTCTTCGATTTTACCCTGATGCAGGAAAATGACATGACTGGAGACGTGACGGGCAAATTCCATCTCGTGGGTCACGACCACCATGGTTTTGCCCTCCTCAGCCAGCTTCTGCATGATGCGCAGTACTTCCCCGACCAGCTCCGGATCAAGCGCCGAAGTGGGTTCGTCAAACAGCAACACCTCTGGCTCCATCGCCAGCGCGCGCGCAATCGACACACGCTGCTGCTGACCGCCGGAGAGGTGAACCGGATATTTTGCCTGTGCCCGCGCATCAATCCCGACTTTATCGAGGTATTTGATGGCACGCTCACGCGCCGCCGCTTTACTCAGCCCCAGCACCTGAATCGGGGCTTCCATCACGTTTTCCAGCACGGTCATGTGACTCCACAGATTAAAATGCTGGAACACCATGGTCAGGCTGGTACGTAACGCGCGCAGCTGCTCTTTGTCAGCCACTTTGAGCTGACCATCTTTGTCACGGACTAAGGTGATTTGTTGGTTATTCACCATGATGCTGCCTTCACTCGGTTTTTCGAGGAAGTTTATGCAGCGTAAAAAGGTACTTTTCCCTGAGCCGGACGATCCAATGATACTGATCACATCGCCCGCTTTAGCAGTTAACGAGACCCCTTTCAGCACTTCATGTTCACCGTAACGCTTATGCAATTCGGTGACGCTTAATTTATTGTCAGCCATAGTTCTACTCAATGCGATGAAGAGGGTTTCACGTGGGCCAGCCAGCGACGTTCCGCCAGGCGGAACAGGCTGATCAACACGTAAGAGATAATCAGGTACAACACAGCCGCCAGACCAAAGGCGGTAAACGGCTGATAGGTCGCCGAGTTAATATCCCGCGCGATTTTCAGCAGATCCGGCACGGTGGCGGTGAAGGCCAGCGCCGTGGAGTGCAGCATCAGAATCACTTCGTTGCTGTAGGCCGGCAGTGCCGTACGCAGCGCCGATGGCAGGATAATGCAGCGATAGAGTTTAAAGGTGGAGAAGCCGTATGCCCGTGCCGCCTCAATTTCACCGTGTGGCACCGAGCGAATCGCACCAGCAAAAATTTCCGTGGTGTAGGCGCAGGTGTTGAGGGTAAAGGCGAGCAGCGTACAGTTCAGACCACTGCGGAAAAAGGCATTCAGCAGTTCAGTGCCTTTCACAATCTCCAGCGTGTACATGCCGGAGTAGAACACCAGCAGCTGCACATAGAGCGGCGTGCCGCGAAAGACGTAGGTGAAGAGCCAGACCGGAAAGCTGATAAACCGGTTAGGGGAAACCCGCGCTATCGCCAGCAGGACTGCCAGACATCCGCCAATGGTGACCGAGAGGATCAGCAGCCACAGGGTGATAGCTACACCGGTAAAACGATAACCGTCAGTCCAGAGCAGCGATTTCCAGTATTCCTGAATAATATCAATCATAACTCGCCCTCTTTACACCTACCGTATAGCGCCGGTTGAGCCACCACAGCACACCGTTTGACAGCGTGGTAAATACCAGATAAATCACACCGGCCACAATGGCGAAGTAGAACGGCTGCCAGGTACTTTTTCCTGCCAGCTGCGTCGCCTTCACCACATCTTCCAGCCCCAGCAGCGAGACCAGCGCAGTGGCTTTCAGAATCACCTGCCAGTTGTTGCCGATGCCCGGCAGCGCGTAGCGCATCATGGCCGGAAACAGAATGCGGCGGAACACCTGCGCGCCGGTAAAACCAAACGCGGTTGCTGCTTCAATCTGCCCCTGAGGCACGGCCATAAAGGCGCCGCGGAACGTTTCGGTGAAGTAGGCACCATAGATAAAGCCGAGCGTGATGATACCGGCGACCATCGGGTCGATATCAAACTGCGCCATGCCCAGCGCATCGGTTATCTGGTTGAGGACAATCTGCAGACCGTAGAAGATCAGCAGCATCAGTACAAGGTCTGGCACGCCACGAATCAGCGTGGTGTAGCCTTCAAAAATCATCGCCAGTGGCCGGCTGCGCGACAGTTTCGCGCCTGCGCCAATCAGGCCCAGCAGCACTGCCAGCACGACCGAAGTGAGCGCCAGCTCCAGCGTCACCAGCGTGCCCCGAAGAATTACATCAGAATAGCCATACAGCATCGAAAGGGTCCTGTCGTGGGGTGAAAACGAAACGCTGCCCGCAAGCGAGACGGGCAGTTTAGCTTTACCTCTCTGTTGCAGATGCCATCCGCCATTAGCGGAAAAGAACCCGATTCTGCACCTGGCAGAACCGGCTCAGACCCGGCAAAACGGACACAGAGGGTAAAGCGACAGGATGGTTAGTCGCCGTACACGTTGAAATCGAAGTATTTCTTCGCAATCTTGTCGTAGGTGCCATCTTTACGCATGTCAGCAAAGGCTTTGTCGATGGCGGCTTTCAGTTCGCTGTCATCTTTACGCAGTCCCATGCCGGTACCGACGCCAAAAATCTTGTCATCTTTCACGGCCGGACCGGCGAAGGCGTAATTTTTACCGACCGGCTGCTTCAGGAACCCTTCGCTGGCCTGCACTTCATCCTGGAAGGCAGCATCAATACGACCGGCATTCAGATCCTGATAGACCAGATCCTGGTTTGCATAAGGTGTGACGTTCACCCCTTTTGGCCGCCAGTTCTGATTGGCGTAAGTTTCCTGGGTGGTGCCCTGCAGCAGACCGATGTTTTTGCCTTTCAGGGACTCAATGGTCGGCTCAATTTTCGATCCCTTCGGCGCGACTAAACGCGCGTTAGCGGCGTAGAGTTTTTCCGAGAAGGCGATCTCTTCCTGACGTTTCGCTGTGATGGAAAGTGAGGAGATGATGGCATCAATTTTCTTCGCTTTCAGCGAAGGGATCAGCGCATCAAAGTCGCTCTCAACATAGGTACATTGGGTATGAATACGTTTACAGATTTCGTTAGCGAGGTCGATATCGAAGCCCACTAACTTGCCTTGCGCGTTTTTCGACTCAAACGGTGGGTAAGTTGGATCTGTGCCGATACGGATTGAACCCGGAACCGCCGCGAAGACGCTGGCAGCACTGGATAAGCCCAGCATCAGGGAAAGAGCCAGAACACGCTTTTTCATAGATTACCCTCAAGTGAAGTGCTTTTTGTTATGTGGTTCGTGATGTGTTTGCGCAAAGTAATTTGCATGTTTCATGCCAGTTCTGCAAGTTAACCACGCTGTTAGCGTGATGTCAGACAGGCGAAAACGCTGTATTTGTGAGGGGAATATAGCAGTGAAGTAAAAGAGAAAAAGCGACGTTGTTAACTTTTGGTGCGTCAAATGCACGAAGAGTGATCCGAGGCGCGCTTATGCACTAAATAAGTGCGCCAGCGGAACTTTATGCACCCTGCCAGCGCGTGAAGAGATCTTCCGATAATTCGATATCAAACTGGTCGATAACCCGGTTAACGGTCTGATCGATCAGCTGATCGATCGTTTCAGGCCGATGATAGAATGCCGGCACGGGTGGCATAATAATGGCACCCAGCTCTGCGGCGGTGGTCATCATTCGCAGATGGCCAACATGCAGCGGGGTTTCGCGCACGCACAGCACCAGCTTACGCTGCTCTTTTAACACCACGTCAGCCGCACGGGTCAGCAACGAGTCACTGTAACTGTGGACGATGCCAGAGAGCGTTTTCATTGAGCAGGGTAAAATCGCCATGCCCAGCGTTTTAAACGATCCAGATGAGATATTTGCTGCAATATCGCGCACGTCATGCACCACATCGGCCAGCGCCTGCACGTCACGCAGCGAATAATCGCTCTCCAGTCCCAGCGTCTGACGCGCCGCCTGACTCATGACCAGATGCGTTTCTACTTCTTCCACCTGCTGCAACACCTGCAGCATGCGCACGCCATAGATCACCCCGCTTGCGCCAGAGATGCCAATGATGAGTCGTTTCATATTCCAACCTTATGTCAGCCAATGGGCCATCATACGCGGCCTGCGGGTTTCTGAAAACAAACAGGGCGGGATTGCTCCCGCCCTGTTTTATGCTGCCCGCCTGCTGAAGGTATCAGCCTTCGTTGTGCAGCTCGAGGTTTTCGACTTCGTTCTGCCGCTGAAGCGCTTTGGCATCATCATTACGCAGCGACTCGAGATACTCCAGATATTGCTGATCGACATCTTTCGTCACGTAAATGCCGTTGAACACCGAGCACTCAAATTGTGCAATGTCCGGATTCTCTTCGCGAACCGCTTCGATCAGATCGTCCAGATCCTGGAAGATCAGCGCATCGGCTTTAATCAGCTGGCGAATCTCTTCCACTTCACGGCCATGCGCAATCAGTTCCGTGGCGCTGGGCATATCGATACCGTAGACGTTCGGGAAACGAATTTCCGGCGCTGCTGACGCCAGATAAACCCGTTTTGCGCCCGCTTCACGCGCCATCTCAATGATCTGCTCTGAGGTGGTACCGCGAACAATAGAGTCATCCACCAGCAGCACATTTTTATCACGGAATTCGGCGCGGTTAGCGTTGAGCTTGCGGCGCACCGCGCTGCGACGTAACTGCTGGCCCGGCATGATAAAAGTACGGCCAACGTACCGGTTCTTCACGAAGCCCTGGCGATAGGGTTTGTCGAGAATACGTGCAATTTCCAGCGCGATATCGGTGGAGGTTTCAGGAATCGGAATCACAACGTCGATATCGAGATCTTCCCACTCGCGCGCAATTTTCTCACCCAGCTTGGTGCCCATACGAACACGGGCGCTGTAGACCGAGATTTTGTCGAGGAAGGAGTCGGGACGCGCAAAATAGACATACTCGAACAGGCACGGATTGCTTTTCGGATTTTCAGCGCACTGGCGGGTAGACAGCTGGCCCGCTTCAGTCACATAAACCGCTTCACCCGGTGCAACGTCACGGATGAACTCAAAGCCCAGCGTATCCAGCGCCACGCTCTCGGAGGCGACCATATATTCGGTGCGGCCATCAGCGATAACGCGCTTGCCCAGCACCAGCGGACGGATACCGTTAGGATCACGGAAGGCGACCATACCGTGGCCGATAATCATCGACACCACCGCATAGGCACCGCGCACCTGCTGATGCACGGCAGCAACCGCAGCAAAGATGTTGTCGGCTGTCAGCGGATCGTTTTGAAAACGATCTAACTCCTGCGCAAAGATGTTCAGCAGGATTTCAGAATCTGAGGTGGTATTAACGTGACGGCGGCCCTTTTCAAACAGGTGCTTACGCAGCACGTGGGCGTTGGTCAGATTACCGTTGTGCGCCAGGGTGATGCCATACGGGGAGTTTACATAGAATGGCTGCGCTTCAGAGGCACTGGAGCTTCCCGCGGTTGGATAACGCGCGTGACCGATCCCCATATTGCCCTGCAGACGCTGCATGTGGCGTGCTTCGAAAACGTCGCTGACCAGGCCGTTTGCCTTTCGCAGGCGAAAACATTTCAGCGCATCGATAGTACAAATGCCTGCGGCATCCTGCCCGCGGTGCTGGAGCACCGTTAACGCGTCATAGATCGACTGGTTGACCGGCATGAAACCGGTGATACCGACAATACCGCACATGTTGTCATTTCCTCATTAAGCCGCACTCCCGGTCACATCACCGGGGTAAAAAACTCGACGTGCTTTTCAGGTAATCAAAAAACCACCTGATTATATAACTGAACTCGGGAATGAGTTGAGACTGTTGCCAGTCCGGACTTTTGGAAAACCCAGTGAATGTATCGAGGAAGAACAGCAAAGCGGCTACGATCAGCACACCACGCAATGCCCCGAAACAGACGCCCAACACCCGGTCGGTTCCCGACAGGCCGGTTTTTTCCACCAGCGTGCCGATAACGTAGTTCACAATGGCCCCCACAATCAGGGTCGCCACAAACAGCACACCGATAGCGATACCGTTACGAACCAGTTCGTCGTCAAAACCTGTAAACCAGACTGCAAGGTAGGCGTAGTAATGACTGGCGACAAAAAACGCGCATCCCCAGGTAACAAGAGATAAGGCTTCACGGACAAACCCACGGACCAGGCTGACCAGAGCCGAAAAACCAACTACCGCAATAATGACGTAATCAATCCAGATCATGAACTCTTCCAGCGCCAGTGCAATTGCACCCCTGCATCCAGTTCGGGGCGCATTCTAACAGAAAAAGAAAACGTTTGCGTAGCGGTTTTCTTTTTCTGCATCCATAAAAAAGGCGATGAAAAAAAACGCTATCGCCCGGGTGATTCTCAGCCGGACAGGCCGTTGAAAATCGTCAATTTTTTTCGCGGCAGCGCGCATTAAACGCGCTGTCTGAGGGGTAAAAGACGCTGCCTGTTACTGCTATCGGCAGCGCCAATCGCCCGTTTTAGCGGGCGCTGTAGGGCTTCACGACACCGCCCAGTCCTGAGATACTTTTCAGCTCGCCAACCGCACTCTGCATTTTGGCTTTCGACGCATCCGGCCCAACGTAAATGCGGGTGATCTGACCCTGTACCGGCGTTGAAGGCACGGTAAAGGCGCGATAGCCCGACAGCCGCAGCTGCGCGACAATCTCATTCACTTTGCTGGCGTTTTTCAGCGCACCTAACTGCACCACATAAGCCTGCCCTGCCGGCGCTGTCGTCTCTGCTGATTTTGGCGCCTCTTCCTGCTTCGGCTGTTCGACCACTTTAGGCTGTTCAACCGGTTTAGGTTTAGGCTGCTCCACGACTTTTGGCTTCTGCTGTTCGACCGGCTTCTGCTTAGGCTGCTCTGTTACTTTCGGTTTCTGCTGCTCAACGACCTTCGGCTTCGTCACCGTCTGTGCGGGCACAGACTGATGAACCGGCGGCGGCGAGACCACTACCGGATCGCTCTCGTCTTCCGGTTGAGTCCGACCCTGCTCTGCCGTAGCGTTGGTTTTACCGTTGCCATTGCCATTGCTGCTGCTGACCGCATTGCCCGCGCCTTCCGGCGGCTGTGCCGGCAGCGACTGGGTTACCGGCGGCACCATTTCGCTGTCCTGCTGATCGTCAGGTTTCGGCACCAGCGGAATGGCGGCGAACTCCTCTTTGTAATGCTTTTTCTGACCATCCAGCAGCCCTGGCAGCACAATCACGCCAACGGCGACCAGAATAACGGTGCCGACTAAACGGTTCTGAAACTTACTTGCCACGTCCTTTCTCCGTTTCAATCGATTCCATGACCTGTGCAACGGTGTGGAATGAACCACAGACCAGCACAATGTCCTGCGGCGCTGCCCGCTGGCGTGCCTGCTGCCAGGCGAGCTCAACCGAACTAAAAGCCTCGCCCTGCGGCAGGTTGTTCAGCAGTTGCTCAGCACTGGCGCCGCGCGGACCCGCGAGGGGCCCGCAGTACCAGGCATCGACCACCGGTGCCAGCGCCGCCAGCGTTCCGGCGATATCTTTATCATGCAGCATGCCCACCACGGCATGCACTTTGCCGCGTTTCGGCAGTGCCGCCAGCCGCGACGCCAGATATGCTGCCGCATGCGGGTTATGGGCGACATCCAGAATAACGCGCGGTGATTCGCTGAGGGTCTGAAAACGGCCTGGCAGCATCGCCAGCGGCAGGCTGGCGCGAATCTGCGCCTCACTGACCTCAAGCCCGGAGACCCGCAGCGCCACCAGCGCGGTCGCCGCGTTAGGCAGCGGCACCTGCGGCAGCGGCAGATCGTTCAGCTCACCTGTCGCATCACGCAGTGACCAGCTTTCTGCCTGCGCATGCCACGACCAGTCATGGTTGCGTTGCAACAGCTGCGCACCTTTTTCCTGTGCGACCAGGGCAATACTCTGCGGCATATCCGGTTCACCCACTACCGCAGGTTTTCCCGCCCGGAACACACCGGCTTTTTCACGCCCGATGCTTTCGCGATCCGGGCCAAGCCAGTCGGTGTGATCGAGCGCAATGCTGGTGACCACCGCGACATCGGCATCCACGATGTTTGTCGCATCCAGCCGTCCGCCGAGGCCGACTTCGAGGATCACGACATCCAGCTGCGCCTGGCGGAACAGATTCAACGCGGAGAGCGTGCCAAATTCAAAATAGGTCAGCGAAATATCTGCTCGTCCGGCTTCAATCTCCGCAAAGCTGGCACAGTGCTGCGCTTCACTCAGCTCCTCTCCCTGAACCCGAACGCGCTCGGTATAGCGCACCAGATGCGGTGAGCTGTACACGCCCACGCGGTAGCCCGCGGCGATCAGCAGCGTTTCCAGGGTACGACAGGTGGTGCCTTTGCCATTGGTACCGGCCACGGTAAAGACAAAAGGAGCGGGTTTCAGCAGGTCGAGACGAAGCGCTACCTGACGAATACGGTCCAGACCCAGTTCAATGGCCTGAGTATGCAGGTGCTCAAGATAATAAAGCCACGTGGCCAAAGGCGACGTGGCTTGGGGAAGGTGAAGATTGTCCATATGTCCCGTTTTGCTTATTTATACCTGGCAGGCTGCTGCTGCGGTATACGGTGCATTGGTAAGAGGTGCTTTGGACGCACCTCTCTATCTCCTGTCAGGCCTCGTTGCTTTCCGATTCAGTCGTCGCCGGAGCGGACTGTTCACCGTCATGCAGCGGTGCCGGCAGGTTCATCATTTTTGCCAGCAGGCTTGCCAGTTTGTAGCGCATTTCCGGACGGCGAATAATCATATCAATCGCGCCCTTTTCAATCAGGAACTCACTGCGCTGGAAGCCCGGCGGCAGTTTTTCACGCACGGTCTGCTCAATAACGCGTGGGCCGGCAAAGCCAATCAGTGCTTTAGGTTCCGCGATATTGAGGTCGCCCAGCATGGCAAAACTGGCCGAAACACCACCCATAGTCGGGTCAGTCAGCACGGAAATATAAGGCAAACCGCGCTCCCGCATTTTGGCCAGTGCCGCACTGGTTTTCGCCATCTGCATCAGCGACTGCAGCGCTTCCTGCATACGCGCCCCGCCGCTGGCGGAGAAGCAGATCAGCGGGCAGTTATCTTCTAACGCCTGCTCAACCGCACGTACAAAACGCGCACCGACCACTGAGCCCATTGAACCGCCCATAAAGGCAAATTCAAAGGCCGCCGCAACAACCGGCATGCCGTGCAGCTGACCTTTCATGACCACCAGCGCATCTTTCTCACCGGTGTCTTTCTGGGCCGCGATCAGACGATCTTTGTACTTTTTGGAGTCACGGAACTTGAGCAGATCTTTAGGTTCAAGTTCACTACCCAGCTCAACCATCGTGCCCTGATCGAGGACACTGCCTAGGCGCTCACGTGCGTGCATCCGCATGTGATGGTCACACTTCGGGCAGACCTCAAGATTACGCTCCAGCTCGGCGCGGTAGAGCACCTGACCACAGCTGTCACACTTGGTCCAGACCCCTTCCGGGATACTGGCTTTGCGCACAGGCGTTCCGGTGCTTTTATTAAGAATGCGTTCAATCCAGCTCATTGATGACCTTTCTGTTTAAAACTGACCTGGTCCAGTCGTCTTGATACTGCTGAAAACCGCTTCAGCAGACGGTAAATGTCGCTCATTAAACCACAACCTGTTCAGACTGTGGATAAAAATCTGGTCTTACCCCTGAGCGCAGCCTTACGGCTGCTTCTGCTGCTTAGCCTGACGGCGATGACGCCAGACTTCAATCACACCTGGCAGAATCGAGACCAGGATAATGCCCACAATCAGCAGCTTCAGGTTTTCCTGCACCACCGGCAGATCGCCAAACAGGTAGCCGGCATAGGAGAACAGCAGCACCCAGAGCAGCGCACCCGTTACGTTGAACAGCGCGAAGTGGCGATAGGACATATGGCCCATACCGGCAACAAACGGCGCAAAGGTTCGCACGATCGGCACGAAGCGCGCCAGGATAATGGTTTTTCCGCCGTGACGGGCATAAAACGCATGGGTTTTATCCAGATGGCTGCGACGGAAAATCTTCGAGTTCGGGTTACTGAACAACCGTTCGCCAAACAGGCGGCCAATGGTGTAGTTCACTGCGTCGCCCAGAACCGCGGCCACCACTAATAATGCCACCATCACATGCACATTAAGATCGTTACCCGGCAACGCCGCCAGTGCGCCCGCCACAAACAGCAACGAGTCACCCGGCAGGAAGGGCGTCACCACCAGACCGGTTTCGCAGAACAAAATCAGGAACAAAATAGCGTAAATCCAGATACCGTACTGTGCAACCAGTTCGGCAAGATGCACATCAATGTGCAGAATAAAATCAACCAGAAAATGGAGAAACTCCATGGCGCGCCCTTTTAAGTCCTGAAAGTGAATTAATCCGCGAGGAACAACGGTCCCATCGACGGCTGTGGTAACGCAAAGTGGGATGGGTAATCCACCGCCACCAGATACAACCCCTCTGCCCGGGCTGTGGCTGCGGCTAATGTCCGATCCTTCGCCGCCAGCAGCGTTGCCATCCATGACTCCGGCTTATTGCCGCAGCCTATCTCCATCAGGCTGCCCACGATATTGCGCACCATGTGATGCACAAAGGCATTGGCTTTGATATCCACAATCACGTAGGGACCCTGACGCGTCACGTTGAGGTGAATCACGTTGCGCCACGGTGTACGCGACTGGCACTGCACGGCTCGGAATGAGGTGAAATCATTCTCGCCTAACAAACACTGCCCGGCGCGCTGCATCTTCTCTGCATCCAGAGGATGGTAAAAGTGCGTCACGCCCTGCGCCAGCACCGCCGGACGCAGACGCTGATTGTAGATCAGGTAGCGATAGCGTCGGGCCGTGGCGCTGAAGCGGGCATGAAATTCATCCGGCACCGCTTTCACCCAGCGCACCGCAATATCCGGCGGCAGATTAGCGTTGACGCCCAGCGTCCAGGCGCCATCAGGCCGCTGCGAGGTGGTCTCGAAATGGACCACCTGCCCCGTCCCGTGTACGCCTGCATCGGTGCGGCCAGCACAAAAAATGCTGACCGGATGATCGGCGACTTTCGACAGCGCGCGTTCTACCTTCTCCTGCACGCTGCGGACTTCATTCTGACGCTGCCAGCCGTAGTAACGGCTACCGTCATACTCGATGCCGAGCGCCAGTTTTTGCGTCTGACCATCGGACATGGTTACAGATACTCCTGAACCAGTTTCTCAGCGGTTTTCACCGCCATCAGCGCGCCGCCAAAACGAATGTTGTCCGCTACTGACCAGAACTGCAGCAGCTCCGGGATACCGTAGTCGTTGCGCACAGCGCCGATGCTCAGTTCGCCGTTGCCTGAGGCATCCGTGACCGGCGTCGGCACTTCATCCTCTTCGCTCAGACGAATATCTGACGCCAGCGCCAGTTCGGCACGCGCTTCTTCAGCAGAGAGCGGGCGCAGGTTTTCGATATGCACAATCTGCGCATTACCGTAGAACACCGGAGCCTGTACGCTGCTGACCGCAATCGGTAAGCCTTCGTCCTGCAATACCTTACGCACCTGATCAATCAGGCGACGCTCACTCTCCACGCTGCCTTCTGCGTCGGCCTGTTGTGGCATCAGGTTAAACGCCAGCTGACGACCAAAATGGTGTTCATCGGCCGGAAGACCGTTCAGCAGGCGGGCACTTTCCCCGGCCAGCGCATCAACAGCCACTTTGCCGTAGCTGGAGACTGAGATCAGGTTAGTCACCTGTAAACGACTCAATCCGGCCGCATCCACCAGCGGTTTAATTGCGGTCAGCAGCTGGCTTACCAGGTTGTCCGCCACGCTGATGATGTTGCGATTGCGATAATCTGCCAGCACCTGCGGATTCACATCTGGCACCACCAGCGGCACATCGGGTTCCAGCGCAAACAGCTCGCTGCTGTCGATCACCAGACAACCGGCATTGGCCGCTTCATCGGCAAAGCGCGCCGAGGCGTCACGTCCCGCCACGAAAAAGGCCAGCTGCGCCTGTGACCAGTCGAACGTCTCCGCATTTTCGACCCGCACCGAGCGGCCTTCGAAACGTTTGATTTCGCCCGCGCTGTTTTCGCTGGCCAGCAAATATAATTCACCAACCGGGAACTGGCGTTCCGCCAGCAGTTCCAGTACAGCGTTCCCTACTGCGCCTGTCGCGCCAAGTAGCGCAATATTCCAGCCGTCAGACATGTTGGTTTACTCCAGACAATGACATAAAAACAGAAGGCGGTGATATTCACCGCCCAGGGATTCAGATTTATCCCCGTCGTCTTTCACGTTGCATCTTTGTTGGCTGCGTTCACTCACCCGAATCACTTACCTGAGTAAGCGCATCGGGATTCGTTCTCTTGCCGCCTCAATGCAACCCGAAATCCATTGGGTATATCCCCCCAGAACCCGCCGTCATGCAGACATGCCAGCAGCGCCCGCCTTCCGTTCACTGATTAATTCAGTGCGGAAACCGCGCCAGGGCGCCTGACCTGTAGCGCCCGCTATTCCGGGGAGATGATTGCGTTAAAGCCCAGCTGGTTCAGCAGCTCAGCGGTTGTGGCGTCATCGCAGTTCACCTGCAGCGATGACCACTCGCGGCGCTCCTGATACTGCTTGCGCAGGCGATCAAACTCGCCGGGTTTCGCCGCCACTTTACGCAGGGGGGCATCATCGCGGCGCACATCATACACCAGATGCGCCAGGCGTTTCAGCGTTGGCTGATCCAGCGGGCCATTCAGGGTGATTTCACTGAATTCCGGCACCGGCAGTAAGGTACTGAGCGGCACCTGCTGCGGCTGACCAATAAAGTCGCACCAGGCTTCAAACACCTGGGTGGTGCCGCGCGCTTTGCCTTCCAGCGTGTAGCCCGCGATGTGCGGCGTGGCGATATCGACCTTATCCAGCAGCGCCAGCGACAGATCCGGCTCCGGCTCCCAGACATCCAGCACGACGCTAAGATCGTGCCGCATTTTCAGCACCTCCAGCAGCGCGCTGTTGTCCACCACCGGGCCGCGACAGGCGTTGATCAGAATAGTATTAGGCTTTAGCGCCATCAGCAGCGCCGCATCCGCCAGATGCCAGCTTTTATACGGGCCCTCTTTAAACAGCGGCGTATGGAACGTTAGAATATCAGCCTGCTCTGTCACGGCCTCCAGCGACAGGAAATCCCCCTCGTCACCGCGATCGGCGCGCGGCGGATCGCACAGCAGGGTTTTGATGCCCCAGGCCTCAAGACGCTTTTGCAGTCGCCCACCGACGTTACCGACGCCAACGATGCCGACAGTGCGGTCACGCAGCTGGAAACCATCGCGTTCCGCCAGCAGCAGCAGCGCAGAAAAAACATACTCCACCACCGCAATGGCGTTACAGCCGGGTGCGGCAGAGAACGCAATGCCCGCCTGCTGCAGCCAGTTCTCATCGATATGGTCGGTGCCCGCCGTGGCGGTTCCGACAAATTTCACCGGCTTTCCTGCCAGCAGGGCCTCATTAACCTGGGTGACTGAACGCACCATCAGGCCATCGGCATCGGCCAGTTCAGCCACCGGCAGCGGACGCCCCGGCACCGCGACCACGTCGCCGGTACGGCTGAATAGCTCACGGGCATAAGGCATATTTTCATCGACCAGAATTTTCACCACGGCTTTCCTGTCAGTTACATATCAGGCAATTATTCTGGCACAAAGCGACGCGTTAGCCTAACCGTGCACGGTAGCGTTCGGGCGTGGTTCCCGCCTGTTGCTGGAACATCACAATCAGCGCCGAAGCTGAACTGTATCCCAGCTCATGGGCGATGCTCTGCACGCTTTCCCCCTGCTCCAGCAGCACAATGGCGCGCAGAAACCGCAGCCGCTGCCGCCACTCGCCAAAGGTCATATGAAGCTGCTGCTGGCAGCGACGCGCCAGCGTCCGTTCGGTGGTAAAGACCCGCGCCGCCCAGCCTGCCAGCGTGGTGTTATCGCCCGGATGCGCTTCCAGCGCATGTAACACCGGCGCCAGAAATTTATCGTCAGAGGTGGGCAGATAACTCTCCTGTACCTGCGCCAGCTGCAGGCGATCGCGCAGCACCTCGCACAGCCGCCACTGCGCATCCGTTTCGGGTTGCTCGATTTGCTGCTCAGCAAACTCATCCAAAATGGCGTGTGCAATGGGATCGACCAGCAGCAGGCAGGCGCGCCGGGGCAGATCGGCGCATAATGGGGCCGCCAGATTAAAGGTACGGAACTGTGCCTGACGATGGTTATAGCTACTGTGAAGCTGACCCGGTGGGATCCAGACCGGAATATCTGCCGGTGTCAGCAATCGCTCACCCTCGACCTGCATCTCCAGTACGTGGCTTTTCACCATAATGAGCTGACCCCAGGCATGCGCATGCGGCAGATATTCGGTGCGGGCATTGGCCTGCTCATAACGCATAAAGTAGCGCAGTTGCGGCGCGTCAAGGGGCGGCTGGTAGATCACTTTCAGGGTCATTCTGTCCGCTCCACAACTAATTTTGTCCGATATTAACTATCTGAATAAATCCGGACAAGCGTACACTGCGCCTCATTATGGCGTGTGGAGAGTCAGCATGTTTTTCCTGTACCCGCTCTTTGCGGTAATAATCTGGTCGATCAACTCAATTGTCAGCAAACTCTCGGCGGATGCGATCGATCCGGCGGCGATCTCATTCTACCGCTGGTTACTGGCGCTGCTGGTGCTGACGCCCTTTGTGCTGCCCGGCGTCTGGCGCACGCGTCAGGTCATTAAACCGCACCTCTGGCGGCTGGCGATCCTTGGCCTGCTCGGCATGGTGCTCTATCAGAGTCTCGCCTACTACGCAGCACAAAGTGTCAGCGCACTCTTTATGGGCATTATCGGCGCCCTCATCCCCCTGCTCACCGTGCTGCTGAGCGTGGTGATCCTACGGATTGCGCCGACGCTGGGCATCCTGCTCGGCAGCATCATCTCCTTTACCGGTCTGGTGTGGCTGGTCAGTGAGGGCAACGTGATGCAGCTGCTGAATCACGGTCTGGGCAAAGGTGAACTGCTGATGCTGGCCGCCTCTGCCGCCTATGCGCTGTATGGCGTGCTGACACGCCGCTGGGCGCTGCCGCTGCCGATCTGGCAAAGCCTGTATGTGCAGATTTTATTTGGTGTCGTACTGCTGTTGCCTGGTTTTCTGCTGGCCCCCGAGGTGGCGCTTAACCGGCACAACCTGCCGCTGGTGGCCTTTGCCGGTCTGTTTGCTTCGATCATCGCGCCGTTCCTGTGGATCCACGGTGTGCAGCGTCTGGGTGCCAGCACCACCAGTATCTTTATGAATCTGATCCCGGTATTTACCGCGGTGATCGCGGTGATTTTTCTGCATGAGCAACTACACAGTTACCACTGGATTGGCGGCGGTCTGACGCTTGGCGGTGTGATACTGGCGCAGCGGCTGCGTACCCCCTTAACCCGCCGTAAACCGGTGAGTCACCCGCTGCCCTGAATAGCGCGGCCGGCAGATTACGGGTAGCGGCTGTGGCGAGTGAGGGTACTGTTGAGGATGGCAGTGAAGAGAGTCTACAGCTGAAGCGTAAATCTCGCGCCGAAACGCATGTCCCCCGTGGGATTTCCCGGGGGCTTTTGCTATCATGGCCTATTCATTTTCCGGCGCACCCCACGCTGTTCTGTTTTCCCAAGGAATCCGCCATGCAACCACTCAGCGGCCCCGGTGTGCCGGTCGGCGATCGTTCATCTGTCAATCCGCAAACTGGCGTAACGCGTCACGGTTCAGTGGCCGGTGAACAGCCCCTCTCCCCTGCGCAGCGCACAACGTTAGAACGCCTGATCGTGCGTATCTCATCGCTCAGTAATCTTAAAGCGCCTGAACTGTGGGCGGGCGTACGCCATGAAGTGGGCGTAAAGAGTGAAGCGGAATTACAGTCGCGTCATTTTCCGGCAGCGGAACAGTACCTTAATGGCCGCCTTACGCAGACGCAAAATGGGCATGCCACACGCCAGCTGATGACCCAGCTCACCGATCTGCTGCCGAAAGGGAATAACCGTCAGGCCGTCAGCGACTTTATCCGTCAGCAATTTGGTCAGACCGTACTGAGCGCGCTGAGCCAGGATCAGCTGCGCCAGGTGCTGACGATGCTGCAGAACGGGCAGATGACGATTCCTCAGCCGCAGCAGATCCGCGTCAGCGATCGCACGCTGCTGCCTGCCGAGCACCATACGCTGAATCAGCAGGTGGTACGCCTGGCCGCTGCCACTGGCGAATCCACCGGTAAGCTGTGGACGGCTGCGCTGAAACTGGTCAACCTCACCAGCGGTGATCCCATCCCGTCGCGCCACTTCCCGCTGCTGACCCAGTATCTGCAGGTGCGCCAGACGTTGAGTCAGCACAGTGCACCGACGCTGCAATTGCTGGAAGCGTCCCTGAAACAGCCGCTTGATCAGCAGGAGCGGCAGCAACTGGAGGATTACAGCCAGCAGCGTTTCCAGGCGACACCGCAGACGGTGCTCACCGTAACGCAGACCCAGGATCTGCTGAACTTCCTGTTCAGCCGGCGCGCCGACCGGGCAGAAAAACTTCTCGAACAGCCGCTGGCTGCCAGCGAGATAAAACCCCAGCCGATCTGGTCACCCTTTGTTGCGTCGCTGCCGCCCGCGATTCAGCCTCTGGCAGAGCGCCCCCTGCTGGGCTTCTTTGTCGCTCTGGTTGTCATCACCCTTTTACTCTGGCTGGTCCTCTGAGTTAACAGCTACAGAATGCTTTGGGCGCGGCGACTGGCCATTCGCCCGGTGCATCACCCCAGGTCAGCGGATGACCGTCACGTTTCCAGAAATCCAGCCCGCCAATCAACTCCTTCACCTGAAATCCCAGCGAGGCCAGTTTCCAGGCCGCTTTCGTCGAGCCGTTACAGCCAATGCCGTCACAATACGTGACATAAACTTTGCTGCGATCGAGCCGGGCCGTGGTAGTGGCATCCATCTCGCGATGCGGAAAGTTGATCGCGCCGCAAATATGCCCGGCGCGATAAGCCTCCGGCGCGCGAGCATCGATTACCACGATATCCGGGATTTGCCGTTCCAGATCTTCCGCCAGATCCCAGGCGTCGGTGTAAAAAGCGAGTTTTGCCTGCAGATAGTCGAGGCTTTGCTGCGGGGTGGCGGCCGGAACTCGTAAAACCGATGACATAGCGATTCTCCTGTTGTGGTGAGTCTGCAGTTTACGGCAAAGTGGACTGCTTACTGATACCCATTCCCCATCAGGTATAAGACCCATATGTCTTCATCGTTATTACAACTTTTCCAGCATCAGACCAGTGGCGGCGTGCGCGAGCGGCTCTGCTCTACCCTGCGACTGGCGATCAACCGGCACCATCTGCATGCTGGTCAGCAGTTGCCGTCCAGTCGGCAGCTGGCGCAGGATCTGCGTCTGTCACGTGTGACGGTGGAAGCGGCCTACGGACAGCTGGAAAGTGAAGGCTATCTGCGACGCGAGACCGGTCGCGGTACTTTTGTTGCCATCATCATCCCCACCCACTCATCATCATTTCCGGCCCGGCCTCAGCCCGTCCGTTTCTCGGCGCGGGGCCAGCAGGTACTGGCAACCGGTGGCTGTCAGGATCCCCCTTTTCCCCATGCATTCGCCGCCGGTTCACCGGAGTTACGCGCTTTTCCCCATGACACGTGGCGACGCCTCGGCAGCAGCGTGCAGCGTTCACTGGGCAGTGCCGCAATGGGATACGGCGATCCCTGCGGCTACCTGCCGTTACGCAGCGCACTCGCGGATTATCTGGCACTTTCCCGGGGCGTGGCATGCCAGCCGGAACAGGTGATCATTCTGACCAGTTCACAACAGGCACTGCAGTTACTGGCAATGATGTTCGTCGATCCCGGTGATGAGGTATGGATGGAGGAGCCGGGCTATCCTGGTGCGCGTAACGCCTTTCTGGCTGCCGGCGCACAGGTGCGCGGGATTGAGGTCGATGCCGAAGGTGCCATCCCCGCCAGCGGCAGTGCAAAACTGATGTATCTGACGCCATCGCATCATTATCCTACCGGCGTGACGCTGAGCCTGACGCGACGCCTGGCGTGGCTGGACTGGGCGCAGCGCAACCGGTGCTGGCTGATCGAAGACGATTATGACAGCGAATTTCACTACGACGAACGTCCTGTCCCTGCGCTACAGGGACTGGATCGCCATCAGCGGGTGATTACGCTGGGCACCTTCTCGAAGTCGCTGTTTCCCTCCCTGCGGCTGGCCTGGATGGTGGTCCCGCCTGCGCTGATTACCCCCATAGGCCAGGCACGCAGCGTGCTGGATGGACACAGCGCCCTGCTGCCGCAGGCTGTCACCGCCGCCTTTCTGCAACAGGGACATTTCGCCAGCCATCTGCGGCTGATGCGTCAGCTCTATCACAGCCGTCGCGATCTGCTGCTGACGCTAATCGCTCAGCAACTGTCGCCGTGGATCACGCCGATTGTCAGCAGCGGCGGATTACAGGTAACTGTCAGACTGCAACAGGATGAAGCGCGATTAAGCGCATTGGCGGCTCAACAGGGTTTGCTGCTGCCGCGTCTGAGTCCGCTCTATGCCGGGCCTTCGTCTCAGCAAGGCTGGATGCTGGGCTTTGCCGCACTGACGCCTGACGAGATTGTGGCAGGATGCGATACATTGCTGCGGCTGCTGCAGCGGGAGGGCTAACACGGAGGTTTGAACGAGGTAAAGCGGATGGGCTGTAAAACAAAAAGGGCCGGCAAGCCGGCCCTTCAGAGTGCTGACGTAATAATTACGCCTGATATTTACGCATGGTCAATGTGGCGTTGGTACCGCCAAAACCAAAGCTGTTAGACATCACGGTAGTCAGCTCTTTTTCCATCGGCTCAGTGACGATGTTCATACCGGTTGCTGCCGCGTCAAGCGAGGTGATGTTGATGCTTGGCGCGATAAAGCCATGCTCCAGCATTAGCAGCGAGTAGATCGCTTCCTGCACGCCAGCCGCACCCAGAGAGTGGCCGGTCATCGCTTTCGTTGCTGAGATGTATGGCGTGTTATCGCCAAACACTTCACGAATCGCGCCCAGCTCTTTCACATCACCCACCGGGGTAGAGGTTCCGTGGCTGTTCAGATAGTCAATTGGGGTATCGACACCGTGCATCGCCATCTTCATGCAGCGCACTGCGCCTTCACCTGATGGAGCAACCATGTCTGCACCGTCTGAAGTGGCACCATAACCGACGATTTCGGCATAGATATGCGCACCACGTGCCAGCGCATGCTCCAGTTCTTCAACGACGACCATGCCACCGCCACCGGCGATAACAAAGCCGTCGCGCTCATTGTCATAAGTGCGTGACGCTTTTTCTGGCGTGTCGTTGTAACGGGTAGAGAGCGCGCCCATGGCGTCGAACTCACAGGCCATTTCCCAGCACAGCTCTTCGCCGCCGCCCGCAAAAACGATATCCTGTTTGCCAAGCTGGATCTGCTCAACGGCGTTACCGATACAGTGCGCAGAGGTGGCACAGGCGGAGCTAATCGAGTAGTTTACGCCATGAATTTTGAATGGCGTTGCGAGGCAGGCAGAGACGCCAGAGGCCATCGCTTTGGTGACAACATAAGGGCCAACCGCTTTCAGGCCGCGTGGGCTGCGCATTGCGTCAGCACCAAATACCTGGAAACGTGGGGAGCCGCCGCCTGAACCCGCAATCAGACCCACACGTGGGTTGCTCTGATACGCTTCAGCGCTAAGGCCAGAATCTTTAA
Organism: Pantoea sp. K16; assembly: GCF_048452805.1. Classification (NCBI taxonomy): domain Bacteria; kingdom Pseudomonadati; phylum Pseudomonadota; class Gammaproteobacteria; order Enterobacterales; family Erwiniaceae; genus Pantoea; species Pantoea sp. K16. Next base: position 106,294 of record NZ_JBLWNV010000008.1, on the reverse strand, counting down.
TCGCTTCTTCCATGGAAAGATAAGCATAGATGGACGCATCACTCATAAAGCGCACAACTTTGCGATCGATGAGGCCGGTGGTATCTAATTTAACGTTACCCCAGACGTGACTACGCATGCCGGAATCTTTCATCTCTTCAGAAAAGGTGATGCCAGAGCGTCCTTCACGCAGAGATGACAGCACCTCCTGCTGGTTATTACCAATACTGGAAACGATCCCTAAGCCAGTAATCACAGCACGTTTCATTCAATCTTCCTCATCCACTTCTTCTTAATTGGCATGCACTCTAGCGTACACTTGTACGCCGAACAAGTCCGATCAGCTATTTCCTTTTGTAAATTTGCGTCATGTCACGCGGGTCGCTAGAATCGCGCCACTGCCTGAAAAACGAGCCTTTACCGTGAAATTGACCCCGGTTGAACATGCAAAGCTAAACTGGAATGAACAGGGTACACCTGTTTCCCGAGCGTTTGGCGATGTCTATTTCTCTAATGACAACGGTCTGGAAGAGACACGCTATGTCTTCCTTGGCGGCAACGGTTTTCCCCAGCGTTTTACTGAGCATCCGCGCGATCTGCTGATCGTGGCGGAGAGCGGTTTTGGCACCGGTCTTAATTTCCTGACGCTGTGGCAGGCGTTCGATGCGTTTCAGCGCGAACAGCCCGACGCCACTTTAAAACGTCTGCATTTCATCAGCTTTGAGAAATTTCCGTTAACCCGTGAAGATTTAACTGCGGCGCAGCAGCACTGGCCCGAACTGGCCCCCTGGGCGGAGGCGCTGCAGGCGCAGTGGCCCGCTGCCCTGCCCGGCTGTCAGCGTCTGCTGTTTGATGGCGGCCGCATCACGCTCGACCTGTGGCTGGGCGATATTAACCTGCTGATGGGCCAGCTGGATGAGAGCCTGAATCGTCAGGTAGATGCCTGGTTCCTGGATGGGTTCGCGCCCTCAAAGAACCCGGATATGTGGACGCCGGAGCTGTTCGGCATGATGGCAAAACTGGCGCGGCCGCAGGGGACCTTCGCGACCTTTACCGCCGCAGGCATTGTCCGGCGCGGTCTGCAGCAGGCGGGCTTTGCGGTCATCCGCCGCAAAGGATTTGGTCCGAAGCGCGAAATGCTATGCGGGCCGTTGCAGGATGCGCCTCCGTTGCCCGCCGCACAGCCCTGGTATCATCGTCAGGCTGCGGAGCAGCGTGATGTAGCCCTGATTGGCGGCGGCGTCGCCAGTGCCACCCTGGCGCTGGCGCTGCTGCGTCGCGGCTGGCGGGTAACGCTTTATTGCGCCGATGAGGCGCCCGCGCTGGGCGCATCCGGCAACCGTCAGGGAGCGCTCTATCCGCTGCTCAATCAGCACGACCCGGCACTTGCCACTTTTTTCCCCTCGGCCTTCAGCTTTGCCCGGCGGCTCTATGATCAATTAACCGTCACCTATGAGCATCACTGGAGCGGTGTGCTGCAGCTGGGCTGGGATGAGAAAAGCCGTAAGAAGATCGATCAGATGCTGGCGATGGACCTGCCTGAAATAATCGCCTGTGGCGTCGATGTGGCAGAAGCTGAAAAACGGGCAAATGTTGAACATGGCTGTGGCGGCATTTTCTATCCGCAAGGCGGCTGGCTCTCACCGGCAGAGCTGACCACCGCGATGCTGGCGCATGGCGAAACCCAGGGATTGCGCATTCACTGGCTGCACCGGGTGAGCGCGCTTTCCCGTGAGGATGATCACTGGATGCTGACGTTCAGCGATCGTCCGGCGGTACGTCATCCGACCGTCGTACTGGCAAACGGTCATGCGATTGCCGACTTTGCGCAAAGCGCCCCGCTGCCGACCTATCCGGTGGCCGGTCAGGTAAGCCATGTTCCCTCCACGCCGGGCCTCAACGCGCTGCAAACGGTGCTCTGTTACGACGGCTATCTGACGCCTGTCAGCCCGCAGTTTGGTACGCACTGTATCGGGGCCAGCTATCACCGTGGCGATATCGCAACCGCGTATCGGGAAGAGGATCAGCAGGAGAACCGCAGCCGCCTGCTGCATTGCCTGCCTGACAGCAGCTGGGCCGAAACGGTGGATGTCAGTGACGGAGAGGCAAGAATGGGGGTGCGCTGCGCCACCCGGGATCACCTGCCGATGGTGGGCGGCGTGCCGGATTATGCTGCTACGCTGGCGCAGTATGCTGATTTACCGGCACAGCAGGCGGCAGGCAGCGATATCGCTGACGCACCCGATCTTGCGGGCTTGTATCTGTTTGGGGCGCTGGGATCGCGCGGCCTGTGCAGTGCGCCGCTGGCGGCCGAAGTGCTGGCAGCTCAGCTGGCGGGCGAGCCGCAGCCTCTGGATGCCAGTACCCTGGCAGCACTCAATCCGAATCGTTACTGGGTGAGGAAATTACTGAAGGGAAAAGCCGTTTAGCGGACGCTAAGGGCGGCATGCCGCCCTGCACCACTACGCGGAGAGCTGGCGTGCCTGAACAAACAGGTTATCCCACATCCCGACCACTAATGCCTGATCGCGCGGCGAGAGTTCTCCGGCAGCAATGGCATTTTGCAGACTGCGGGTCACCTGAATCTGCAGCGCTTCTGGCGTATGTTCGCCCAGTTGCTCCACTTCAGCGACGGCCAGTGTCAGATGCCCGCGCAGATAACCGCTGGCGAACAGCTCATCGTCACTGGCATGCTCGACCATGTCGTCAATCAGGGCCAGAATACGCGCTTCAAATTCTGCGATCATCTCAATTCCTCTTTTAATAATGCCTTTCTGCATCACAGATCGTCCGGCCAGGGAAACTGCGATGCTGTTAATGAAGGCCTGCCATAAAATTCCGCCAGGGCGGTAATAAAACGCGCGGGACGGTCGGGAATGCCCGACGTCAGATAGCTCATGACCTGAGCATGCACTTTACGCTGGAACGCAATGCGATCCGGCTCACAATCCCCGTCGAGATTGTCACAACTCACGTTGAAGGGAAAGCCTGCCGCCGTACAAAACATCCACTCCAGCGCCTGTGGCTTCACTTCCACCGCTTCAAACTGACTCTGGGTCAGCGCATCGCGGCCATCCGGACAGTACCAGTAGCCAAAATCGACCAGTTTGCGGCGCGCTTCACCGGCGATGCACCAGTGAGAGATCTCATGCAGGGCGCTGGCGTAGAAGCCGTGAGCAAAGACCACACGATTCCACGGCGATTCAGCATCAGCAGGAAGATAGATCGGTTCATCATCGCCTTTAATTAGACGGGTCTGAAATTCATCGCTGAAACAGCGATCAAACAGCGTGATCAGCTGTTCATAATGATGAGTCGGGTTCATGACGGTATCAGGTTTTAGGTTACGATTGCAGCGTGGCAAGCCAGGCCATAACGGCGCTGCCATGGCTGTCCCACAGTAATTTAATGCTCATGACGGCAGACACAATCACCACCATCGGGCGGATCAGCTTCTGTCCGCGGCTCAGCACCAGTCTTGCGCCCAGACGCGCGCCGCAGAAAGCGCCGAGCATCATGATCAGGCCGGTTCCCCACACCACTTTGCCGCCGAACATAAAGAACAGCAGGCTGCCGAGGTTCGAGGTGAAGTTGAGGACCTTGGCATGGGCGGTCGCTTTGGCAAGGTTGTAGCCGCAGAGCGTGACGAAAGCCAGCGCATAAAAAGATCCTGCGCCCGGTCCGAAAAATCCGTCATAGAATCCCACAGCCCCGCCGCCGATCAGCGCATAGGCCAGACCATGCAGACGACGCGCCTGATCCACTTCGCCGAGTCGCGGCATCAGCAGGAACCACAGACCGATAGCGATTAAAAACAGCGGCAACATCTGGCGCAGGAAGTCTGCCTGCAAGCGCTGAATCAGTATCGCGCCCAGCACGGAACCCAGCAGCGTCATGGCAATGTTCAGCCACTGTTCATTCAGATTGACCGCACCACGCCGGATAAAGTAGAGACTGGCGGAAAACGATCCGCCGACCGATTGCAGTTTATTGGTCGCCAGCGCCTGGGCCGGAGAGAGGCCCGCCGCCAGCAACGAAGGTACCGTAAGTAATCCCCCGCCACCCGCGATTGAATCAATAAAACCGGCGAGCATGGCGATTAAAAACAGCAGCCCGACGAGCAGCGGGCTGACCACAAACCAATCCATGGAATCCCTTACAGTAGATGTTTATCCAGCAGGGCCTGACAGGCAGGCGGTAATGGCGGCGGCTCACGTTTCACCGGTGCGCCCGAACCAGGCTGTTTCGGCAGGAACCAGCTCTGCAGCTCTGCGCCACAGCCATCACCAGCAGGCGGTGCAGGCTGATCTTCACAGCCAATACTGCCCGCCGGGCAGCGCAGGCGCACATGCATATGGGCACGGTGAGCAAACCACGGGCGCACTTTACGCAGCCAGTCACGATCGTTACCTGCATCGGCACAAAGCTGCTTTTTAATCGCCGGATTGACGAAGATCCGTGTCACATCATCATCTTTGGCGGCCAGTTTAATCAGGCTATCAATTTCTGGCTGCCAGTGACGCGCAATCACATTTTTGTCACCCGGCCCGACCAGATCGAGCGGCTGCGGCTTCAGCAGTTGCTGGGCGCTCCAGCGGGTTTTCGGCAGTTGCAGCCAGATATCGACATCCAGTCCGGTCTGATGGCTGGCGTGACCACTGCTGAAACGTCCGCCTGCTGCCATGCCCATGTCACCAATCAGCACGTTGCCCAGTTGCAGGTTATGCACCTGCGTACTGAGCCGCTGAATAAACTGAATCAGATCGGGATGACCAAAGTAGCGCCGCTGATCCTGACGCATCACCTGATAGTGCGGTGAATTCAGCGGCAGCGCCTCGGCGCCAACAATACAGCCGTTGGCAAAGCCACCGATTGACTGCGGTGCGCCGGTGATCGGCTGCTGGATGCGTTGCCACGGCGTCGCCGCCAGGCTGGAGGCGCTGATCAACAGCGCACTCAGGGTAAGCAGAAGAGCCTTCATGGCATCACCAGCGCGGTACGGAGCTGTTAACGTCACCGTTCTGCGCCCGCTGGCGCAGCAGATGATCCATCAGGACGATCGCCATCATCGCCTCGGCGATCGGCACTGCGCGGATCCCGACGCAGGGATCGTGGCGGCCTTTGGTGATCATCTCCACTTCTTCGCCGTCGCGGGTAATAGTTTTACCCGGCACGGTGATGCTGGAGGTTGGTTTCATCGCCAGATTGGCGCTGATGGTCTGGCCGCTGCTGATGCCGCCCAGAATCCCCCCGGCGTGGTTGCTCTGGAAACCATCGTGGCGGATCTCGTCGCGATGCTGGCTGCCGCGCTGGTTAACCACCGCAAAGCCGTCGCCGATTTCAACGCCTTTAACGGCATTGATGCTCATCAGCGCATGTGCCAGATCGGCATCCAGCCGGTCAAATACCGGCTCGCCCAGGCCTGGCGGCACGTGATCTGCCATGACCGTGACTTTAGCGCCAATGGAGTCGCCCTCTTTTTTCAGGCCGCGCATCAGTTCATCCAGCGCCTCCAGCTTGTCCGCATCCGGGCAGAAGAATGGATTCTCTTCCACGATGCTCCAGTCTTTCAGCTCACAGGCGATGTCACCAATCTGTGACAGATAGCCGCGCACCACGACACCGTGTTTCATCTGCAGGTATTTCTTGGCAATCGCACCGGCCGCCACGCGCATCGCGGTTTCGCGCGCCGACGAGCGTCCACCGCCACGGTAGTCGCGCTGACCATATTTCTGCTCGTAGGTGTAATCAGCATGGCCCGGACGGAAGAGATCTTTGATAGCGCCGTAATCCTGCGAACGCTGATCGGTATTTTCAATCAGCAGGCCAATCGAAGTACCGGTAGTCACACCCTCAAAGACGCCGGACAAAATTTTCACCTGATCCGGCTCGCGGCGCTGCGTGGTATAGCGCGATGTGCCAGGACGGCGGCGATCAAGATCATGCTGAATATCCGCTTCGGTCAGCGGAATACCTGGCGGCACACCATCAACGATACAGCCCAGCGCAAGCCCATGGGACTCGCCAAAGGTCGTTACTCGAAAAAATTGCCCGATGCTGTTTCCGGCCATGCTGTTTCCTTCTCAGGGTTCGGCGGGCGATGCTTCGCCCCACTTTTAGTCTTTGTAAAAAGAGAAATGGTGTTTTGCGTCGACAATCTGCTGGCGCGTCAGCGTAAAGACGCCATCGCCGCCGTTGTCGAATTCCAGCCAGGTAAAGGGCACGTCGGGATACTGTTCGATCATGTGCACCATGCTGTTGCCCACTTCGCAGACCAGGACGCCCTGCTCGCTGAGATAATCTGGTGCACAGGCCAGAATGCGGCGTACCAGCTTCAGGCCGTCGCTGCCTGCCGCCAGCCCCAGCTCCGGTTCGTGGCGATATTCGTTCGGCAGATCATCCATATCTTCCGCATCAACATACGGCGGATTGGTGACGATCAGATCATATTTCAGCGGTGGCAATTCGCGGAACAGGTCAGCGCGAATCGGCGTAACCTGATGAATCAGGCCATGTTCTTCAATGTTCTGCTCGGCAACCGCCAGCGCACCGGTAGAGATATCCACCGCGTCCACTTCCGCTTCCGGGAAGGCATAGGCGCAGGCAATCGCGATGCAGCCGCTGCCGGTACACATATCCAGTATATGATGGGGTGGCGAGCTGACCAGACCGGCAAAGCGGTTCTCAATCAGTTCGCCAATCGGTGAACGCGGCACCAGCACGCGCTCATCAACAAAGAACTCGTGGCCGCAGAACCAGGCTTTATTGGTCAGATAGGCGACCGGAATGCGCTCGTTAACGCGACGAATGACGCGCTCAACGATCAGAAGACGTTCGCTGGCGGTCAGACGCGCATTGCGCATATCTTCAGGAATATCCAGCGGCAGCCAGAGTGACGGCAGGACCAGTTGAACGGCTTCGTCCCAGGGATTGTCTGTGCCATGTCCGTACCAGATTCCGGCAGCGGAAAAGCGGCTGACCGCCCAGCGCAGCATGTCCTGAATGGTGTGCAGTTCGTTCACTGCCTCATCGACGAAAATTTTGTCCACGTAGCCCTCCGCAGGCCTTTTGCTAAATCGGCCAGTAGTGTGCCATGAAGCCGGGGAGAATTCAGCGCAGCGAGGTGAAAAAGCTGACATTTAATGACGCTTAACGGTAAGGTATCGGCTCTGCTGTGTGACAGCCTTTTCTGATATGACTGACCTGCCATGAGTAAAAAAACACCACTAAGCCCGGATGACCAGGCGCTGTTTCGCCAGTTGATGACGGGTACACGCCAGTTAAAACAGGACACGTTTGTCCACAAAGCGCCGGTTAAAACCCGCCACATCCCGGTAAAACGTCTGCTTTCAGAGCAGGCGGACAACAGTCATTACTTTTCGGATGAGTTTCAGCCACTGCTCTCAACGGAAGGTGCCACCCGTTACGTGCGCGCCGATGTCAGCCATTTTGAGCTGAAAAAATTACGTCGTGGCGACTATACGCCAGAGATTTTCCTCGATCTGCACGGCTTAACGCAGCAGCAGGCCAAGCAGGAACTGGGGGCACTGATCGCCGCCTGCCGCCGTGAACATCTGTTCTGCGCCAGCGTCATGACCGGTCATGGAAAGCATATTCTGAAGCAGCAGACGCCGCTGTGGCTGGCCCAGCATCCGTGGGTGATGGCTTTTCATCAGGCACCCAAAATGTTCGGCGGTGACGCCGCGCTGCTGGTTTTGATTGAGATTGAGGAGTGGCAACCGCCTGAATTGCCCTGAGAGGGGCCGGAATTATCGGCCCACAGACGTCAGATTGCTTTAGCCAGCTTTTTGGGACTGACCTGCCACAGCAGTTTACCGGCACTCGCTGCGGGATCGAATTCCACGCAGGCAATAGCGGAAGTGGCGAACATTGGCGGTGCTTCCTGCGGGCACAGTTCAGAGACTAAATACCCCACCAACGGTAAATGTGAGATCACCAGAGCCGATTTCACGCCTTCATTCGCCAGGGCCTGCAGATAACACCCGACCATCTCCGGATCGCCGCCCGGCGTTAATTCCGGCAGAACGTCCTGGCTTTCCGGCAGGGGAAAGGCTTCACGCACGGTCGCGAGCGTTTGCTGCGCGCGTAAATAGGGACTCACCAGGACACGCTCAATGTCCGGCGTCTGGCTGTTAAGCCAGTTGGCCATCTGACGTGATTCATTGCAGCCACATAAGGTTAAAGGCCTGACTGAATCACTGGCTGCTTCCAGAGCCGCATCGCCGTGACGCATGATAAAAACTTGCATAAAGCACCGCTGTTGTTTGTCGACATCGCCCGACGCGTAGCGCCTGACTCTTCACTCTGCGAATGAACGCTGTGTTTTACCCTAATGGCTTTAGTATAGTCAACCGGTTGTTTATTAAATAAGCACTTCTCAGAATCATGCTGCGCCGCACACTCTGGCGGCGCTTTTCTAAGCCGCTGAATCGGATTGGTTATTCCATTTTCAGCAGAAATGTAAAATTTCGTCTATTTTGCAGCCGCCTGAATGAGCGCCTCACAGGGTGTGAATCGTTCGCCATGCTGCTGCGCAAGCCGGGTTAATCTGTTGACCACGTCCGCCGCGCCCAGTTTGTCCATGTAGTGGAATGGGCCGCCTAAGAAAGGCGGAAAGCCGATGCCAAACACCGCACCGATATCCCCATCGCGGGCGCAGCGAACCACCTGCTCATCAAGACAGCGAGCCGCTTCGTTCAGCATCATCATCACGCAGCGTTCAGCAATCTGCGCTTCACTCTGCCTGGCCTGCGGCGAGACTTTCAGCAACGTATACAGCGAAGCGTCCGGTTTTTTACGCTGCCAGCGCGGCTGGTCATAGCGATAAAAGCCTTTGCTGTTTTTACGTCCCTTGCGGCCATCTTTCAGCACCGCATCAAAAGCGGCTGGCGCGGCAAAGCGTTCACCATAAGCCTGATACAGGATGGGGCTGATTTTGCTGCCAACGTCGATACCGACCTCATCCAGCAGCTGAATCGGGCCGACCGGGAAACCAAACTTCACCAGCGCCCGATCAATATGGTCAATCGGTTCGCCCTCCAGCAGGCAGCGCATCGCTTCATTTATATAGGGCGTCAGGATGCGGTTAACATAGAAGCCAGGCTTGTCCGCCACCACAATCGGGGTTTTACCCTGGTTGCGCGCCAGCGCCACAATCGTCACCAGCGTCGCGGTAGAGGTATTCAGATGAGGAATCACCTCCACCAGCGGCATTTTCTCTACCGGACTGAAATAGTGCAGCCCGATGACGTTCTCAGGACGCTGGGCGCCGGCGGCGATCGCCTCAATCGGCAGCGAAGAGGTATTTGAGGCAAACAGCGTATGCGGCTGACAGTGTGCCTCCACTTCGCTGACCATCTGCTGCTTCAGGGCTAAATCTTCGAATACGGCTTCAATTACCACGTCGCGCTGTGAGAAGCCCTGATAATCGATGCCGCCCGTGATACGTGCCATCTGCTGCTGACGCTGTGCCGGAGTGAGCTGGCGGCGTTTAACCTTTTTGCTCAGCAGTTCCCAGCTGGTTTTCAGCGCATGGTTCACCCCTTCCAGGCTGATATCTTTAATGCGTACCGGCAACCCGGCATTGATTGCGGTGACGCTGGCGATGCCGCCGCCCATCAGGCCGCCGCCGAGGATACCAACACGCTTAACGGTGCCGGGTTCCGCTTCACCGCCCCGCTCCTTTTTCATGGCCGTAGTCGCGAAAAAGATCCCGCGCAGCGCAACAGATTCTGGCGTCATCGCCAGCTCACCAAAAGCGCGTGCTTCAGCCTCATGTCCGGCCCGACTGCCCTGCTCCAGCCCGATGCGTACCACCTCAATAATGCGTTTTGCTGCCGGATAGTTACCCTGCGTTTTGGCTGCGGTCTGTCGGGTCGCCAGCGCAAACAGCGCCTGACGGCCAACCGGACCATGCAGCAGACGATCGCGCAGCGGCAGCGTTCGTCCACTAACCTTGCCCTTTTTCACCCGGGCGATGGCGGTCTCCAGCAGAATCGCCTGCGGCACCGCGTCATCGACAACGCCCAGCTTACGGGCCTGTTTCGCCCGCAGAGCTTTGCCGGTCAGAATCAGTGGCAGCGCCTGCTGCACGCCGATTAAGCGTGGCAGCCGCTGAGTGCCGCCAGAGCCTGGCAGTAAGCCGAGTTGCACTTCCGGCAAACCGAGGCGGGTTTTATCATCCAGCGAGCAGATACGGGCATCACAGGCCAGCGCCAGTTCCAGCCCGCCACCGAGGCAGGCGCCGTGGATTGCCGCGACCACCGGGAACGGCAGCGCGTCGAGCGCAGCCATTACTTCCTGGCCCTGTTTTGCCAGCGTTTCGGCTTCCTGCGCGCTCTTACAGCGGTCAATCATGCTGATGTCTGCGCCCGCGATGAAGTTGTCCGCTTTGCCGGAAATCAGCACCAGGCCAGCCAGTTGCGGATCGCGTCGCGCTTCCGCAATGATGGCGGTGATCTGCCCGGCAAATTCCGCTTTCAGAGTGTTCATCTTCTCACCAGGGACATCGATCGTAATGATGCCGACGTGATCCAGTCGCATCTTCAGATGAAACGCATTCTGCTCCATTATTCGGCCTCCAGAATCATTGCCGCACCCAGGCCGCCTGCCGCGCAGGCCGTGACCAGTCCTAACCCGCCACCGCGACGGCGTAATTCATTCAGCGTCTGGGTGATCATGCGCGCACCCGTGGCGGCAAAAGGATGACCATAGGCGATCGATCCGCCCAGCACGTTAAAGCGCTCTTCATTCACTTCGCCTAGCGCATGTGGCCGATTCAGCACCTCACGGGCAAAGCGCTCGTCGCGAAACATGTGCAGGTTGCTCAGCGTCTGGGCAGCAAAAGCTTCATGCATATCGATCAGCGTCAGATCGGCCAGGGTTATGCCGGCGCGATCCAGTGCCAGTGGTGAAGCGTACGCCGGGCCCAGCAGCATATCCTGCTGCACACCAATGGCGGTAAAGGCGTAGCTGCGCAGATAGCCCAGCGGCCTGATGCCCAGTTCGCGGGCGCGGCCCTCGCGCATCAGAATCACTGCCGCCGCGCCGTCGGTGAGAGGCGTGCTGTTGGCCGCGGTGACGCTGCCGTGCTGGCGATCAAATGCCGGACGCAGTCGGGCGTAATCCTCCGCTTTGGCATTCATCCGCACGTTATTGTCCTGATCGATGGCGCTTTTCCACGGCGGCACAAAGGCTGCCATGACTTCCTGATTCAGTACCCCGGATTGCCAGGCCCTGGCGGCATGCTGATGGGATCGCAGCGCCAGCGCATCCTGTGCTTCGCGAGTAATGCCGTGACTCTTAGCCATCTGCTCCGCAGTGTCGCCCATGCGCAGGCCGGTCGAATACTCCGCCACTGCGGGCGGGACCGGCAGCAGATCACGCGGACGCAGACGCCGCAGGATGTGCAGTTTTTGACCGAAGCTGCGGGCTTTATTGAGATCCACCAGCGCGCGGGCCAGCGTTTTACTGACCCCAATCGGCAACACCGACGAAGAGTCTGCGCCACCGGCAATACCGGCAGAGATGGTGCCCGCCAGCAGACTTTCTGCCACATTCGCTACCGCCTGAAAGCTGGTGGCGCAGGCACGGCTGACGCTGTAGGCGTCGGTATTCACACTCAGCCCGCTGCTTAATACAATTTCACGCGCAATGTTCGGCGCTTCCGGCATCTGCACCACCTGCCCAAAGACCAGTTGCTCGATCACCTCAGCCGGCAGTTCACTGCGCGCCATTAATTCGCTGACCACCATACGTCCCAGCTCAATGGCGGGAATGCCATGGAAGCCGGTCGCCTGGCGTAAGAAAGGGGTGCGTAATCCGTGGGTTATTGCGATGCGTTCACCATCACGCGTCAGCAGCGGCTGCGCTTTGCTCATTGTTCTCACCTGTGGCTGGGACTGTGGCATCATTGCCTGAAGAGGTCTGACCTGATCAGTGTTAACCACAAGCGGGTGAGCCGCCAATATCGGAAGGGAAAAAGTGCGAAGGGAAACACGAAAATGAAAAACGCCGCAGTGACGCGGCGTAATGGGACTTAACGCAAACCGAGTTGAAAAATCATGGTTTCAGCCTGGCAGCTGAAGGTGAAATCGATATCCAGCTGCACTCCCTGATCCACTTCGCTGAAGCGCGATTCAATCAGACAGGGTTCTGATTCAACCTCGCGGGCACGTTCGGTCAGTTGCGCTAATTTCGCTTCCGCATCGGCACGCTGAGCAAACCATTCTGACCAGCTGGCGGTGCAATCGGTGTTATCCATTACCGTGCCGACATCAACACAACAACAGGCTGCGGTTTCGGTCGCACTGCATTTTTTAATGGCATCAGTCATTTCATTCTCCAGACCAGCAATTGCATAGGTTGAGCGATTTTATGGACGAAATCTTACCTGCTCGCTGAAAGATGCGCCACGCACCTGTTGCTAAGTGACGAATATCACAATAAAAATTGATCCAGAACAAACTGGAATGGTTATGCTGTCCAGGATCAGGGGCTTTTTGTTATGCAGATCGAATTTTAAGCGATCAAACCTGAAATATTTTAAAAACAATATTGCAACATGCACACAGGTCGGACCTATACTCTCCGCACTGGTCTGATATGTGCGCTTTACATCAGTCCCTACAATCCGCCGTCCTTTGTTACGCGACGTTATAGCGTTAAATAATAATTCACATGAGGTTGTGGTCATGAACCATAAAAACCTGTTTGCAAAGTCAGCCGTGGCGGCTGCAGTGGCGCTTGTCTCTTCCCACGTTTACGCTGCTGGGTTTCAGTTAAATGAATTCTCTTCGATTGGTTTAGGTCGCGCATATTCAGGCGAAGGGGCAATGGGTGATACCGCGGCGTCTGCCAGCCGTAACCCGGCGACAATGGCGTTAATGGATCGCCCGGAATTTTCTATCGGGGCTGTCTATATTGCGCCGGATGTAAATATCAGTGGTCGCAGTCCCAGTGGCCGCAGCCTGGATGCGAATAATATTGCCCCTAATCAGTGGGTACCCAATATTCATTACGTCCAGCCCATCAACGATCAGTGGTGGATTGGCGCATCTGCAACCTCAAACTACGGCTTAGCAACAGAGTTTAATAATGGCTACACCGCTGGCGGTTACGGCGGTAAAACTGACCTGATGACCGGCAATTTAAATCTCAGCACCGCTTATCGGTTTAATGAACATTTTAGTGCAGGCATCGGTTTTGATGCGGTTTACGCTAAAGCCAAAATTGAGCGTTATGCCGGTGAGTCAGGCGCGCGTCTGGGGGTTCCGGCTGATACGCAGGTTGCCCATCTGAAAGGCGATGAGTGGGGCTACGGCTGGAATGCTGGCATCCTGTATGAAGTGGATGAAAATAACCGCTTCGGCTTTACCTATCGTTCAGAAGTGAAAGTTGATTTTGATGGCGATTACAAAAGTAATCTCTCATCCCGGCTGAATGCGGTGAATAATCCGGAAGTGTCAGGCGTACCTTTTGGCACCAACGGCACCACCGTTCCAGGCGCGTTAACGCTGAATCTGCCAGAGATGTGGGAAGTGTCGGGCTGGCATAAAGTGGCACCGCAGTGGGCGGTTCACTACAGCATGGCTTACACCAGCTGGAGCCAGTTCCAGGAGCTGAAAGCCACTGGCTCTAACGGCCAGACGCTGTTCTATAAAGATGAAAGCTTCCACGATGCCTACCGCATTGCACTGGGTACGACCTATTCCTACGACAAGAACTGGACGTTCCGTACCGGTATTGCGTTTGATGACAGCCCGGTTCCGGCCGATAAGCGCTCTATCTCCATCCCTGACCAGGATCGTTTATGGCTGAGTGCCGGTACATCCTATGCCTTTAACGATGATGCCTCGGTGGATTTAGGCATCTCTTATATGCACGGACAGAAAGTGACGGTGAAAGAAGGTCCTTATACCTTTACCTCTGAAGGCAAGGCCTGGCTCTACGGCGCGAACTTTAACTATAAGTTCTGACCGGATGTTACGATCAAAAAGGGCGACTCTGGTGAGTCGCCCTTTTTCGTGGCCGTGGATCGCTTAATGGCTCAGGGAGCATACGCCCTGCGCAAAGAGGCAAAAACCGCCATCTCTGGCGGCTCAGCACGGGCGATTACTCGGCGTCAATATCCTTCAGGTCATCCTGAATCGCGGCTGCGTTAGGATTATCTTCCGGCTTGAGCTTGCCGCCGCGCGCCAGGAAGTCGTGACGCTGGAAGTAAGCGTTACGGATGAAGGCGTACGGATCGCTCTGCTGTTTCAGGATTGCATCAGAGTCCAGCAGCTGCGCGCGGGTCTCAATCCCTTCAAGCGTCCATTTACCAATCGACATTGGCCAGGTCAGCCAGCCAAGGATCGGATAAAGCGTATCAACATAGTCGCCGCCATCCTGACGCACCGTGAAGCTGCCGTAAGCAGGCAACTCAACGTAAGGCCCGTAGCCGACACCATAGTGACCGAGCGTGGTACCGAATCGGTGCGGCTCTTCACGCGCCAGTTCCGGATTCGCTTTACCGGCAACGTCAATGAAGCCGCCCAGTCCCAGCACGCTGTTCAGGAAGAAACGGGTGAAGTGAATACCCGCATCACGTCCGTTACCGATCAGGATGGCGTTGACCATGCTGGCAGGTTCTTCCAGGTTGCCGAGGAAATTGCTCAGGCCGGTACGTGCCGGCACCGGCACATAATCACGCCAGGCCACAGCGACCGGACGCAATACATACGGATCCAGCACGTTGTAGTTAAAGTTAAACATCGTGCGGTTAAAGCCTTCGAACGGATCGCTGCGCTGAGCAGGATCGCTATTCGCCGGCTTTGAACTGGCACAACCTACCAGAAGGACGCTGGCGACAGCCAGGCTGGTCAGGCGATAATTCATTCCAATCTCCCTGTGCGGATGAAAAAGGTCTACCCATCGTTCAGGTCACAGCCCGGTATCGAATCGACTTACCCGATGAGCATAGCTGACTTTGTGCCAGAGGCAGCAGGCAATGGCACGCATCATCCTGAACGCGGTCAGTTGATGCGTTCAGGGAAGCTGCTGATTAATCTCTACCGCGATCGGCTGATGCCCATCCCAGGGCGTCACTGCGCTCAGACCCAGCCAGTCACCCGGCCGGGGATTGGCGCTGCCGTCGCGGGAGATTCGCACCCGGACCTCGACCTGATGCTGCGCCGAAAGCAGGCGATCCGGCATCATGGCGTTGCTGTCATCCAGCGTCAGCGACAGCGGGAAGTGACTGAGCGGCATCCGCTTAACAGCCACCGGCACCGGTGAAGCACCGTCAGAAACCGAAATATACAACACTCCGTCCTGCGGTAACATTTTTTCTGCCTTAGGTGCCAGCGTCACGGTCAGTGCCAGTTGACGACTCTGTTGCCCGGCGGCACTTCTGGCCTTTTCGATGCTGCGGGCGATCATCGCCTGTCGCGAATCACCGGCCGGCAACAGACCCAGCAGGGTCTGCCATGCGTCGATAGCCTGATCATATTGCTGCTGTCCGTAAGCATTAAATGCCAGCAGGCTCAGCGTACGCAGGTTTTGCGGATCCGCTTTTAGCAATGCCTGCAGCAGCAGTGACGCCTGACGGTTATCCTGCGGATCGGGGGATCGCGTCAGGACTTCGGCATAATCCTGTTTTAGCGCCAGATCGTTGGGAGCAAGCTGTAGCGCATGCTCAAATGCCTGGCTGGCCGTATCGGCATTATTCAGCACCATGCCGAGCCGTCCCAGCATCGTCCAGTCAGCCAGATTATCCGGTTCCGTTTGCAACGCGGTACGCAATCCGAGCTGTAAACGCGCCAGCTCCTCCATGCTCAGCGGTTTAGCGCCAGGGTCCATCAGCCGGGCACGCAGCTCAGGATACGCCTGCTGCACTTGCTTCCAGCCCGTGAGCTGCGCCAGGCCACCGGTTTTCAGGTAAGTCCCCAGCGATATCCCAATCAGCACGATCAGCCCTGGCAGCAAAATCCAGCGACTGCTGCTGTGTGATTTCATCGTCTGTGCCGGTGGAATATCCGCCAGCAGTGTCTGCTGTAACTCCCGCTCCATCAGCGGACGCTGAGCGACGACGCCCTGATTTTCATCCTGTGCCAGCTCATCTATCCGCTGATGGTAGAAGCGCTGATTAAGGCGATCGCGATCGCCTGTGCTGGCCTGACGTTGCCGCCAGCCCGCCGCCATAAACAGCGTACAGGCCGCCAGCAGTAACAGAAAAAGGGTGATCCAAAATGCACTCATTACGGCTTCCTGTCTGACTTCAGTAGCGCATTAAGACGCTGTTGCTCATCTTCATCCAGCTCACTGCGGGTTTTTCGCTGACGGCTGCGCAGGATAATCACCGCGCCGCCCAGCAGCGCAAACAGCGCCGGACCAGCCCACAAAACCAAAGTTGAGGGCGTGACCGGTGGCGAATAGCTGACGAAGTTACCGTAACGCGCCACCATATAGTCGATGATCTGCTGGCGACTCTGGCCCTGCTTCATCAACTGATAGACTTTCAGCCGCATATCGGCGGCAATCATGGCGTTAGAGTCGGCGATGCTGTTGTTCTGGCACTTCGGACAGCGCAGTGAAGCGGTCAGATCGCGGTATTGTTCTTCCTGGGCCACCGAGTCAAATTGCAGCGTGTCGATGCTTGCCCATAGGTTAATGCTGAACAGCAGGCCGCACAGCAGTAACAGCGTTCTCATGATCCCGCCTCCGCACTGTATTTCACCCACAAGGGTTTCACTTCCTGATCCCAGACGCGCGCATTGAGATCGCCCGCGTGGCGATAACGGATGATCCCCTTACCGTCGATCAGAAAAGTTTCCGGCGCGCCATAGACGCCGAGATCCAGTCCCAGCATGCCGTTGCCATCATAGAGGCTCAACGCGTAGGGGTTGCCCAGCGTATTCAGCCAGTTAACCGCCTTGTGACGATCGTCTTTGTAGTTCAGCCCGACGACGCGAATGCCCTGCTCCGCCAGCGTATTCAGATACTGATGCTCGGCGCGACAGGTCGGACACCAGGTCGCCCAGACGTTCAGCAGTATCGGTTTGCCATCCGTCAGCACGCGCTGGTCGTAGGTTTTGCCTGGCTGATCGAGTGCTTCCAGCCGGAACAGCGGCACCGGCTTGCCGATCAGAGCGGATTCGAGACGGGTCGGATCGTCGCCATCGGCATTACGTGTCAGTTGCCACAGCAGCGCCGCCGCCAGCAACAGAAACAGCATCAGGGGAATAAACAGGATTTTCTTGTTCATGTCCGCTCCTCAATTCCCGCTTTTTTGCGCGAACGATAACGGGGATCAAACAGGCAGAACAGCCCACCCAGCGCCATCAGCGCGCCACCGAACCAGATCCAGCGGACAAAGGGTTTGTAGTAAATGCGCACGGCCCAGCCGCCATCCTCCAGCTCTTCACCCAGCGCCGCATAGAGATCGCGGCTGAAACCCCCATCAATCGCCGCTTCGGTCATCATGGTGCGGGCGGCCGTATAAAAGCGTTTCTCTGCCTGCAGCGTCGCTTCATGTTTGCCGTTGCGCGTGACATCGATGATGCCCATGCCGCCGCTGTAGTTAGGCCCCTGCAGATTCTGCACGCCGCGGAAGACAAAGTGATAGTGATGAATATCGATGCTATCACCCGCCTTCATCCGCACATCGCGTTCCACGCTGTACTGGGTGCTGAATGCAATACCGATCACCGTCACCCCTACCCCAAGATGGCCCAGTACCATGCCCCAGTGACTGCGCGACAGGTGACGTAAACCGGCAAAGAACGGATGACGGTGAGTGGCGCGCTCATGAAGTTCCAGCAGCGTCAGCACGATAATCCAGAGTGACATCAGCAGGCCAACCACGGTCATCGCCTCAATGCGATCCTGCAGCCACCAGGGAATGATGACGGAACAGGCCAGGGTCACGATAAGCGCCAGCGCCAGCCGCTTTGCCAGCTTCTGCGGCTCATCGCGACGCCAGCGCACCAGCGGTCCGATCCCCATCAGCAAAGCAAACGGCGCCATCAGCCAGCTGAACATAGTGTTGAAGAACGGCTCACCGACCGAAATGCTGCCCAGGCCCAGTTGCTTGTGCACCAGCGGCAACAATGTGCCGAGCAGAACCACCAGCATCGCGGCAATCAGCAGCACGTTATTACCCAGCAAAAACGATTCGCGCGACCAGGTTTCATTCTGCACCCGGCCACGTACCTGCCCGCCTTTAATCGCGTAGAGCAGGAGCGAACTGCCGATAACAATCACCAGAAACGCGAGGATAAACATCCCGCGTGCCGGATCCGAGGCGAAGGAATGCACCGACACCAGTACCCCGGATCGCACCAGGAACGTCCCCAGCAGGCTCAGCGAAAACGCGGTAATCGCCAGCAGCACGGTCCAGGCCTTAAAGGTGCCTCGCTTTTCCGTGACCGCCAGCGAGTGCATCAGGGCGGTGCCTGCCAGCCAAGGCATAAACGACGCATTTTCAACCGGGTCCCAGAACCACCAGCCGCCCCAGCCCAGCTCGTAATAGGCCCAGGCCGAGCCAAGGACAATACCAATCGTCAGAAAGACCCAGGCCGCCGTGGTCCAGGGACGCGACCAGCGCGCCCAGGCCGTATCCAGCCGTCCGGCCATCAGCGAGGCGATAGCAAAAGCAAACGCCACCGAAAAGCCGACATAACCCATATAGAGCAGCGGCGGATGGAAGATCAGGCCGATATCCTGCAGCATCGGATTCAGGTCGTGCCCGTCTATCGGAAAGTCCGGCAGCGTGCGGCCAAATGGATTCGAGGTCAGCAGGATAAACAGCAGGAAGCCGAGATTGATCATGCCCATGACCGCCAGCACGCGTGCCAGCGCATCCTGCGGCATACCGCGACTGAATATCGCCACCGCTAATGTCCAGGTGCTGAGCAGCAACACCCACAGCAGCAGCGATCCTTCATGCGCGCCCCAGGTGGCGGCGATGCGATAATAAACCGGCAGCAGGCTGTTAGAGTTTGTGACGACGTAGGCAACGGTAAAATCGTTGCTGATAAAGGCCCAGACCAGCAGCGCGAAAGCCGCCGCGATGCAGATAAACAGACCGCAGGCCAGCGGACGCGCCATCGCCATCAGGCGGGCATCCTGGCGCACTGCGCCCCACAGCGGATAGCTGCTCAGCAGCAGGGAGAGTCCCAGTGCCAGGCAGAGCAGAAAAGTACCAATCTCGGGCATCATGATGATTTATTTCCCGCCTGATACAGCGACTGCGGGCCGGTGTGATTACTCTTCATCGCGTCTTCAATCTCCGGCGGCGTATATTTCTCATCATGTTTCGCCAGGACTTCTTTGGCGATCACCTGGTTGCCCGCCGCCAGCACGCCCTGTGCGACGACGCCCTGCCCTTCACGGAACAGATCCGGCAGGATGCCTTCAAAACTGACGCTGACCACGCCGCGGGCATCATAAAGTTTGAACGACACGGCAAGCGTATTCGGATCGCGCCGGACGCTGCCGGGCATCACCATGCCGCCGACGCGCAGCCGCTGACCCGCTTCGGGCTTCTCGTGCGCTTCGCCTTTGCCGTAAAGGATTTCACCTGGGGTATAGAACAGATCGATGTTTGAGCGCAGCGCATACATCACCAGCGCGGTGGCCAGGCCGAGGCCGAGCAGAATCGCCACTGCCGCATAGAGGCGGTTGCGTCGACGGGTATTCACAATGTCTCTCCTGCCGCTTCAGCCGCGGCTTTTTTAGATTTCGCTGCCCGGATGCGGCGTTTCCGCGCGTCGTGCTGGCGGATCTCAGCCAGCAGGCGGCGGCGCAGCAACAGGGTATGCAGCGTCAGCCCGACAAGCGGAATCAGCGTGCAGGCAACTGCCAGCCAGACATAGAAGGCGTAGCCCCCCATCTCAAAGAAGGCGTGCCAGGAGGAAAAGGCGGGTGTCATGCCTGCTCTCCCCGCTTCGCCACATCAATCGCCCAGGGACGATGACGTTCGGTTAACAGAATCAGGTTGCGCAGCCGCATCAGGGTCAGCGTGATAAATACCAGCAGATAACCGATGATTGCCCAGCGCAGCGGTGTTCGCATCACTGGCGCAATCGCCTGCTGGAGAATGCCCGACGAGCCCTGATGCAGGGTATTCCACCACTGTACTGAAAAGTGAATGATCGGCAGATTAACTACGCCGACCAGAATGAGAACACCCGCGGCCCGCCCTGCGGTGCGGCGGTCATCAAAAGCATGCCAGAGCGCAATCACGCCCATATAGAGGAACAGCAGCACCAGCTCCGAAGTGAGGCGTGCATCCCAGATCCACCAGGTCCCCCACATCGGCTTGCCCCATGCGGATCCGGTGACCAGCGCAATAAAGGTAAAGACCGCGCCCACCGGTGCCATGGCGGCGGAAACCAGATCGGCCATTTTCATCTGCCACACCAGGCCGATAAAGGCGGCGATGGCCATCGAGGCATAAATGCCCATCGACCACATCGCGGCGGGCACATGAATGTACATGATGCGGAAACTGTCGCCCTGCTGATAGTCAGCGGGAGCAAATCCAAAGCCCCAGGCCCAGCCCAGCAGCAACGCCGCCAGCCCTGAGATGGCGAACCACGGCACCAGTCGCCCCGAAAACTGATAGAGCCGTTCGGGCCTGGCCAGCTGATGTAACGCTTTCCACATATCAAATGCTCACATTAACGATAAAAGAGTGTTGCCGCGTCTTTTACGCGCGGTTATTTCAACGGCTGTTATTGCAAAGTAATTCTTAGCGCTGCCGCCGTGGCAAACGGGGAGAGCGTGGCGCTGCCCAGCAGCATCGCGCCGAGAATCGCCAGATAGCCATTAATCGGCAACCCCTGACTGGCCGCCTCCATCGCCGCACTGGCGAAGATCAAGACCGGAATGGCCAGCGGCAGCACCAGCAGGCTAAGCAGTACGCCACCGCGCCGTAAACCCACCGTGAGACCTACACCAATCGCGCCGAGAAAACTCAGGGTTGGCGTGCCGAGCAGCAGTGTCAGGGCCATCGCCCGCCAGCCATTAAAATCCAGTGACAGCAGCAGCGCGGCCAGCGGCGACAGGATTATCAGCGGCACGCCTGTGACCAGCCAGTGCGCCACTACTTTGCCGATAACCGTTACCGGGAGCGGCGTCGGCAGCAGTACCAGTTGCTCCAGCGAACCATCGCTGAAGTCATCGCGAAACAGCCGCTCCAGCGCCAGCAGCGACGCCAGCAGCGCGGCAACCCAGGCTACGCCCGGTGCAATGCGCGCCAGCTGTTGCGGGTCAGGTCCGATGCCCAGCGGAAACAGGGTAATAACAATCAGGAAAAACCAGAGCGGATTGATCACATCAGCCCCGCTGCGAAAGGCGATGCGTAATTCACGCTGGATGAGGCGAAACAGCATCAGCCTTCCTCCCCGTCGCCGAGGCGAATTTTGCGCACCCGCGCAGCATCCGCGGGCAAATCCTGATGGGTTGTCAGGATCACTGCGCCACCGTTATCGGCATGCCGGGCGAATTTCGCCATTAATTTTTTAACACCCGCTTTGTCGATGGCGGTCAGCGGCTCGTCGAGAATCCATATGCGGGCCTGGCTGAGCCACAGACGCGCCAGCGCTACCCGACGCTGCTGGCCCGCCGATAACCGGCTAACCGGCACCTCTTCGTCGCCCGTGAGATCGACGCTTTCCAGCGCAGCAAAGATCTGCGCATCACTGCAATCAGGATGGTAGAAACGCAGATTTTCCAGCGGTGTAAGCACGCCTTTGACACCGGGATGATGGCCCAGATAGAGCATCGCCTGATGCCAGGCTTCGCGCTGCCGCAGGATTGGCCGCTGCTGCCAGCGTATTTCACCCTGTTCAGGACGGCTCAGGCCAGCCAGCAGGCGCAGGAGTGAGGTCTTACCGGCACCATTGGGACCTTCAATCTGCACAATGTCGCCTGCAGAGACGCGAAATGAGAGCTGCCGGAACAGCGCACGTTCGTCGTATGCACAAGTGAGCGTAATGATTTCCAACATCGAGGGGGGAATCGCACCAGCTAAAAGTGGCCGGGATATTACCACAATGTTGCTGTGGGCCGAAGTGTGAGCCACCGCTCAGTTTCGATGCCATGGGTTTATTCGTGCGGTATCGCCCGCAGTATGAATAAAAATGCAGTTCCGAAAAACGTTGTTACGCTTATTCGCATCAATCGTTACATTATCAGCAAATAAAAAACGGCTACGCTTATTACGCGACAGCACTATCACCAGGAGAAAATATGAAGCCTTCATCAGGTAATGAACAGGGTCCTAACGACGTCGAGAGTGAAGAGAAGGATAAGGGCACTGACATCGAAGTCGATGAGGAGGCTTTACCCTCCCGCGCCGCCGCCATCCATGAAGAGATCCGCCAGGATGGGGAGAAGGAGCTGGAGCGCGATGGTATGGCGCTGCTCTGGTCAGCCATTGCGGCGGGCTTATCCATGGGCGCCTCGCTGATGGCGAAGGGGATATTTCAGGTGCATCTGGATGGCGTACCAGGGGCGTTTCTGCTTGAAAACCTGGGTTATACCTTTGGTTTTGTTATCGTCATCATGGCGCGTCAGCAGCTGTTTACCGAAAATACCGTCACGGCAGTCCTGCCGGTGATGCACAAACCGACCTGGAGTAATGGCGCCCTGCTATTACGTTTATGGGGCATCGTCTTGCTGGGTAACCTGATCGGGACGGCACTGGGTGCGCTGGCGTTTAATGAGATGCCGATATTTGACGAAGCTACCCGTCAGGCGTTTACCAACATCAGTATGAAGGTGATGGAAAATACGCCCGGCGAGATGTTTGCCAATGCGGTGTTCTCCGGCTGGATTATCGCCACCATGGTCTGGATGTTCCCCTCGGCGGGGGGTGCCAAACTGCTGGTGATTGTGATGATGACCTGGCTGGTTGCGCTGGGTGATCTGGCGCATATCGTGGTGGGATCGGTGGAAGTGCTCTATCTGGTCTTTAATGGCAGCATCAGCTGGTATGAATTCTTCTGGCCGTTTGCCCTGCCGACGCTGCTCGGCAACATTACCGGCGGCACGCTGATTTTTGCCCTGATCAGCCACGCGCAGATCCGCAACGACATGAGCGAAGCGGCCGTGGCTAAAGCCAAGGCTGAGAAGAAGAAGCAGGAGAAACGTCGCCAGCGCGAAGAGCAGGAAAAGGCTGAGTAAATCCAGGGCAGGCAGAGCAGATTGAACCGCTCTGTCTGCCTTTCTGGTCTGTTTGCTGAAGGCGATTTGCCAGGCGGGCGTCTGAAAAACGTTTACTGGAAGTGGCTGCTGTAAAGAGGGAGTGAAGATTTAAGAGTCGGGGTGCCGCTTCAGTCTGGATGACATCCCGGACTTCAGTACAGCTGTTTCCGCTTTCTGCACGTAACGTTAGCGCGTGCAGAAAACCGGAATTGCTGGCGGAATGAGCAAACGGACGGCGACGTAGTGAATCTCACGGCCTGTTTGCGCTATACTGCGCGCCGCTGTCCTCTTAGTTAAATGGATATAACGAGCCCCTCCTAAGGGCTAGTTGCAGGTTCGATTCCTGCAGGGGACACCAAATGTTAGCCTACCAAAGTATTTCAAAGTCTAGTCAACTCTTAAACTTCAAACACTTACCTCTCGTTAATAGACCATTAACGTTTACCGCTGTATTTCAAAATCCACTCTGTTTAGTTGGTACATATGTTGGTATGTTAAGTTCGATATTGCAGATACCATCATCTGAGGGTTTTTAGTATGGCGCTCACAGAGTTAAAAGTAAGAAATACAAAGCCTTCTGATAAACCTGTCAAATTGACAGACGGTAATGGTATGCATCTTTTGATCACCACAAATGGTTCCAAATACTGGCGTTTCCAGTATCGCTTCGCTGGCAAACAGAAAATTCTCGCACTGGGTGTTTATCCAGAGGTTTCATTGTCAGAAGCCAGACGAAGAAGAGATGAAGCCCGTCAGCTCGTTGCAAACCATGTAGACCCAAGTGAAAAGCGAAAAGCGCAAAAGATTGAGAGCAAAGGCTTGCTAACATTTGAGCAAGTTGCCAGAGAATGGCATACCAGTAACAGAACCTGGTCAGACAGTCATAGAACTACCGTATTGAACAGCCTTGTTTCCCATGTGTTCCCTGTCATCGGCAAACGCAATATGAGGGAGCTAAAAACTCGTGATTTATTGGTTCCTTTGAAAAAAGCAGAAGCTTCTGGACACCATGAACTGGCTTCCCGCTTACAACAGCGCATTACGGCGGTAATGAGATATGCCGTTCACAATGCTTTGATTGAACAGAATCCTGCAAACGACCTAGCTGGTGCTGTTGTTTCCACTAAAAGTGTTCATCGCCCTGCCCTTTCTCTGGAACGATTGCCACAGCTTATGAATCGTTTAGAAGCGTATAAAGGAAAAAGTATTACTCAAATTGCAGTGCAGTTAACACTCCTGACCTTTGTCCGTTCGAGTGAACTGCGATTTGCTCGCTGGTCAGAAGTCGATCTCAAAAATTCACTGTGGACTATCCCCGGAAAGCGAAAACCTATGAACGGGATAAAATATTCTGCAAGAGGGGCAAAAATGAAAACGCCTCATTTGGTTCCATTAAGCTCACAAGCCAAAGCACTTATGGAAGAGCTTCATACGATCAGTGGTAACAAAGAACTTATTTTCATTGGTTTTACCGGGGACGACAAACCTATCAGTGAAAACACTGTCAACAAAGCACTCAGGACGATGGGCTACGATACGAAAGTAGAAGTCTGCGGGCATGGTTTCAGGACTATGGCATGTAGTGCCTTAATCGAATCGGGATTATGGTCGAGAGATGCTGTGGAAAGACAAATGAGCCACCAGGAACGCAACAGTGTCCGGGCTGCTTACATACATAAAGCGGAGCATTTGGAAGAACGAAGACTCATGTTGCAATGGTGGGCTGATTATCTCGAGGCATGTAAAGAAAGAGCACTAAAGCCTTATACCTTCTATAAAACGCCATGAACCCATTTTTATTATTCACAAAAGGATTAACATCTACTAATTAATTGATTTTTAAATGCAATTTATGACCCGTCTCCAATTATGGTCTCTTCTTAATTACTGTCTATCTAAACAGTAAATATGTAAGGGCATTTTCAGTCCAATATCATAACCGTTGGCTATTCATCCAACCCGTAACTCAAAATCATCCAAAAGGTAACGAGAACCATTTGTATTTGCAACTTCTTCAAGTTCAAAAGAGTAGTCGTGTTTTTGACCAGATATAACATTGATTAACATCTTACGATTTTTATATCTTTCCCCAATTTTTACTAAGCGCAAAGGCTTGACTTAAGAAAACTCATGCGAATATACACACATAGCATTGATTTAAAACAATAAAACAACAACATAGAGTAAAAACTTATCGATTCTATAAGCACATTTTTAATACCAAATTTCTTAAAATAATTGCATTTAAAATAGACTTTGTGTAAATTTTCTTATGTTTCTCACGTTTCATATCAAGCTTTTTAGATTAAATTTAACGCACCCCCTAAGAAAAGCCTTAAAGATCATATAAAAAATACTGAATCGATGTTGTTAAATAGTAAAAATCAATTAATAAACTACAGCAAGATACAAAGCGATTTGACAGGTAAATATAATGAAAACAAAAAGTAATTTTAAAGCCAATTCCCATCTACTTAAACTTCTGGGAGATGAACTGATTGGTGATGACAGATTAGCAGTATTCGAACTAGTAAAAAATGCTTACGATGCTGATGCTGAAAGCGTTAGTGTTGAGTTGAATCTTAACGGGGACGATTCTGAGATAGTTGTACATGACATCAATGGTACAGGAATGAGTAAAGATGATTTCATCACAAAATGGATGGAGATAGGCACTAAAAGCAAAAGAGATGAAAACAGAATAAGAACTTCTAAATTCAAGAGGCTACCATTAGGTGAAAAGGGTGTTGGTCGGTTAGCAGTCCATAAATTAGGAACTCGCTTAAAAATAAATTCTAAGTCTGCTAACACAAAAGAAATTGAAATTCATATTGACTGGTCGAATTTACTTGGATCTTCACAATACATTGAGGATACTTTTGTGGACATCGAAGAACTTAGTGTCTCAAAGTATTTTAATGAAGAACAAACTGGTACAAGAATAGTAATTAGCAATTTAAATAATAAAAACTGGAGTCGTGGTGATATTAGAAGGTTGAAAAGAATGTTAACAAGCCTAATTTCACCATTTAAAAAGAATTCGGACTTCAAAATTAACTTCAGCATTCCAGGGAGAGAGAAAGACTTAGAAGGAATGCCTGAAGCTGAAGATATTCTTAACTCAGCAATATGGAAGTTTGATTTTGAAATTAACGATAAAGGTGAACTAACTTACCAAATCACATTTAATCCCCCGAAAACAATTAAAGGATTAATGGAGCATAAGGCTGGTGAAAAAAATGTGCATCTTGAACTTATAACACCTACCAAAGGAGAATTGCTTAGTAGAGATGAAAAATTGAGAGAAAATCTTCTCCTCAAGCCACAAGATTTGGAGGGTATTGGTCAAATTAATGGCATTATTTATGTTTTTTTACAACAACAAGAGATTCTTAATGCATTAGGTAATGCTCAAATCATTAAAAATTATTTAAAAGAACAATCTGGCATCAGAGTTTACAGAGATGGTGTTCGTGTATTCAATTACGGTGAACCCTATGATGATTGGCTCGGATTAAATACAGGTAGAATTAATAGACCAGGTAAAAAAATTCATAATGGTATGGTAATAGGTTCTTTAGATTTGAATCTTGAACTAAGTTATGGTTTAAAAGAAAAAACCAACCGAGAAGGCTTTGACGATAACAATAAATATCGTATCTTCAAATGGATTATATCAAGTGTTGTAGAGAAGTTTCATTTGCTTCATGCTGAGCAACGTGATTCTATAACTCAGGTAATCAAAGGTAATAAAAAAGATGAAAACTTGCCCCGTAACAGATTTGAAGATAATGTTAGTGATCTTAGGCAGACCATAAAAAAACATGGTCTTGAGAAGGAAATGTCTGGAAAACTTACTTTAATAGAGCAAGAGTTTCTTCAGATGAGAGAAGTTACTATTAATTCAGGTATAGCAGGAATCAACCTTGCTGTTATCTTTCATGAAGTCGAACGTGGTGTTGATGAATTAAATGAGTCTATAAAACGATCTGATAATTATGATCTCATTATTAAAAGAGCAGAGCATTTATCTAAATTACTTGAAGGATTTGCACCTCTTTTAAAAAGAAATGAACAAAAAACATTTTCCATTAAATCTTTAATTTTAAAAATAAAAGACTTATCGCAACATAGATTTGAACATCATAATGTTATTTTTTCATGCCCGCTATTTGATGATCTTGAGCAGGATTTCAAAATCAAAGCACCTGTAGGTTTAATACAAGCAGCTATAAATAATATTTTAGATAATGCTATTCATTGGACTCGTATTAAATATGAAACATCTGTCGAGAAAAACTACAAACCTGCAATTCGTATTCAAGGGTTACCCAAATACTTTCCTGAAGGCCCGGCTATTGCTATCCTTGACAACGGATATGGATTTAATATTCCAGTAAATGAGGCAGTAAAACCTTTCAAAACAACTAGACCTGGCGGAATGGGGTTAGGTCTTTATTATGTTGAACAAGTGATGGAAGCTATAAATGGTAAGTTAATAATATGTAAGTCGGAAGATCTCGACTTATCCGAAGCTTATACTGGCGCAGCTTTAGTCTTAGTTTTTCGTAAAGAGAATTAATAAAATGATTAAATTACCAAGCGTTCTTATTATCGATGACATTCTTGATGAATTAAATGTTATAAGAGATTCTTTTGCTAAAATCGGATTACCATGCCTACCGATTCAATATTCAAACGATCTTGATAATGCAAGCGGTATTGATCATGCGAATCTTGAAAAAATAACCCCACGAATTATTATTACAGATTTAAACTTAACGGAGCTTACTACAATTAATGCTGCTAATTTAGCAGGACCCATATTAAAATTAATAAATAAAATAGATATTCAAGGTCCTTACTTACTCTATTTCTGGTCTAAAAACTCGGCTACAGTTCAAGAGGTTAAAAATATTATTGAACAGCGAATTTCAAACAAAAATTTACTTCCTCTTTCAATGGGGATTTTAGACAAAGCTGACTTGTTGCATGACCATAGCAAATTGGAACTAGCATTAGATAAAATCATAAGCGAAAATCCTTTATTTGAATCCATTTTTAATTGGGAGTGCAGAATTAATAGTGCAGCTCAAAATACAATAAATTCATTATATAAATTAACAAGCCCTGATAGCCAGACGAATCCTGAAGATTATGTAAAAATCCATTCTGAAAAAATAATGAATGTCTTGGCTTTAATTGCAAATGAAACATTAGGTCATCAAAATGCTGCTCAATACCCCTCCAAATCAGTAGATTTGGGGCTTCTACCAGTTTTAAGTGACAGCCTCCAGAATATAGAAAGTGGCACTTGGAATAGATCAATTACTAAGATTGGTGAAAAGACAAACGTTGATGATGAAATGAAGGCAAAACTAAATTCATTTTATCACATAGAAATAACTCAAGATGCTCACTCGAAAAGCCAAAGAGGTGTTTTTTTACCTATTAATGAAAATTATGCATCTAACAAAGAAAATATAGATAAAATGTGTTCGAAATTAGGTGTGGAAAATTTTAATGAAATATTAGCAAGCGAATTCATTAACTTTGAAAGAATTGGAAATCAGGATATTTTAAAAAATTTAAAAATTGGTTTCGTTGAGCTTTCGGCAGAATGTGATCATGCACAAAAGAAGATTAAACTTCATAGATATGTTATATCAGCATTGATCCCAGAAATCTTATCAGAGCATTGTAAATTTGGACGTCGTATAACTAAACATGATGGAATTTATAGATTGCCAACATTTGAATTTAATGGAAGTAAATTCTTCTTAATGTTATCGTTTAAATATCAAATAGGGACCAAAGACATCTTTTTGATTAACTCAGAAAATATTGAGCATAAATGGTTTGGAAACCCTCTCTTTAGATTAAGAGACCAGATCTTATCTGATATTTCTTTTAAATGCTCACAATATTCTTCTAGACCGGGAATAGTAAGCTTTTAGTAATTTAAAAACACACTAATTTTTATCTAGAATAACTACGAGTAAAAAATGAAAACACGTGAAAAATTTAAAAAAATTATAGAAAAAACTTTACGCATCAAAGCGGTAAGTTACTGCTTGAAATTCCTCACCAATAAGAAAGGGATACTTTTTACTTTTTCCTCATATTTAGCAGTTATTTTAGCAATGGCTATAATATCTCCGTATTATTACATGTTCGCATTTCTACCTTTACTTTTTTCAATTGTAATTTATGTAAAAACTCCGCAAAAAAACGAAAAATTCCTTAAAGATATTAATGACACCACACTTTATATATTCGCTTCCTGTAAAGTTTTCTCTCTTGCAGTACAAAGCACCGATGAAAGATGGATGAAGGATTTACTCAATAACTTTGAAAATACAAATTTTGTCATTTTATCATGGCTTATAATCATTATGTGCACTTATTTAAAAACAATCATATGCGGACATGATAGTTATCGTTTCATAAAAAAAATAAAAGATGATAATAAATCAAATAATGATGGCACCGATGATGTCAATAAAATGAATCCAGAAGTTGTTAATGAAATTAATAAAGAAATCGCCAATAAACCGAATCCAGATACTGTTGATGGATTGAATAAAGAGGTTAATCCTACTGCTAAGATTTACATTCCCGATCCCAATAAAAAATAAAGCAAAGCATGATTGTATCAATTGTAAATCCAAATATGCTTGGATAAAAAACCAGAAAAATCGTAAAAAAATAAGTAAATATTAAAAGCAAACGCACAAGGTAATTGTTAAAATTCATCATATTTATCCTTATCATTCAAATAATTTTTATAACCTTAATTTAGAACTAGTCAAGTTTATTTAGAATAAGTAAATGAGCAAGGGCTAACTGAGCGATGCTCAGTTGCCTTGCTTTTCCCGCCCTTCGGTTGAAAAAGGAAAATCAAGTTCAAAACCAACACCTAAAGCATTGACACAATTGCATATTATGATATTAATTTATACATAGCATACGGACTTGCTATCAATTAAATATCAAAGGAGTTGATATGGAAAAACATAATAATATATTCGATGATGAATTCCCTTCGTCTTTTACTGATAATATTCAATCCAATAAACTACCACCTAACCGTATTCGCAAGCACACAATAACTGTTCGTCTAAATGACATAGAACTTGCCAAACTAAATGGTTCACGAAATCAGCTCAGTAAAAGCTGTTGGCTGAGATCCTCAGCGCTTCAGCAACTCCCTCCATCTGTTCCTGAACTCAACAAAGAAGCTTGGCAACAACTAACGGCTTCACTACAAAAACTCAACGATCTTGGGTCATTCCTTCTCCGCAGAGGGGAAGATGCTCAGCCTCTCTCACAAGAGTTAACTGCTTTGAAAGCCAAACTGTCGCATGTAAGAGATGCTTTGCTGAGTGTTGAAAAGTGATCGTCCCAGATGAAGGGTATGAATAAAATAAAAAGGGGGAAGAACTTCCGGGGTGTCGTCTCGTATGCTCTTTCCCCTGCCCCTCATCACTCAACCGCTCCCCTTGTGATAGGAGGAAACCTGGTAGGCATTTCAGTGGAGGCGTTGACAGCAGAGTTCACCAGAACTCTACAACTGAGAGAAGATGTTGAGAAACCTGTATGGCATAACTCGCTACGATTACCAAAGGGCGATTCATTGACCAATGAGCAGTGGAAGCTCATTGCCGACGATTACATGAAGCGAATGGGGTTCTCAGACACTCATCTTCGTTGTTATGTTCTTCATGCCGACGAAGCTGGTCAGCACATACATATCATTGCTTCTCGTATAAACGTTTTAGAAAATGGCCAGCTCTACCTCGGCAGAAATGAGAACCTCATCAGCACCAGAATCATTCAACAGCTTGAGCGGGATCATCAGCTCGCACAAACCAAAGGTCCATCTCCTTCTTCAACACCCAAAGTCAGGAAAACTGGCAGGAATGAGGAAATGATGGAAGCAAGGACAGGCAACAAAGCACCAAAGAAAATCATTCAGGAAACAATTGAGGCTGTGCTGAGTTTCTATGGCACCATCACCATTGACGATTTTGTTTATGAACTCAGCAAGCTAAAGATAACAGCCAAAGCGAGCATTGCTTCCAAGGGTAAAATGAATGGTTTCTCATTTGAGTATGCAGGAATCGCTTTCAAAGCCTCCCAGTTAGGTAAAGCCTACTCATGGTCGAGTCTGAGCCAGAAGGTTACCCTCACCCCTGCTGTCGAGCCTCAGGTGATAGACGATACAGAGTTGCCTGAGAATGAGTCAGAAGCAATGGAAAGACTGACGAACATAGAAGACGAGCCTGTGTTCCACTCCCCTGCTATTCCGCATATTGAGGAGACGAATACTAAACAGGTTCGCTGGCTACTATGGGTCCCATACCTGAAGCAGATTATCCAAGCCTTGAAAGCAACGGGTCTGAGCCTCCTTAAGCCGTTAATCAAGATGAGACCCCTCCACTTTGTTACTCCCTACCAAAGCACTCATGAGACAAAATCGCACACGGCCACCAAAGAAATCGCCACTAGTCAGAAAAAATTTTCTATCTGATGTGTTCTTAACCTGCTAGTTATCAGTAGTTTAAAACTACACATTAAGTCAAATTCGCTATCTATTCTTATTAATAATCATATCGATAGGAAAAACCGATCGATCGTTTTTACAGATCAATTTTACTATCATGATAGTTTATGGCTATCAAATAGATCTGATCGATCGGTACAAATGATTTGCTAGACACTCATTCCAGGCCGTAATGTAACTTCAAACGAAGCGTTATAGCTCACTGATTTATCAGCAAAATAAGCTGATGGATGCGTGCGCTCTGAATCCAACGAAACAACACTGGATGGTTCTATGACAACAATTACTGAAGTTAAGCAGCCTAATTTCCTAATGATGAAACGAGTTTGGATTGCCATCGCTATGCCAATTGTCATCTTCTACTTCTTGGGTATTAGAGGATTAGTGCAACTCGCTATTATTTGGGTTTTCGCAAGCATCATGCTCTTGATGTTTGCCTATAAAAAATTCCGCATTAAGAAGTGGAATGCCAGCACCAGAGATGTATTCGGAGAGTCTGATGGCATGTGGAGTCACGAGTTCGGTCCTACTGCAATGAAGCTCGATGAAAAACGAGGACTAATTCATCTCAAGGAAGAGAATAAACAGAAAACATATCCCTTCTCAGCTATCAAAGAATGGCGATACAACTTGTCTACTACGAGACAAAGAACAGGTCTTGATAAGGAACTGGATCGCACCCACGATTTCAGAGAGTCAGGTTTTTACATCGCTGTTGACGATGTTCAGTATCCAGAATGGCGGGTAATGTTCTTTCCTCAAAAGGGTGACTTCAACTCACAGGAAGGTATCCGTGATACAGAACTGCAACTCAAGCGGTGGATGCACATTTTTGACAAGGTAGTTAATAACTTACACCATTAATAACCGAGTTTGACACATACAAAAGCCAGCTAATTGCTGGCTTTTTACATTTAAAATTTCATAAAGAAAAATTTAACAATGCCGATAACAGTTACATATAATCAAATGTTGAAAAGGAAATTTAAAGTGGCTGAAAAAATCAATGAAGGCAAAATTATGCAGGTCCTTAACTGGGCTTATGACAAGGCCCTGGACGGGAGTATACCTGGAACAGATTCAGCTTTTGAAATGGCAGGTAGCTATTTGAAAGGTGATGGCACCCTTGTTGACCAAGCTAACTCTCTTATTAGATGGCAAAACACTAAGTCAGTTACCTCAGGATTTCTGTCAGGACTCGGTGGTATTGTGACTCTACCTGTAGCAGTCCCAGCAAGTATCGCTACTGTCCTATATGTTCAGATCCGAATGATAACCTCACTTGCGATAATGGGTGGATGGGATGTGAAAGATGATCGAGTGAGAAGCCTCGTTTACAGTTGCCTTGTTGGGAATGCAGCGAAAGACATTCTCAAAGGAACAGGAATTGTCGTTGGCTCAAAGATGTCAACTCAGTTAATCAAAAGTATTTCGAAAGAAACGATATTTGCCATTAACAAAAAAGTGGGATTTAGATTATTAACAAAGTTTGGCGAGAAAGGAGCTATCAACTTAGGAAAAATGATCCCCCTTGTCGGAGGTATAATCGGCGGAACGTTTGATGGAGTTTCAACTAATTTAGTTGGGAATGTTGCTCGTAAGACTTTCATCGAAAAAAGTTTATTAGCAGAATAGTTTGAAATTTGTAAATTTTAATAGGAGCAGTGTGTATGAACCACTGCTTCCGATATAAGATTTTCACTCAGGCTTCTTTGTTACTTTTGATATCCCATACTGATTGTGACCCTATCCCTTTTCCGCCAGATGAACTATCTATTCTGATTAGTTAAGCCCGAGAGAACCATTCAGAATAAAATAACAACTTTTTCTCAAAAGGAATTAAAGCAATAAAAATACTCATCAAGACCTTGACAATATATTTGCTACTGATATTTATATATTAAATTATAATTAGGAGATAGCACATGTATATGTCATTTTTACAAATATGGTTCTTAGCGGTTAGTATTGGTGTTCTAACCGCTTTATTAAATAGAAGCTACTACATAAGAAAGATTGAGAGTTTAAGTAAACCTAATCAACAACATACCGATAGTAAAACCAGTAAAGAAGAAGATATTCCGTCCTAAAAAACCAATTTCATTCCCTTTTTTTAGGTTCGATATGAGTTTTTCAGCATGTAAAGCTTTAACAAATTCATTATCATCTTTGAGACCATTAAATTTATCCATTACTACAATATATGTATACAGGCCATAAACAAATGCTGCTAAGAAAACAAAGCCAGAAATATGAAAATTATTAAGAAGAGAAACCAATCTAATTACGAAAAATAGCAAAAAAAGGGATCCGAAACAAATCCAATTCGTTATGTTAAACCTCATGTTGAACTCTCCAAAACTAAGCATGATTATGGAATGAATAATTAATTTTCTTTATTACTTTTAGTGTCTCATACTGATTATAACTCGGCCCCTTTCTCTCCCAAAAAGTCTTTTTCCAATACTGAATCTCGACCTTAGATGTCTAAAAATTGAAATGACATGACCAGTATTTCGGAGTGTAGCGCTCGATTTACGAGGGCAAGGGTAACAAGCACATCCTCCAATACGACCCTGTAATAATCAATTTGACTGCCACTTGGTTTTTAAGCGAAAAGTTCTACTTTGCTTGTATGTTTAACAGGCGAAACAGACTTCTTCACCGCTGAAGTGCTTAGCGAACCTTCTTCTCTAACTTCGTAGTAACATAAGGTTTAATAACATTCACCAAAAGAGCACTCATCAAAATCAGGCTAAAACCTATTACTTGCTTGCTTGTAGGTTGTTCATTGAGAAATGTAGAAGCAATAATAACAGTTATTACGGGTGATAACAGAGTCGCATAGCTTGCAAATTCTGCACTCTCGTTCTGAATGAGATAAAACCAGATGAAGTATACCAGTGCATTACCTACAATACCGAGATAGAGAACACAAAGAAGACATTCAGTATTAGTGAAAGCGGTAACAAGAGGTTGTAGTAATGGACCTGATTGGAAGAAAGGATAAGTAATGGAAACCAGAATAGTTGAAACCAATATCTGCCAGAATAGCCTGGCCTTGAAAGGAGTAACAGTCACTATCTTTTGAGAAACGACAGCTCCTATAGCCCAGAAAATGGCACTACATAGAATTACAATCTCACCCAATCCAACATGTACTTCTTTGAGTATCAAAAAAATCCCCGAAAAACAAAGAAGGAGTGAGAACAGGGAGAGTAAGTTCAGCTTTCTTGCCAAGCCCATCAGGATAATCGAGGTAAAGCAAGGCATTGTGTAAACAAGGATTGTCGCATTCGTAACAGAGGTGAAGTGAAGAGCGATGCTATTGAGTGTTGGAACCAGGAAAACATTTGGCACCGCAATTATTGCGATTCTTAAAAATTCATCAAAGTTAAGGGTCTTAAGGCTTTCACGGATACTTTTGTTGAATATCAAAAAAACAATACCACATGAAACAAGAGAACCAGCCATTCGGAATGCATAAGGGCCTATCACATTAATCGCAATTTTTGAAACAGGAAATGAAGTGCCCCATATTAAAGCCATTAACATCGTAAGCCATAAAGAACTTTTAGTCATTAATCTAAGCCTTCCCATACCTTGCTATAACAGACATCCGCCTGCTTTTCTGATTAGCTGTAACCATCGATACGAAATGAGGAACCTGTTTCTCTGATGTATCAAAAAGAAACAGCTCAGCAAAACCTGGAGTCAATGTATCAACAACCTTCTTTCTATCCTTATCAAGTATATGTGTTAAACCACCAAAGTTCGGGTCCCAATTTTGAGTAATGTTCAAGGCTACCCCGACATTATTCCCTGAATCCGTATGGGTGTTGAGAAAATGGCCTTTATCAAAACGATTAATGTAGAAAAGATCGGTATTTCCTATCTTCCTCCCGGTTAGGCGAGCAATCAGATCTTTAAACTCTTCGGAATTACAAAAATTATACGCGATTATTGAAGCTTCACTTGAAGCAACATTATCTTTCACTTCATTGGAGAGTCTTCTGAAGAAGAAACTGAATTTATTATCGCAAAAATCTGCAAAACAAGAGTTGAAACTCTTTTCAATCTCATCAGCCGGGGTCAAAAATGAAAGATCTTTTTGCTCTAAGGAATTTTTGTATATGTAAGTCCAGGACTCCTCAGATGAATCTTGTGACGACTCCATAATCTCATATATTTTTGAAGCGAATTGAGATTGTATGTTTTTGGTAAGATAACCTTTGTCGTTAAAGGTAATACTATCAATGCTCATTTAAAAATCTCTTCTTCGCGAGACCTGAAATCTTGCAATGAAAGAATGAATTTTTTACCTACAAGGTGTGGTTTATCGTAGCCAGTTATGGTTTTGACAACCTGATCGGTAACGATACCAGCCATGATTGATAGTGAGGGAGCACTTTGCCAGGCATTTACCTTCCTGTCACCATCTATGAACGAGTGCTTCAGGCGGGCTTCCTGAAACTTTCTAATGTCTGAATTGCTGTCGTAATACTTATCCTTAACAGAGTTCTTAACTTCATCGAACCCGCTGTGAACACCATCATTGAGGTAGATGGGACCAACGGAAATCTCTAAAGGATCACCACCCAGCTCAATAACAGGGATGGCTTTGTCTTTAGCTATGCTATGGATGATTTCTTCAGCAGTGTCCTTACGATAGTAACCCAGTGCTGCCCAAGCAAGGATGATGAAAGTGCTGTCACCAACGAGTTCTTCAAGTCTTGCTCTGTCTGGAGAAGCGAACTCAAAGAATGTCTCCACATTCACGTTTTCGTTATAGGCAAGGATCGTATCTTTGGCCGCATCAACTTTGTTCTTGCCTACATCATCTGTGCGATACAACACCTGTCTGTTGATGTTTGACAACTCGACATCATCCCCATCAATGAGTCTTAAGGTGCCTATACCTGACATAGCCAGTTGAAGTGCACACCATGTGCCCCATCCCCCCATCCCGAAGATGGCTACCTTACTTTGCTTTAGCCGTTCCTGATACACGAAAGGATGTTGGTTATCAGCATCGATCAGGGAGAACTGAAGGATTTGCCTGTTGTACCTTTCTACTTCCTCACCAGATAGCACTTTTGAGAAGAAGGAGTTGTCCTGAAGGAGCTTCCTTTCCGCCAAGCCCGCAACCAGTCCTTCCAGATGTTCACTTTCAATCTGGACACCCTCACTAACCAGTTCTTTAAAAATCCGGGGAACTGTCCTTTTACCATCCATTTTGGCAAGAGCTGGTCTTACCCAGGAAGGAGGATCATTGATGACCTGAGATACTCCTGGGATTTCTCCAATACAAATATCTCCATCATCTGCGAGGATGATGTGATGAGATTCTTTAATGAGGGGTTTAACATTCGTTAGTGACATGGTGTGCTCCAAAAAAAGTAAGGCCGCATACGAGATGCGGCCTTTGTCATACGTTATCAGCTAAGGACGATAACCTGACCTTTGGTATACATAGCATTTTCTTCAGTGATAGCAGAAATGCGCTGAGACAGAGTAGAGAACTTGATCATAGTGATACCCTCTTGCTTGTTCAGTTAGGTTTGTAAAGTTGTGTTTGTGTATCGATACCACTCCAATAAACAACATTAATGATTTGTTCGTCAATAACCCTAGCGGCAAAAAGCTATACTATTTGTTAACTTACAACTTTCGAAGAATAAACCTTTTGCTTTAAAGGCATATCGTAAAATTAAAACAATGCTATTGATAGTCTGTGTAGCATTTCATCATGGCTTTTACAGTTATCTCACCTTGCAAAAAACTCATTAGTAACCTTATGAAATAGTTAGCAGGATTACTTAAATGGTTAGCTTATGACAGCAGGATTAGAGTTCAAAGAGTTTTGCTTGATGTTATTTTCAGGCGCATAGATTTGCGGTTATTTTAAGAACTGAATGTTATCTACGAGTGAAAATAATAATTTCTTCTATAGCAAACTCATTACGAAAGATGTGGAAGACTAATGTCATACCTACTCATGATGCGGTTTTAGAGATGAAGAAACCAATTAGATATTGATAATCAAAGAAGTATGTTGCGGTATAATATAAAATACTTGATAGGAATAAAGTTTTGTCAGCACCTTCGATTTGTAACATAAAAGAAAAAACATTCAATGAAACTAAGTCAAATTAATGTTCGCAGATCTCATGAGATGAGTTAGTAACATTTGTAATTTCAAAGCCTTTACTTTACCTACTTATAGATTAATAACTTAGCTTGATTGATCATGAAAATCCTAAAACATCTTTAAAATCAAGATGCTGCTGCACATCTGAATAGTTGCAGCTGCACATCTGAATAGTTGCATTTTACAATTAGTCGTAACATTCTCAGTGTACTAATTGTTAGAGATCTAACTTAAAAACACGAATCTTTACATATTTTTACTTTATCCAAGATTCTGATATATGCAATATTCAAATTGCACGTTTTTACTAAATTATTCTAGAGGGATTTATGTCTAATATTAGAGAACTAAACTTAAGTGAAATTGCATTCGTTAGTGGTGGTAACGCAAACAGTGGTTATGAAGGCTCTAACTCAAATAGCCATTCCAAAACTGGTCCGCAAAATAGTTTAAGCCGGAATGCCCCTACTCATATATATAGTGATCCAAGTACTGTTAGATGTGCAAATCAAGCATTTGGTGCACTAACCAGCCTGCCAAATATCGGAAGAGCATCAGCCAAAATGGTTGGAGCAGCCACAGAGTGCCTTAATACTAACAGTTCAGGTCGCGGCCAAGCGGCAGGTTCAGCACATTGCTCCGGCGATTCTGTATCAGGCACTTGTAATCGTTGAAAAATCGGGTGTTAGCTACTAAATAATAAAATTACTTATTATATAAGTTGTCCATATGAACAGTGATATTGAATTAATAGAAAACACCCGACCCCAAGTAAATTCTAAAACGGTCTTTGCCCCTTCTGCAAAGACCGCAATTTTATATATAGCAATATTTATAATTACTATAGTTACCTTGAATCAAACTCCTAACTTAACCCAAAAATACAT
The DNA here is from genome assembly GCF_048452805.1 of Pantoea sp. K16. Classification (NCBI taxonomy): domain Bacteria; kingdom Pseudomonadati; phylum Pseudomonadota; class Gammaproteobacteria; order Enterobacterales; family Erwiniaceae; genus Pantoea; species Pantoea sp. K16. The sequence continues at coordinate 67,497 of NZ_JBLWNV010000008.1, read as the reverse complement.
TGGTCTGAGCAATGCATATTTTTTATCATTTATAATTGGTTTTATAATCTCATTGATAACATTTCTGACCTTGTTTTTGAAAAATGAAAAGAGGGTTTCTTTTGGTAATTTCATCTCCCTTACTCTTTCGCTTATATTTATCCAGTCTTTAAGTCCTCCAACCTCTGGCAGTGGTTTAACACTGGCAACATTGCTGACTCAGGAAAACATTATCTATTTTTGCATAATGATATTCATCGGACCTTTGTTGGAAGAAGTTGCGTTTAGAGGATGCTTATTTGGATCGGTATGCTACTTCAGCAAGTCCTTTGACGGCGGGGTAATTTTTTCAATGCTGGTAACTTCTCTAGTTTTCAGCACAATGCATGCTCAATATGATGCAATCTCTGCATATATTACTGAGTTCTTATTCTCGATTATTCTTACAACGATAAGAATCAACACAAGATCTCTTATATATCCAATCGCAGCCCATACAATCCTTAATTCTTTTGCTGTAATCTCCTTGATTCTTTCAGTAGCTTTTTAGAGTGTTAACATGACAATTAGAAACTGTTTATTTTCAATATTATCACTTTATACTATGTATGGAGTGGTAGCTTGGCCCAGTGATTTAATACCCATAAGGGCACATTTCCACATTTTTGTTACAGCACTATTCTTTTTCATCGGAGTGTTTTTTTCTTTGAGTATTGTCTGGAAAGCCATTAAATGGATGTTTACCGACAGCAAAGAAGAAAAAAATAGCAATTAATCTTTTTAGCGAAGAATAAAATGGATTTATTCAGAAAAGAAGCGATTGATAACCAAAATGAAACAGCATGTGGTGATATAGTCATCCCGGCATCTCTTGGTACAACCTTCAGTGCAGCAACAACGCTTATCCTAATTATTCTGATCTTCACTTTCGTTTGTTTAGGTCAATATACTCGCAAAGCTCACCTAGCGGGTATCGTAATGCCATCCACTGGTCTCATTAAAATCATACCCCACTTCCCTGGATATGTTACGGGATTGATGGTATCAGAGGGCCAGCATGTTTCTGCTGGGACAGCTCTCTACCATATAAGTGGTGAACGATACGATGGTCAGGGAGCAGGTACAATGGCTGCTGTCAGCATGTCTCTCAAAACTCAATATACGATGCTGGCGTCTCAGCAGTTAATTGAAGAGAGAGATAATCAGCAACAACAAATATCATTCAGACAGCGAATTATTTCAATTCAACCGCAGATAAAAAGTGCGGAAGAAAGTCTAAATCTGGCAGAAAATAAAGCGAAACTTTCTGATTCAGTTATGCAGCGTTATAAAAAGTTAGTATCCGTTCATTATGTTTCAGATATCGACTATCAACAAAAACAAATGGAATTTTCTGCTGCTCAGGAAAATGTTGAAAACCATCGCATGCAATTGCTTCAGCTACACACTTCGCTGGAGGCGGCAGAAGAAGACCTTAATCATCTTATTGCGCAAGGTGAAAGCCGACAATCCGAAATCAGGCGACAACTCCAGGACATTAGCCAGCAAGAAGTGGAACTTTCAGGGCAGGAAAGCTTCACACTTACCTCGCCTGTATCAGGAACGGTAGCCGCAGTGATAATACAACAAGGTCAGTCCGCAAGAGCAGCAGAGCCTGTTATGACACTGGTTCCAGATGATGCACACCTCCAAATTGAACTTTATGCAACCAGCCAAAATGCCGGATTTATAAGGCCAGGACAACGGGTATCATTAAGGTTTTCTGCCTTCCCATATCAAAAATTTGGAGTTCAGTATGGTGTTATAAGAGAAATTAGCCGGACAACACTTAGTTCTTCCGAGTTACTATCTATATCACCTGTTACCTGGAAGGAAAACGAAGGTCATTATCGGGTAATTGTTTCGCCTGAACACGATTACATAATGGCTTACGGGCAAAGCGAACCTTTAAGGCCTGGCATGACTCTTGAGGCAGATGTCAATCTTGATACTCGCTATTTATGGGAATGGTTGACCGAACCACTCTGGAGCCTTAAAGGGAAAATGATATGAGCTTGCTGCAATGGACTGGGAAAAATAATCTGCCGCTTATACGACAAACAGAGTCAGCCGAATGTGGATTAGCTTGTCTTACAATGATAGCTTGTTGGCATGGTTTGCAGACTGACTTAAAAATGTTACGCGAACGTTTCAGTATCAGCACTCAGGGCATGACACTTCAAAGACTTATGCAATGCGCTTCGGATATTCAACTCACATCGAGGGCAGTCAGACTGGAACCTGAAGATCTGAAGTCTTTAACATTACCCTGTATCCTTCATTGGGATATGAATCACTTTGTAGTACTCGACAAGGTTCGCGGTAATAAGATTATAATTCACGATCCCAATAAGGGAAAATGCACACTTTCCTTGCTTGATGCAGGGAAACATTTTACTGGAATTGCCCTAGAAATAATTCCCACTAGTAAATTCTTGCCACGACATGAAAAAAAGAAAATTCATCTCCGTAATTTAGTAGGAAAAACTCCCGGCTTAATCCCGGCAATGTTTAAAATAACTGTTTTTGCTCTGGCTTTGGAAGCACTGGCACTGGGGGCCCCCCTTCTTAACCAAATGGTAATTGATGAAGTTTTAGTAGCGGCTGATAAGAATCTGTTAAGCATCATTATTATAGCTTTACTGCTTATTTCCCTGACTCAGTTACTATTGGGTCTTGCACGTCAGTGGGCGAGTATTACACTCTCTGTTAATTTTAATATGCAATGGACAGCACGAGTTTTCCATCACTTAGTGCGCCTTCCCCTTACTTGGTTTGAGGCAAGAAGTAAAGGAAGTATTAGTGCCCGCTTCAGTGCAATTGATATCATACAGCAAGCCCTGACTACACAGGTCCTTGAAGGCATAATAGATGTGCTTGTTGTTATAACATCATTAGGAATGATGATACTTTATAGTAAGGAAATGACATTTATTGCCATAGTGGTATCAGTTGTTTATGCCTTATTAAGGGCCTTGTGGTATCCACATCTGAAACAATGTGCCGAGGATACGTGGGATGCAAGCACCCGTGAGTCCAGTCATTTCCTTGAAACCCTTAGTGGCATACTGAGTCTAAAGGTCAATGGAGTAATTGGTCAGCGCGAAGCTGCATGGCTAAATCTCAACGTCACTCGCCGTAATACACAACTAAAACAAAGTAGACAGGAAATGTACTATGACATAGCACATACTCTGACGACGAGTTTAGTAACATCAGTTGTTCTTTGGAAAGGGGCGGGAGAAGTACTTGATGGAAAATTTACTGTTGGTATGTTGATAGCTTATCTGTCCTTCCAAGGAAGCTTTTCATCCAGTATCAGTAATCTGACTGATAAGTTCTTTTCATGGCGGATGCTGAGTATTTATAACGAACGGCTTGCAGACATTGTTATGAACCCTGCGGAGGGGCATCTCCAAACCGTGCAGGAAGAAAACAACCATGAGAATATTGTTACTTCAAGAATAGTTGAGCAGGTACAAGAATCATCACTATTGTCACTGGATTGCGTTTTTTATAGTCACAGAGGTAGTAACAATCAAATTATTTCTAATTTATCTCTCTCTCTCTATCCAGGAGAAGTGGTAGCCATAACGGGAAGATCAGGCTGCGGAAAATCTACACTGGTTAAACTGATCATGGGGATTCATAAACCAGATAGAGGTGAGATAAGGACTTTTGGTATAACTCATTCTCATCCTGATTACTTTCAAGTCCGTCAGCAAATAGGAACTGTACTACAGGATGACATACTTTTTAGAGGCACTATAGCTGATAACATTATCTTCTACAGTGAAGAGCGCAATCAGGAACTAATGATAGATTGCGCAAAACTTGCCCTAATAGACCGTGAAATCATGGCTATGCCTATGGGTTATCAGACACTTATTAGTGAAGCGGGAGGTGGTGTCTCAGGTGGCCAAAAGCAACGCATCCTTCTAGCCCGTGCTTTATACAAGAAACCTAAATTTTTGTTATTAGATGAAGCAACAAGTCATTTGGATGTTGAAAGCGAAATTACTATTAGTCAGATGCTTAGGCACTCTGGAATTCCAGTATTACTTATTGCACACAGGCCAGAAACACTTGCTTCTGCCGATCGCATCCTGACGATGGAGGAAGGAACAATTTCTTTAACTAATTATTGATTAACCTTAGGAAAAACATGTAACATCCATTATTATTTTTAAGTATATCAAGCTCAGTTATGTAATACTACAACAGGCTTGGCATGCTACATTGGAAAGAGTTTAAATTTGCTATTGGAGAGTGATTTATGAATGATGATAACGATAAAGCCATCAGGGAAGCTGATGAAAGAGAGCGATCTAATAACTGGCTTGCACGAATGAATTTCAAAGGTATCATGTTGATCTTAGAAGTTATTGCTATAAGTATAATTTTATACTCCCTATATAGAAACTAAAACTTCAATATTCTCAACTTTTAATTTCAAATGATTAGCTTAATTGGCCTTTTCAGGGATGACTTTTACGAACATTACGGCAGGTTTTGATTTTAAATCATTTATATATTCAGCTTATACGAACAATTTTTATCACACTCTTTCCAGCTTTTACTGACTTGCAAATGCGAGCTTTAAATTCACATAGTAATCGCTCGGGTTAATGTTGCTTTATATGCAAAGTGTAATATTGATCCCAGGAATTATTAATAACGGGGTTCAGGGTTCAGGGTTCAGGGTTCAGGGTTCAGGGTTCAGGGTTCATGGTTCATGGTTCATGGTTCATGGTTCATGGTTCATGGTTCATGGTTCAGCAGGAAAGAATAAAACGATTAAGGAAGTTGTAAATACATAAATTAAAAAAATGGCTTTATAACCCTCTAAGAGGAAGCAAAAAAGCCATTTTCAAAAAAATTACAATCTTGAAATTGGGCAATGAACTGTAACTACATCCTCTTTTTCTTTTCTGAAGATGAATTTCCTCTTTCATAGGGAATCTCTTTTCTAAAACTTAGCTTCTGAGTTCTAAACACAGTTTCAACCTCATATTCATTCCAGATAATGTATTCGATGATAAACTTGTAGAAATACAGCACGCGTTCAAGGCTAACAGTTGAAGGTATTGTATAGAGGTTTGGACTGAGCAAAGCCGAACTCAAAATTGCAATAATGTTGCTTGGTCCCTTCAGATAAGGATTCTGATAGTCTTGCTGATACTTCAAAAAGTATCCTACACAGAACAGGTAGGCATCTTTTACGATTTTTTCTTTGTTGCAGTCTGATTCATCGTATCTAAGAATGAAGCGATTGAGGAGTATCAAAAATTTCTGATCTGGCAAATATCTGTTTAATTTATTCATAGTAGCATCCTTGCTGTTGTGAATGTCATCCTGACATTTAAAGAAATATCATAATATTTAATCATGTCAATAGTTAAAACCTATCAATTTCCATTTGAATATCTTTTTTAGGTAACGGACGATTAAGCTCTTCGGCTGTCATTTGTTTTAAATGAGAATTATATTAAAGGTAGTCATACCCGATTTAAGAAGAAAAACTAATAAAGCCTTATTGCATAAGTAATACAGCGGCGCCAAAAACTAATTTGGAAAGTATTCTGTTAAGTTTTGATGTTTTTTGATCTTAATACTTTACAATTTTTAAAATCATGAGATTTAAAATATTCATCTTGCCGTTTCCCCATGGTAAATATCTTCTACCTCATTCCAGTATTCCTCTTGGATAACTTTAGCTTTACTGCGGAGTTCATCTCCCATATGAACTACCAATGCTCCTCTTTCCAACATGTCACCCAGCAAAATTTTTGTTATATCTTCAACCGTTAGCTTGAGAAGATTTATGTCATCTGTCATGAATGAATCTTCATCTGGGAGAAGATCCGGCATTGTTTTCACATAATCGTCTAACATCCCTTTTTGCACACTTAAGCTACAGAGCAATACATGGTTTTCGCCCTTTTCTGTCTCTGTTACAGCAATATTAATTTCATTCTGTGTGATTTTCTTCGATAACTTTCTGAGTAGCCTATTACATTTGATCACTGACAGTATGGTTTCATAGATACAGTTTCGACTATCTTTATTTAACTCGGGTAAAACTTGGAATGGATTGTATTCGCTATCTTCGAGGTAATAGCTTAAACAGGCCACGGCTCTCTTACTCAATGTATTCACAGGTAATAACCTGATAGCTTCAGCATCGAAAATCTTATCGAATGTTTTTTGACTCACAAGCCTTGAAAGGTTTCCAACTTTCAGGAATTCTTTAATTTCCACATTGTCCTCACTTTGTCGATGTTGTTCGTCTGGAGCCTCACTATGAAGCTGTTCTCGAATTGCTAATGGCGTCAGAAATCCACTGATCGATCTCCGCCTCAATAAAGGCCACAGCTCTCGAACCTAATTTGATAGGTTTAGGGAATCTATTTTCGGAAATCAATCGGTAAATCCATGCTTTCTTGTAACCTGTTTTATGTAGCACTTCAGGTAAGCGGATGAGTCGTGTAGCGCTTGGGGTTGTTGTATTCATAATTGTATCTCCTCGTCTGGTCGATGAGTTGATACTAAGTAGACGGGGACAGGCTTTGAAGGGATGTAGTGGACATTGTTTTCTAAAGGCATTTACGCAGCATATTTATCATGAATCTATTTTTTTTATAACATCTCTTGACTAAAGAGATTCATTGTGAAATTAGCGCAAAAGATATCAATTAAAAAATTATCCAACTCAACGGCTTTTAACTAACCGAAACAGGGCTTAGTCCTAATTTTTGTTGAATTTAAAAAAAAACTCATTAATATACATTAGAATAATTTAATAATAACATTTAGGAAAAAAATGAAGCAATTCATAGATATAGTCAGTATCGACCAACTTAAAGAAATCAATCAATCCTTGAAATCAATTGTCGAGTACAGGAAAAGCGGTTTGAGTTTGAACCATATTGTTGGTTGTCCACTTGACTGTAGCTATTGTGTTAGACACCTTTTTGGAAATTTTGAGCAAAGAGTTCCTAAAGCATTATGTAGTGATGAAATGGCTGTTAGATCTCTTATTAATCATATCTATTTCCAGAAAGATATCACGCCTATTCAGTTGTTTAATAGGGCGACTGATCCTATGCTACCTAAAGTAAAAAAGCATACTCATAATGTATTACATCTTTTAGATAATCTTGGTCTAAAGAACAATGTTATATTAATTACACGCTGGAAAGTAACAGAAGATGATTGCAAAAGATTCAATGAATTAAAAAACATCAAACTAACTATATTTATTACTTATTCAGGAATTGAAGATGAAAAAATAGAACCAGTAAATTCCAAAATTGCTTCAGATTCATTAATTATGTTATTTAAAAACTCAGTCAACTATAAAGTCATTCTTTACTGGAGACCTATTATTCCAGGTCTTAATGACACTGACGAAGATCTGTTAAAAATAAAAAATTTAACCATGCATGCACACGCGGTAGTTTTTAGCGGACTATTTTACAGGGATGAAATTTCTGATTATTATAAGAAGAACAATCTGCCTGAACTATATCAAAAAACAATGCGTAGAAAGATACTACCTGAGTATAGTGAAAAAAAGATTCTAAATTTTTTCCGTTCACATAACTCAGATTCTACTCCGATTTTTAGAAAAACATCATGTGGAATATCATTTGTCCATAGACAAGCTGATTATAATGGTCATTTTGGCATTAATGAAATTTGTGATATATGTCCCAAAATGCAAGTTCTTCGCTGCCAGCAAAAATGGCGTAAACCTGATAATGATACTATATTAAATATGTGTAAAGACCTTGGTGCTACTTCTCCCCCCATAATTACTGATAAAGCTATAATTGTTCAAGGTCTTGATGAACAGAAAAGGTATTTTTTACAACATACATTTGAATATCAAGTTCATGACATAGATAAACCCCATTTTTACAAACGTCATGGCAGAGCTGAGACAGGCTGGATCACTAGTGATGAAAAATGAGAAATTAAGTTTACCTCCAGAACCAATACTTTTTGTGGATACAGAGGGTAATGGCCATAGCCCTCCAGATTTAATTGAAATATCAATTCTAAAATCTAATTTAGAGGCTAAGAAAAAAGAAGATATATACAATTGGTTAATCAAACCACCTAACCCTATTAACAGAATAGTAACTAAGATACATGGTTTAAAAAATTCCGATGTAGAAAACTGCCCCGTTTGGGATGAAATAAAAGATGAAGTTCATAGTCATCTCAATGGAGCCTGGCTTATTGCGCATAATGCTAAAGTCGATTATAACATCATCAAAATGCATATCCCTGAGTGGGAACCTGCGGGTATCATTGATACTATGAAACTTGCTAAACATTTTTTGCCGGAAGCTACCAGCTATTCCCTTGAGAATCTTATAAACTTTACAAAATTACACTTTCATAAATCGAAATCTTTTTATAGAGATCAATCGAACTCTTTTCATAGAGCAAGCTATGATGCAAAAGCGACATCCAAATTATTTAGTTATTTACTATCAAAATCAGGTTTTCGAAATTGGAGTGAAGTTTGTGAAGTATGCCAAGTTAATATTTCAAAAAAAAATAAGCCTATACTTCCACAGCAAGGAGAACTTTGGTAATGCAAATAGTGATCGGTATAGCTGGCGCACATTCAACTGGTAAAAGCTCTTTTTGTAAAGCTTTAAGCGATACACTAACAACTATTGGTATAAGAGTTTCGTTGGTTCCATCATTTGGTAAAACAGCATATAATTTGGGAATGCCTTTATTAAAAAAACACGATTACAGTTCAACACTTTGGTTTATTAATAAAACCTCAGAGGAAAGGGAGAAAGCAATGGTTAATTCTGAGGTAATCATTGTTGACCGCCCTGAGTTTGATGCACTTGCGTATTGGAACGCAGCAATGGACTTTAGAAAAGAATCTCACATTATCAAGGAAAAAGAAAATATTGAAAAAATCATTATCGAGCATTCACAATGTTATTCATATTTATTTGCAACCAAATTAGATTCTTTAATTCCGCTTGCGCCAGACCGTGACTGCGACCTTGATTTTCGTAAAAGCGTAGATTTTCATTTACATGATTTAAAAACAAGAATGCCTTTTATTTTTTCAACGCTCAAATCTAATCAGCATCAAGAAACAATTTTCAAATTACACAGCGAAATAACTCTAAAATTAGGAAAGTGAATGAATACCTCTTTTTTCGGAAATATAGCAGGTAAAAAAGTTTGTAGGTTAGGTTACGGTGCTATGAGAATTACAGGTCCTGGTATATGGGGTCCACCCTCAAATGAGAGAGAATTAATCAGCTTATTAAGATTAGCTTCAGAGTTAGGAATACAACATTTTGATACTGCTGATGCTTATGGACCTAATGTTTCAGAAGAAATAATTAAGAAAGCCTTTTATCCATATAGCGAAAAATTATTGATAGCTACAAAAGGTGGTTTCACAAGAGGTGGGCCTGGAGAATGGCAGGCTAATGGAGATCCAAAATATCTTAGAAAGTGTCTTGAAGGCAGTCTGCTTAGATTAAAACTTGAAGCAATTGATTTATACTATTTGCATCGTATCGATGAGGAAATTCCACTTTATGTCCAGATAAATGAACTGTCTAATATGAAGAAAGAAGGTAAAATAAAGAACATTGGGCTTTCCAAGGTTACCTTACAACAGATTGAAGAGGCTAATAAAATAGAAAAAATTGCAGCCATCCAAAATAAATTCAACAGATTATATCAAACGGAATCGCATGAGATAATTAAATGGTGTGAAACTAATAATATTGCTTTTGTACCTTATGCCCCTTTTGGTATTGGAAAGTGCTTAGAAGGAGCCAAGACTAATGATATTTTGTCAAAAAATAGTCAACTGGTCTCTGCTGAAATATCATGGCTACTGAACTACTCTCCAAATCTTTTCCCAATACCAAGTACAACAAATTTGATGCATCTTGAGCAAAATTTAAAATTCATTCAAAATGGTAGTCTTGATTTATGATTTTCATTGCAGCCTGTATTTATAATGACCAGTCTGTAACATTAGGCTTACTTAAATTAGATGCTAAGATTACTTAATAAAACTAAATTTTACAGCATGTTGCCACCAATAAAATCATATGCTTCTTAAATGTAATAAAGTCACATTTATAAGATGCAGGTTTTTGTTTATAAAACTCTCAATATTCTTACAGGTCTCACCTGACAATGCTTTTTCAGCTATTGGACGATCTGTGTCCTTTAGTTGCTCGTCTCCTCGAACTTCATCTGTGAGCTTAGGATAAAGCACTCTGGAAAGGAGAGTGTTTGAAAGAGTGACATCTTTTAACTTAGCCCACATAAGCAGATCCATCATTGGAAGGATACGGTAGTCAGCCAACTTTAGAATTTTTCCCAGCCCGAAAGCCTCTTGCTTCCTGCCTTTGATTCCATACTCTTTCCTCCACACAGGGAGTAGCGCACGAAGCGAGCCTATGATTTCGTCATCAGATGAGCTTTCGAGATCAAAAAAGGTATACACACGGCTTTCGTTTGTTCCCAGAAAAACGGCTCTCATACTTTGAGTAAGTGGCTTCTCCCTGACCTCTTTCTTAAGTTGATCACCACCTTTGACAAACGATTCTTGCGAGAACATTTCAAGAGATCTTTTGAGGCTTTCAATATGACCAAAAGTGACTTGTCGTATGTGCGTTTGGCTTTCTGCCAGATGAGTGTCGAGGTCAATTCTTTTACTGAATAGAGGGTTACCTGCAAGGATCTGGTCAAAATAAACATCTCCTTCTCCAAAAAACTCAATTGAATCGAGGATGTTCTTTCTGACCTGTAACTCCTTATGTAAGCCTTTCAAAGTGCAAGACTCAACATCAACATAGTTGTCGTAGTCGAACCAAGCCTGTAGCTCTTTGTAGATCTGAACCGTATCCATACCGAGGCCTTACATTTGTGTTTTATAGCTCAATGTAGAAGTCAGCTCATCATCACCTTGAACCAGCTTCTCAATCAACAAGCTCTGAAACAGTAACAACGGCTGATAAAATTGAGTATAATTAAGACGCTTTTTTCAGTGTCTCACAACAGTTTTTAAGGTTATTTTTGAGTGTTGGTATCTATGATGGTATAAAAACCTTAACCCCAATAAAAACTCTTAAAATCAGCAACTTAACCACCAGTTCGATTTCTGCAGGGGACACCAGGCCTGCCCTGTACTTAAACCCGCCCTATCAATTAAAACTCTTAATAATCAATAACAAGCCATTACTGACGGCTATCCCCCTTTGCCCTTTTTCTTCTCAGAATCAATAATCATTTGCCGGCCCTGGCTATGTTCTTTAGGCAAATCCATCAACACCAGTGAATGAGTTGTGATTATGACCTGCCAGGTCTGGGTTATCAGCTGGATACCTGTGCTTCGAATATCTTTTTTATTTTAATGCATCCTGTTTTATTTCTCCATAACGGGCAATCAGTTGCTTCAGATGCATCTCCAGCTGAGCTCTGACAGCCGCAGGCAAAGGTTCGCCTGCTGGATTTTGTGATAATACCCTTAGCTGCTCTTCAGCCGGTATGGATTGATTAAAGGACTGCATAGCGGAAAAAACGACTGACTTCAGCTCACTGACCGTCAGGTATTTTCCTTTCTGCACATCCAGTTCGTTCAGCCTGTCACTCAGTTTTTGTAGTGTCGCCATTCCCTGAGACCAGCCATTCAGCTGTTCTGTTGGCAATGCGGCAGCATTAAGCTGTTGCTGCCACTGCTGGATTAGTGGCTTAGCCTGCTCCGGCCAAAGTACCCGGACCTGTTCCAGCAACTGTCGACTGTATTCAATATTCCAGTCAGGAGGCAATTTACCCAGCCGGGCAAGCTGCTGCTGTGTTTGTGTTATTAAAACCTGTGGTAACGGAGCTTGCTGACGCCACATATCCAGTTGTTCAGGCGTGAGAGATGCAGGCAATGGAGCCAGTGAGGCTGCAAGCTGAGTCTGCAACGGGACTGGCCGATTAAGAAACTGCCAGCTCCATAGTGTGACTGTGCTTACCACCAGCATGGTACACATCCCGGCAGCGAAGAATTTCCATTTTTTTACCTGATTGGGCATTGCCGCCATTGCTTCTGCATTCGCCTGGTGTTCCGGCAGCGCCGCATAAACCCACTTCACTACGCTTGCTGACGTATCTTCAGGCGGACTACCAGCAAGGTCCCTCGTGGATGCTGCGGCACTATTCATCGCGGTGGCAGGCAACCTGATACCTGGCTGAATGTCCGGCCTGGTGCTGGTTATGCCATCGCTGTGTTCCAGCCTGGCAGCACTGTTGTGCATCAAGGTACGTAACGTATCGAGCTGGCTCAGATGCTTAAGCTCCAGGCCCTGCAGCACCTCACCCAGAGCGGTAAGCTGTTGCTCCGCCCGATACAGCTGGCTGAGGTCGCTGTGATTTAGCGGGAGCGAGCGAATCAGTTGCTGTAAACGCTGACTCAGACTGCTGAGGATTTTCATGCGGGCATGGACAGGCTGCGGCCAGAGTGCGCCCCACTGATGGCTTATCAGTGCCTCGAGTATCGCCAGACCTTCATTGAGCCCCAATAAACCAGCCAGTTGCGTTCGGGCCAGCGTGTACCAGGACAGCGTCTGTAGCTCCACACCATTTTGTTCAAACAGTGAGAGACAGCGTTTTTCGGCATAACGCCAGTTCACATCCGGGCGAGCCGGATGTGTCAGCTTACTCAGTTCATCACGCAGGGCGGCATAATCCGGTAGCGTGCGCGGGTCACCACCGGTTTTGATTTTATGTGGGGGGATGTGATCCATGACCAGTTGTCCATTTTGACGCGTACGGAAAAATTGAGGATTAACGCTTATGCGGGCATATTCAGAGGAACGGGTACTGCAATACCAGCAGTTATGGCAGAAGCGCCAGAATCAGACTAAAAAAGGTGCTTTCATCAAAACTCTGTCCGGGACGGGATAATGCTCCCGGCGGAGTAAAGGACCAGTCACTGAAATGACCTGCCCGCATGAAAAGGCGCCCCACAGACGTCACACTGCCTTCTGCATGAAGGGTCACTTCCACGCATCCTGTCACGCCCTGACCGTACAAAAATACCGGTGTAAATTTTACAGAGCGGTCGTCGTAACGCAGGTTGATAGCGGCAATCTCAAAAGTCCCGTCCTCCACCAGCAGGTCCGTAACAGAGACGGTAAATGTTTCCACATTCAATCCGGTACCCACCAGCCACGCATCCATCTGTTCCTGAAGCTGCACCATTCGCAGGCGAAACGCTGCAATATCGGCCTGAGTCTTGCTGGTAGATAAGATCGGGGCTGGCTCTCTGGCCTGTAGTTTTTCGAGGAACTGTGATTTTACTGACATGGTATTAACTGGCCTTACAGACGGGTTGCTGTGTCGAGATACTGCTGTTGCTTCAGGTGTCGCAGGAGAACCCGCCCTTCTGGCATAAACTCGGTGCCATAGCGTACGAGGCCAACACCGTTAAGTTCCGCATCAATAGCGTAGCGCAACTCACCGGGGATGTTCTGTTCCAGCAGGACAACGGCTATTTTTCTCAGGCGTGGCTCATATCTGAGCAGAACAGCCGACAGAGCACCCATCAGTTCATGAGCAGTCCCCGGCATGCCCTGCAGGATTTTGGTCATATCCGGCAGGCCATAGTCCGGCAGATGCGCCAGCGTGCCGGCGCGACAGTTGAGGATGCGCTGCATGTTATCCAGCACCGACAGGATGACCTGATTTTGTTCACTGACCTTATGGAGGCTCAGGCCACCAGAAAAATTCCCGCTCAGCATTTCATACAGCGATGGCGTGTTGTGTCCCTGAGGCATTAATCGTCCTTGAGCGGTTGCAGTGTCAGATGGTTATTCCCCGCTTCCAGAATACGCGGTTTATCCGGGTCAAGGTCTTCACGCTCTGTCACCAGCTTCCAGGTGTTGTTGACCATATCCGGGTGACGGAACAGACCCACCACCGCCACAAACTGTGCATCGGCTTCCATCGGCATATTCAGGTTCGCATCTCCACCCGGCTTCACCACCACATCACGGCTTGCCAGCAGGTCAGCTTTCAGGATGGTCTCCCCATCTTTCAGCAACTGCTGGTAGACCATTTTGTCGAAGGTTTTACGGTCTTTTAACTGGTAGACACGGATAATCACCGGCTCAGACAGCGAATTACTCTCGCGTGAATCGGTGTTAAGCGCCTCACGGGCGGTGAAATCCAGGTGCAGCACCTTAATTTTTTTGTAGAACACGGCATTAAAAGCCGATTTGGTGCCATCGGTGATGCCCTGCGTCACCCCGCAACCCACCAGACTGAATGCCAGCAGGGGTAACAGCCAGCGCCTTGTTTTAGTTAAACTTGTACGTAACACGTCGATTTCCTTGTTGTGGTGTCGCGGGCTGTAGGCCGGTGTAGTAACCCAATTCGGTCGTAAAGGTGTGTGGAATATCCTCCGGGAGGCCTTCGTCTTCTGCGCCCAGCACGCCGTTCATGCCGAGCCAGAAGGGGCCTTCACCGAGCGGTGGAGCGGCCAGCAGCCGAGTGCGGGTGGTCAGGGTAATTTTGGCCTTGAATCGCCAGCCAAGGTACACCCGCAGCATCACCAGGAAGTCTTGGTACAGCAGACCATCCGGCTTCCAGCCCTGTGACTCCTGCTCGTTATCGGTGGTGAGCGCAATCAGCAACTGACTATTAGCATCCATGGCTTCTTCACCCAGCGGCGTGTTGCCATCCAGAAGAAAATCGTCATCACCGTAAAAGCCCAGTGGCTGGCTGACCTCTACCGGGCGCAGACAGTAGGGGCTGACCTTCACAGTGGTATCCGGGGCCAGCAGCGTCACCAGCGCCTGCATTCCCTCCTGGGTTTTACCGGGCTGTTGCAGTACGCCCAGCAGTGACAGAAAACGGGATACCGGGGTGGCGATATGCTCTGCAGTGCCCGGAATGCCCAGCCCCACCAGGCCCAGCAGCGACTGCGAAATACTGTCGGTGCCGCCGGGCTCAAACGTGGCCGGGTAAGAGTATTTACGCCAGATGCGGTAAAACTGCGTCAGGATGCGGTGGCTGAAGATATCCAGAAAGCCCTGCAGCGCCTCATGCCCTTCCCTACGCTGGGTGATGTCATCGAGATACGCCGTCGGCAGTGGTGAGTCGACGCCGTACATCCCCATAAAGGTCGTGCGGATGAGCGGTGGCCTGCTGTCATCATCCTCGTCATATTCGACAGCCTTCAGTTCACTGGCAGGGAAACCCATCCCCGGATGCGGCGCAAACCGTACCGGGTCATCTGCCGGATGGCTGGTAGAGCCCATCAGCGGCCTGTCCGGATGGCGCTTCTCCAGTAGCTGGCATAAACGATAAAAGTTGATGCGGTGAAGATCGGCCTCCAGCCGCGGGGTCAGCCGGGAATGCGGCGGTTGTGCTTCTCTTCCCATTCCAGGCGCTCTCCGGTTGGTTGCAGGATGATAATCAGGCGGTTAAACAGATAGATATCCGTGTAGAGCGCGAAGAAGCGACTCAGCATCTCGCCAAACAGGCAAATATCACCCCGCCCGGCAAAGCCGTGGCTGTCGAGCGTCACCTCAATCTGCACGCCGCGTACCAGGTAGCCCTGCTCAAAGCGCTCGGTTTCGCTGTGCTTCACGTCAATGATGGCTTCCAGGCGGCGGCGGTTCATCTCGCTGTCAGTCCACTCGTACAGCGCCAGGGTGCCACGCAGCACGTCAGCGTTGTCCATCATCGACAGGAAGCCGCTGCCAAGATGACTCAGCACACGCCAGTGGAAACGATCCTGTGCCGGGGGATAACAGGGTAACGTTGGCGCACACAGGTTACGCACGCCGATACTAGCCGAGGTGGTTTTCATCACCGTATCAAGCACCGTGCTCTGCAGTGCTCGTCGTGGCAGCTGGCCGTTGGTGCCGGTAAGCGTCAGCGACAGGCTCTCGTCTTCCGGAACGGTGTGGTTATCAAACGCTTCACCGCCGAGGATAAGCCAGGTGTTATGCAGACCTGACGGGCCGCGACGTATACGAGTGTGGTAGTAATATTCCGGCGCTTCATGACGCATCATTCCGCCTTTGTGGCGGAAACTCGAAAACGGCACGTAGGTGTGCTGGCTCGATGACATCACCGAATTCACCGCGTATATCTCGGTATGGCCATCCTGCACGCGCATTGGGCGCAGCATGTATTCGGTCTGCAGGGAGTTGAGCGTCAGCGGGTCGGATTCCAGCGGGAACAGGTTAATCACCGGCACACAGTTCAGGCGCAGATGCTTTTCGGTAAAGCTGAAATCATGCTCCCAGCGTTCCGCCAGTACCACGTCGATTTCAAACCATGGGAGCTCAGCCGGAAAAGCCACGGTCTCCAGCCCACGCAGCCCTGTGAACATGAATTTCTCACGGAAGGTGAAGTACTCCAGCAGCAGCTGATAACCACTAAAGCTGCTGCTCCCCTTCGGCCACAGGTCGTCGCCAAAGCCCAGTGCGGTGAAATACCCGTCGAGCGTTCTTCTGTCCATGTCGCCCGGCATCCGCAGCCAGAGGCGCGCTGTGTTCATGGTAAAGGCTTCATGCATCGCACAGGCCAGCGGTGCATCAGCGTTGAAGTAGAACGGGAGCTGGCTGAGATCGACACGGCTCCAGTCGGCCAGATGGCTGCAGTTAAAGCGCAGCGTGATGACCGAACGGCCATCCGGATCGGTCGCCAGTCGGGCACTCTCAAGCGACAACGGCTGAAGGGTAATCTCTTTGGTTGTAGTGTACCGGCAACGCGTGCCCTTCTCACCGATCGGTCGTGAGTTCACCTCAAAGCCTTTGACGATGCGCATCGGCTCTTTCATCTCACGCCAGTCAGGGGTGAACTCCACCACCGACATTGACGGAATGGTTCGCAGGTAATGCGGCCACAACAGGCTGACCAGCCCTTCGGTCAGCTCCGGTAAGTCATCGTCGAGCTTTTCACGAAGACGGCCCATCAGGAAGGCAAAGCCCTCGAAAAGCCGCTCCACGTAAGGGTCGCGCGCCCCCGCTTTATCGAGATTGAGCATTGCCGCCTGCTCGGGGTGAGCACGGGCAAACTCTTCACCGGCTTCCAGCAGATAGCGCATTTCAGCGTCGTAATAACGCAGGGTTAAGTCATCCATAAAAACCTGAATATGTGTGTTTTAAAGGTATGCCGGACGTTTTACCCGCAAAGCACTGCACTGCCGGCCGGATCGAGCGCAATCAGACCGGACAGAAGCAAATCCATCTCGGGCTGAAGCCGTGATTTATCAGTTTCACTGCGTGTGGCTTTCATGCGCAGCAGTCTGAGGCGACGTGATTTCACTTCAAACAACAGTGCTGGTGTCCACTGCGTGAGGGTGATCGACTGTGCGGCATTGTCGAGCTCTCCCAGCAGATGCAGGGCCAGTTCATTTTTGCCCTTCTGCTCGGCGACACGAGCCATCAGCAGACGCAGCAGCCATTTGTCTTTCACGGAATCCGCACCAGGGCGGGTCTGCAGCCAGTGTAGTGTGGCATCCAGACCGTCAGTGTCCGCTTTCTCCAGCGCTTCAGGCTCGAGGGCCAGGATATCGTTATCCGTCTCACTGACAGCACTGACCGGCTCATCCCTCCAGCCTGATATATCGTCCAGCACGCTCTGATTTATCCAGTTCAGCGTGACCTCATCGGCAAACGGCGTACCGTCATTAAAGGCCAGGGTTTCAAGCCCGTTAAGGCGGCGCAGCAGCCCTTTCAGGTCGGCGGCGATGATATCAGCCAGCACATCCTGCCCCGATTTCACCAGGGCCTGATGGATATACCACTGCAAATCCAGCCAGAGGTGGTTGGCGCCGCGTGAAAAAGCGCTGTCGGCCTGCTCCATAATTTCGGACCAGCTCTGCTGCAGATACAGGCGCTTAAGCATGGCCCGCTGGTCTGCACGCGGCGGTTCGATTCGGGTTTTCCCTTGTGCATCCGGAGCAGGAATACTGTGCAGCGTGTCATGACGCAGGCTTTTCATCAGCCGGTGAGCGGCAAGCCAGCCATCAGGTTGCTCACGCAGATATCCGGTCAGTGTACGGGCCTGGGCCAGCAAATCCTGGCCGGAGGTAATGCGGTTCAGAACCGGCGCGCCTGACTCGACCGTGTGCGTGGAGGGCTGTGACTGGGCCTTATTACCGGCGTTCTGCGGTACCACCGCATCCACGCCCCCGCCTTTAATCAGACGGGACTCCAGAGCACTGTATAGCGCATTGAGTTCTGGCCGTGACGCCTCCGGCTCTGTCTCCAGACTGTCACTGATGAGCAGCAGCACTCCGGCGGTACGCTGTGCGTCATCACGTACAACTTCCGGGTAAAGCGACAGACTGTCGAGTACTCGGGCTCCGGCGAGCCATTCCAGCGCCGGTTTACGGCTCCGCTCGCGCTGCGGGTGAAGCTGTGCTCCATAGTGCTGAAGCAATCCCACCAGCAGTTCAAGTCCTTCGGCAAAGCCAGCTTCGCCATCCTGGTGCAGACGTGCCCAACAGTAATAGGTGGCAATCCGGATATCTTTGGCCGTGGTGGTCAGCAGTTTTTCAGCAAGCGTGCAAATCAGACCGGTATCAATGCCAGAGAGCTTGTTGACTTCCTCACGAATACGCTGAAAATCATCGTCATATCCTGGGTCTTCCCCGGTCGGACTGGCAACGCTTACCGGGGCAAGCCAGGGCTGCCAATTTTCTGTGCGTGCCTGCGCCTGTTGTCGCAGCTGAATTTCGTCAGCCTGACAGGCGGCAACCAGATTCTGCAGTATGCTCATTATTCGACACCATCCATGTCACTGTTTCCTGTGTTAGCCATCAGCGCCTGAGCGGTGGCCGCGCTGTCGACACTGAATATCTGATCCGGCAGCGTGAAACCGCGCAGATCCAGCAGCGCCAGCGGACCTTTTCCGAGTTGTGAGCGCAGCGCCCACTGCAGGGTGCGACCATCCGGTGCGGTGAAGCTCATCATCCACTGGCTGCGGTCAAGCTGCTGGCGCTTGCTCTGGTCCAGCCAGCGAATAAAGCCCCAGGTCCCGCTGTAATCCCCGAACAGGCGCGCACCGGCGTTGACGGTGGACCAGGTCAGCATTGCCCCCGGCTTGAAAGTGTCTCCCGGCCAGCGAAAGCTCTGCCACTCCGCCATCTGGTTGAAGTAGTGCAGCATTTGCCCATCAATGGTCAGTTGGGTTTCCACCACCTGCGGTACTGGGCGCGCCTGTAGCTCAAAGCTGATGCCCTGACTTTCATCGGTGAACAAAATGTCTGACAACTGGCTCAGCTGATTTATCGCCCGCAGAAAGCCCGGATTAAAGCTCAGCCCCTGGCTGTTGACCTTATCCGCCACCCACTGGCTGCCCTCTTTGTGCAGCACACCGTTGAGTTCTGTCGTCAGGAAGCGCTCTATACGTCCGCTGTCCTTACGCACAAATTCAGCCAGCATCGGTAAAGAGGCATCACTTTTGCTGGCGGCAAACGGGAAACGTCCGTCAAAGGCAGTTTGCCAGTTCGCGACCAACGAGCGGTTCCATTTGTCATTGAGGCTCGCCGCCGACGGCTGCAGCACCGTTTCCCAGGCCTGAGTCAGCGGCTGGACGAACATCGTGCTGCCAAATCCGCTCCACTCTTCGCCAAGGCTTGCCGAAATCAGACTGCCGTACTGCTGGGTGTCGGTCAGATCCACGCTTTTGCCCTGGAATACGGTCTGCGCCAGAGTCTGCATCATCTCCTGCGGATCAGAGGCACTGGCCACCTGTTGCAGTCGTAGACGCACGCGGGTGATGCGGGTCAGATACGTCTGCAGGCTCAGTGAAGTGTCAGCCGACATAACGTTACTGCCTGTGTTTTTACCCAGAAGCTGAAGCAGCGGGCCAAAGGTTTCATCGAGCGGCCCCTGCGGCCCTGACGCAGACTGGTCAATCGCAGGTTTATCTTTTCCGCCTACGAGATCTTTAGCCGATTTGATGATGGAGTCCGAAAGGCCTTCGCTTTGCTGGCCGGTCTGCCCCTGCCACGCGATGGTGTTCATCAGGGCAATTAGCGGCGACTGGCGGACATCGCTCATCAGCGTCAACTGGTCGGTAACGTCAGCAATGTTGTTCGCAGGATTAAGTCGCAGGCTGTTGAGGAAGCTCAGCCAGCTGCCGGCAAAGTCGGTGAAGTAACGTTGCGTAAGACGTGCTTTCAGAGCTTCCGGTGACAGGTCTGAGGAAACCGCTTTCCGGCTGTCACTCAGCACCCAGTCAATTTCATCCCGGCGGGAATTTGCGGCCTTTTCAATAGCCTGCTGAATGCCCCCTTCCCACGCCTGGCGGGTAAACATGCCTGGTACCACTTCATCAGTGGTGAACAGTCGCCTCGCATCGGTACCGCTGGTCATGTTATCCAGAGATACATCGGCAAAGTTACGGCGCACCGATTTGAGCATGTTTTCATACAGCGTACTTTCCGCATTACGGCGGCCAATTTGCTGCAACAGCACCTGACGACTCTGGCTGACCAGCTGCGCATCCGGTGTGATTTTCCACTGCGGCTGTTTGGGTAATTCGGAGATATAGAACGCCCATAAATCCGGCGACAGGCTTTGCCACAGGCCGGTTGAGATGCCAATGCGCGTCGGCTGTACGGCTTTCATGGTCTGGGCATAAAACGCACCATCGGTTTTATCCGGACGAGCCATCATCAGCCAGGCTTTCAGCTGGTCATAGCCCGGCTTCGCCAACTGTGCACGCTGGTCGCTGTTGGGGGCGGAGCTTGCAAGCGCGCTGAGTTTCTGCGTAAGCGCTTCATTTGCCGGGTCACGTATCAGGCGGTTGTTTGCCACGCCGTACCAGGGCAGCAACGCATCGAGCAGTTGCTGGTTATGGTCCAGACCGAAGCGCTGGTACCAGGGCGCACCTTCATGAATACTGTGCTGCAGACGTCCGGCATCATTACGCAGGGTATGCAGGGCCGTCAGCTGGTAATCCGATACAGAAGGATGCTCCACCAGGGCATGAGCCTGCTCAGCAACAGAAACTATCTGCAGGCGGTTGACCACGAACGACAACAGTGTTCCCGCGCCCCAGATACCGATTATGGCCATCAGTGTCCAGGCGAGCGTCTGCTCCCAGGCCATACCGACACGGCGGCCTCGTACACGGGTGCAGTCATCAATAATGCCCTGCCAGGTTACCGGCAGGGTCAGCGCATGGCGTTGTGATTCGGGGATATATTTCTCAGGGTTAGCAGATGCAGCCGCTTCAACCTCAGGCGTTTCAGCGGGTTTATTCTCCGGCAGGCTGAAAATCAGACCACGCAACGGAACGCGCTGCTGAGAACCTGATAACCATGGCACCAGTTGTTCAGTCCAGCGGACGATACCCCCATCTTTGAGGTACTGACCCAGGCGCAGCAGGAAATCGTGACCGTTGTTCTCAGCTACCTGACTCACCCCCTGCGTTCGCAGGATCGGCAGCATCAGTTCAAGCTGGCGGGTAATATCGTCAGGCTTAGCACGAAGCGGGAAAGTGGCCCCTACCGTCTGTTCAGGGCGCTTTGCCTGCGACCACTTGCTGTCGCACAGCTGCCACAGCCAGACCGGAGCGGAATAGCGCAGCAGCTCACTGATTTTTTCCAGCCCGCGTAAATCGTTATCGCTGATACGTGGGGTCAGAGTAAGCGACTGCGACAATACGCGAACAATACCGTCCAGCGGGCGCCCTCGACGCAGTTTTCGTAGCGCGGTGTATTTTTCCATATCAGGCTCAGCA
The DNA here is from genome assembly GCF_048452805.1 of Pantoea sp. K16. Taxonomy (NCBI): domain Bacteria; kingdom Pseudomonadati; phylum Pseudomonadota; class Gammaproteobacteria; order Enterobacterales; family Erwiniaceae; genus Pantoea; species Pantoea sp. K16. The sequence goes on along the minus strand of NZ_JBLWNV010000008.1, from coordinate 45,708 downwards.
GTCAGTCTGCCGCCGTAAATCAGAACGGTACGGTTAGCTTCAAGCCACTGGTGGTGTTTCAGGCCGGGGATCAGTTGTTCGATTGCAGCGTCGTCACCGGTAATCAACAACAGGCGGACCTTGTTGCGCCAGAAGAGGCTATGGCGCGATCGGAGGTGTGTCTTCAGCAGTCGGTAAGTCACTTCGTGGCCCGTAACCTTTGCAGGCGCACGTTTGCGGGATGACGACGGGCTAACCTTATCCTTAATCAATAACCGGAAGGCCATAAACCCCAGTACTAGCATGCTGAGCGCAACTCCCCAGACAATAAAGCCAGAGACAATAAGCGGACGCAGCGTGTCCCATTCCGTTGACCGTTCGGTCGCCCACAGCCACCATGCCACTCCGCCCAGTAGTACCAGTAAAGTGGTCACAGCAATACAGACAGTTGCCGTGGCTGCCACAGAAATGGCAGCAGGCTTATTGATGTTGTCCATCAGGTTTTACTATTCCAGTTGCGAGGGTGTTCATCGGGTCGCGGGCAATCCAGCCGCACGGTTGTTGGTGGTGCGCGGCATAGATTGCCGCCAGGGATAAAACAATCAGAGTTTCCATATCGCCAACTTCCCCCCAGTTGGCATCCTGCAGATGCTGGCTGACATCCCATCCGGTACTCGCCAGCTCCTCAAGGCCGGGTAGGGAAAACAGCGTACAGGCCTCCGGTGGGTCTTTCATCTCGCTCTGTTCCAGTGCACGGGCGAACACGGTGAGCAATATATCGCCTTGTTCTGGTGAAAAAGTTTCACCACGCGTCAGTTGTACCGGGCCATTAAGTCCGGCCAGCCACAGTGCCGCAGATTCTCCGGCGGGACGTTCTGTGCCTGACTGCGGCGCGATGACCTGACACCCGGCGATCAGTATCGTGTCATCAGGTTTAGCAACGGCAAGCTCACCCGCTATTTCAGCCAGGCTGGCTTCACCTTGCCAGGGCTCAGGTCGGGCTGGCAGTGCAATGTCCGGAAAAGCGATCGCCATCTGTGCGCGAAATGCCTGCCAGGCGATGTCGGCACCCTGCCAGTAGCAACGTAGCGGTGGAGTGAGGTTTTCTTCACTACGCTGCTTTTGCCACTCAATAACCAGCAGTTCTGCCAGCCGCTTTTCACGAACGGTGGGATCCATAACTGAAATTTGTGGCAGTCTCAGCGCACTGCCGCCGCCCTCTTTTTTTTCCTCCGGCGGGCGTTGTTCACGGTTAAGCACACGCAGCCAGTCAACTGAACGCGTACCTGCTGGCCCCAGCAACAGGCCTTCTTTTAACCAGAGCGGCTGCCGGTGCGCCGCCCACCACTGCTGCTGTTCATATGCCACCAGCTGATAGTAGAAAGCGGCGTTATGCACGCTGACACGGTAGTACAGAAGCCGCACAAGCCAGCCAGTGACCGACAGCAGCAGCGTCACCAGGATAACGGCGGCCACCAGAGAGCTGTTACCCTCGGCAGAGGGCAACAGACCGCCAGCACCGCCGCCGATCAACACCAGCAGAGCCGTGGCCGACAGCCACCTTGCGGTACCAGGTGGACGTGCCGTTTTGTACGCCGGATAATCAGGAACGGACCTCACTGGTCAACACCGCAGTCAGGAAACGAGCTGACCAGCGTACAGCCGCAGGCACAGTGGTGACCATGCAGCGCGACGGGCTGTCCATCAACCGTTGTCAATGTGCTACCTTCCGCGATGGTCGTCATGCCGTGTTTGTTACAGCGAACCGGGTCTGCCTTACAGGCAAATCCCTGACCAAAACACTGGTAGTGCCCTCCCAATACCTTGCCACCATACTCCCGCAGACTATCTCCTTTGCGGATGACTTTACTCATCGGCCCTCCTTACTCAGCTTTATCCAGTCACCGTCAGGACATCCTCAAGCCAGCTGACCGGGATCGCAGCCTGCGCCCGCGCCAGCTGTTGTTCAGCCACCAGCGCTTTTCGCTGTGCAACCATCACTCCCGGCTCCCGGGTAAATGCCCGCAGCTGTTCCCCGCCCGGCAGTTCCGGCACGGGTTCATGGGTGATCCTGTCCAGCACGTCAACCTGCAGCGATCGTACAGCGCCTGTCGCGGCCAGCCCCGCCAGCTTTCCGGTCAGGCTCTTTTGTTTGAAGCTCAGCACGACCCCCGTGGTGAGGGTGGCAAACCCCACCAGATCCCCAGCGATCACCAGCGGTGACAGGGACTTATTACATTTGTCGCCAAAATAAATCATGCGGTAGCGGAAGTAGCCGCCCCAGATCTCGCGCGTACCCAGCGCAGCGTGCATAAACCAGGCGCGCGAGTCGTGCACCTGGTCGTCGAATATTGCCCTGACCAGCCCGGCGGGCCGTTCCGCATTACTGGCCTCACCGGCAGCAGGGAACAGGACTGTCACCCGCGCGTCTCCGCCAGCCTTTATTCGCCGGTATTCCTGGGGTTCATCATCGGTATTGAGAACGAAAATCATCGGCTGCAGCACGGTATCCAGCACCGCCTGTGCCAGGTTCTCCGGAATTCGGTAGCCGTCGTGGTAATCCTTACCAAACTCCTTCGCCGCTTCAAACAGCTGGGTCTGCGCCATATCCGGGTCGAAATCTTTGACGCCCGGATAGAGCACCAGAGCGTCCATCTTGTCGGCAGACTGTTTTGCTATCTGGTCCTGACGCGTTTTGAGCACCTCTTGCTGTTTCTCATCACGTGCTTCTTCTGCCGCCTCGCGCGCGGCGGGCAGCGCTTCGGTATTCGTGGCACGCTGGTAGAATGGCGTTTTCAGCATCGAACCTCTGGCATAGCGCTCGATACGCCAGGCGGTGATCCACGCAATCTGGTTTTCAACGACAGTTTCCAGACTGCCGCTGGCACGCTGTGATTCGTATTCGCAGGCCTCTTCGGGCGAGATTTTTTCTGGTGTGGACAGATTCAGGGTGAGTTCGCGCCAGGCATTGAAGCGTTTGATAAGCACATCAGAAACTAAAAATTGAGAAATCACATCAATAGGCATGATTCGCCATTTTTCTGTAGATGATTCTGGTAATACATCCTGTGGTACTTTTAAAGGGGCTCCAACCTCGAAAGCAGAGGAATATAGATCCTGTAAAATTATCTGAGATAGTAACAATCCATCATGCTCAGCATTCGCCTTCCCCTGATCCCCCGGCGGATAACCGCCACCCAGATCCGAGTGCATCCCCGGGTAAACCACCTCAGTGGCATAGGGCGGATATTTGCCGTTACTCCGCCGTACCGAATCCAGTGGGAAGCAGAGACGCTGCTCATGCCCGGACACCAGATGCACGCATTTTTTTATCAGACCGCCATAGGTTTTATCGTCCGGCAGCTCCATCGTGTCATCCGCCCAGGACATATGCCCCTCGGCAATCGGTACTACGTGCGCCACCCCAACGGAGGCCACGGTATCCAGCAGCCCGAGAAACTCCACGCTGATAGGCAGCTGCATCTCGCCAATCTGCAGGCACTGCGGGGGTTTTTCGCCTTCCGCCTTTGGCGGGGGAAGCAGCTCGCTCAGCCAGCGTACAAACGTACGCGCAGCGGCAGCACCGCGGGAAAACCCGTAAACGTACAGTTTGATGCCTAACACCTTAGGCTTCCCCGGTTCCGGCTGTGTGAGCAGCGGTTTCAGTTGCGGGGCTAACGCATTCAGTAAACGACTGAACTCTTCGTAACGATTGTGGCTGCCACCAAACCACAGCCGGTTCATGCTGGTACCCATTTTGCTAATAGACTGCCGACTCTCTGCGGTGGTTAACCATTTTTCAGTAGCGGAAAATTTCAGTACATCAATAATGCGCAGCAGCGCCCAGTTAATACGCTCTTCACCCTTAGTTGCGCCCACCAGCCCCATGGTTGAATAGTCCGGGTCGTTCACTTCCGGGAACGGGGTGCCCACACCGGGCATGTAGAACTTAAAATATTTCCCATCACCGTCTTCAGCACCATCTAACAGTGTTGCCTGCCCGCCAGTCGGTACCCCGCCAGCCGTACCGGTTCCAATAGTGGCACGAAACAACCGAGCGATATTGGTCTGATGCTTCGGATCAGACAGCAGCAGGTCATTGTTCAGGTTATTCCCCGTACCGTCGAAAAACAGACTGATATGAAGCGTCTTGCAGCACGGCGGCTCCACGCGTCGTCCGGCCGCCAGACACAATTCCTGGCGATAGAGCCGCTCGGCGCTGTTCTGCTGATGGCAGCTCTGCCCGACCTGCAGCGCCTGGGTCGGCAGGCGTCCCTGGGCCGGAAATGGCGGCGGCACCCAGGCTAAATCGGTTTCCTTTATCTCGGACATACTTTGGGCTCCTTCATCCTGATGGGCTCTTTTATCGGGTAGTTGGCATTTCTCGGTGACCAGCAACTGGTCGTCACCTTCACGTCATCGCAGGGTAAAAAGTGCACGGTGATGCCGCAGACATCCTGGCCGTTATAGTCGGGAAGCGGGACGGTTTTGCTGTGCTGCCGATTCTGGGCCTTCATTTTTTTTTCCCAGGCAAGATATTTTTCTGTATCAGCAAACCCGGGAAAGCCTTTTGACCCGCCCTCCCCACTTTCCCAGTCAATACGCACCGTCATACCCGGCGTCCAGCGGGCGGGCACGCTGTAACAGCAGCCTCCACCGCCCCCCTGGAACGGACCAATAATGTCGATACCCGACTGGTTATCGACGCTGAAGTGGTTAATCGCCCATTTGGTGTGGTTGATGGCTTTAATGGTTCCACCACCACCGCCCCCGGCCTGAGCAGCAGGCTGCGAGCAACCGGTTAACAGCAGCAGGCCCGCCAGCAGCGGGCTTAACAGTGAATGTTTCATCTGACTTTCCTTGTATGAAAAGAACATCTACAAAGGGAGGAGGATTTGACGGCGGGTAAAACGGTTTATTTTCATTATCAGGTAATTACTTATGTGGGAAGCCACTTTTTCATGACCCAGGCCTCGCGTGCTTCATCCAGAATAATGCCCTGGTTTGTTGCCTCCACCATGCCCTGGTAACAATCAGAAAAAAGTGCCTGTTGCGATGCATAGCTGCCTGCTGGGGGTGCACAGTGCGACAGAAGGGTCATGACATCACATACGCACATCAGATGCTCAAGCTGGCGATCGCTTAGGTCGATTTTGTTAGGTTTCTCGTCGCGGGTCTGGGGCGTACCGCTACCTTTTATACCTCTGGCATTACCATCCATATCCTGCCATGCCCAGAACAGCACAGGGCGCAATAAAGGCTTTTGCTGTTCCTTACTGAGAACGTCCGTAAAAAGCACAGGGAAAATCCGCGTATCGTAAAACCGTAAAATCCCGCCCCGTCCTTCCTGCAAAATATCCATGCACTGTGTGAGCCAGCCAGCCAGGGCAGAAAAACGCCAGTGTGAGCACAACAGCAGCAATGGAGCCTGAACGGCAACCTGCTGACTCATGTCCTTGAGCCACTGCAACTGCTGAAGATCGTCAAGTCTAATGCGTGCAACCAGCGGAGCATCATCGACGATAAACGCTTCCGGAAGCCCGTGATAAAGTGACTGCCACTCCACCGACAGTGCATTCAGTGCAGGAATAACGCTGAAATCCAGCCCTGCCTGATCAACGATAAAATCAAGATAATCAGTTCTGGAAGTCCGGCAGGTAACAGCGACTTCTTCAATCCATTGCGCAGTCATTTATGCCTCCCTGGGTACAAAACCCTGCGCCAGTTGCTGAGCTTTTTTAAGGCACTCTTTGCATACTGATGCCGGCAGTTCTGGCAGAGGAAAATCCTCGCTGGCAGGCCCCTGCAAATCGTGCAGGCCTTTAAGACTGATTAATCCCGGCCCGTGAATATGCACCTCTCCCTTTGGCGTAAGACGAATATAAGCCCCGCCACAGCCCAGAGTAATGCCATTTTTAGCCGTCAACTGCAGGTGTCCCTGTGTTGACTGGACGGTGGCATCTTTCAGGGAAGTCAGCGACAGCGCATCACTATGTGACTCAATCTCCAGTGAACCTTTAGCTGATACCAGCCGCATACCTTCCTGTTGGGCCAGCAGTGAGACCGCCTGGCTCGCGTTCACCGAATAACACTGTGCTGCAGTGATATTGACTTCCCCCAGGCTCTGCAGGTACAACCCTTTCCCGCTGTACATCAGGGCTGTTTCCGGCGTAACGGAGGCAATACCTGTCGGTGAAGACAGCAACAGCGCAGGCTCTTTAAGCTCACTGGCACCTGAAACCAATGCTCTTAATGGCTCAGAGTCAGGCGTAATGTTGTGGTGAGTCTGCGTAATAGTTCCCCATCCAGTTACCTGATTCAGCGCCCCTTTAAGTAGAGTAATGGCTGGCTTCATGTCCAGCATCGGCCCCTGCGCCTTTGCCTGCCCATCAGTACTGATAAATATCCCTTTCTGCGCCCGGATGGCACCCCAACTGTCCGTCCGGAGCTCAAACCCCTCGCCGCGCTGCTGTTTCTCACTGTCGACCAGGTGCCCGAGATTGAGCTGGCTTTTGCCGCCGTACTCCGTGCTGACCTTGATATGCTCTTTCCCGCGCTCGTCATCGAGGCGGATTTTGTTGTTCGCAGGCGTCCGCAGGACGTTACGTTTGTAGTTTTGGATAGTGACATGATCACCGTGCGCCGAGTCGTGAAGTACGCCGGAAATATACGGCCGGCCCGGGTTACCGTCCTCAAAGCCAATCGCCACTTCAGTGCCCGCCAGCAGCGGCAGGTGCAGGCCGTAAGTGTCCCCGGCGTACGGGCGGGACTGCCGTACCCACAGACTCTCAAAGCCCGTATCCCAGCTGTCCCGGTCAAACAGCATGCTGACGCGGTAGCGGCCGTCTTTGTCGATATGTCCGTAGGTGTCATTTTCGGTGGTGCTGGTGACGCGCGCCGGCAGCGTGCCGGCCATCACCGGGCGGGCGCCGGGTTCAGGGCGGAAACTAAAATCAGTGCTGTCCGGGATGCCGTCGAAGTTGACACCAAAGTCTTCATCACGGCGCGCATGGCTGTGCATCGCCGTGACGACCACGCCCTGCGCGAACACGTCTGCCACTTCGTACCCGCCGGTGACTTTCAGTACCTGACCCGGAGAGAGGGTCGGGCAGCTGGTGATGGCATGAGTCTGCGTCTGGCCATTCAGATAACGCTCATGACGAATGCGGGCATAAAACGCCCCGGACTCCGGGGCCGAATTGCGGTCATGGGGATTCCCCGCCATCAGGTAGTTATCTCCCCAGTGGTAAGCCTCCCCACAGGTGGTGGCATCCCCGCGGGTCGCATCGACCCGGGTGTTCATGTCATCCGTGGCCTGGCGGTAGTTGTAGTCGCGGGTGCTGACCAGTTTCTGCACCACGTTATGGTGGCTCTCCATGCCCCAGACAGAGTCCACACCATCAGAATGCTGACCGGATGGCGGCACCGACGGCAGCGTCAGGCCTTTTTCATATCCCTGCTGACCGTCGTAAAACTCCACGACGTCGATGTTCAGGCGCGTATCAGTGGTAAAGCGGAACCAGATACCCACCTCACCCAGCAGGCGGGTGATAAAGTGCAGGTCGTCCTCACCGTACTGCATCACCTGCTCACGGCGCGGGTACTCTTTTGCAAGCGAAAACAGGAAATCCTGGCCGCGCATGTTGTGACGCTCGCGCAGAATTTTTTCCACGATTTGTGGGACCGACATGTCCTGATAAATGGCGTTCTGATGCGAACGGTCAAGCAGCGCCATGCGTGGCTGGAGCGTCAGGGCATAGTGGGTTTCATCCTTTGAGGTATTGAGACGTTCAAAGCCGCTCACCACCCCCTGAAGGGTTCGCACGACCTGCTGCATTTTGGTGCCGTAACCCTGATCAACCGGGGCCTGCAGCGTCAGGGAGCCCGTTTTCATCAGCATCATTTCTTTGCTGATGGCATGGTCAGAACTTGTGAATTCAATACGGTAACTGAACGGCGTGCTCAGGGCTTCATCGCCTTCAAACGCCAGTACATCGAGTTCTGCTTCACATCCCTTCACCGACAGCTGGTGATGGTTGTGGCTGAATCTGATCGGGGGATTACTGCTCATGCGTGCACTCCTTGTGTACGGTCAAACTCCAGCCCGATACCCTCTTCCTCACTCCAGCTAAGGCATAGCGACTGTGGTTTCTGTTTCGCAGCCATGTAGGTCAGCAACTGCTGACTCAGCACCGGCAGAATTTGTTGATTGAGCAGGCTGTCAACATTGCGTGCGCCGGTATCCGGCAGCAGGCAGGCGGCAGTCAGCGCGTCATACAGGCTCTCATCAATCTGCGTGGTCAAACCGTAGTGACGATGTAAGCGCTTGCTGACCTGTGATAGCTTCATTTCCACGATGGTACGCATGGTCGCTTCGGCCAGAGGGCGGTAAATCACGGTCTGGAAGCGGGCCAGCAGTGCCGGCTGGAAGTGGTAGCGTAAAAGCGGGCGCAGCAGTTCGTGCAGGTCGCCTTCGGTGGCATCCGGCTGTTCATCCAGCAGCTGCATGATGTGGTCGCTGCCGAGGTTGGAGGTCATCAGGATGACGGTGTTGCGGAAGTCGATTTCACGCCCTTCGCCGTCGCGCATAAAGCCACGGTCAAACACCTGATAGAACAGGTTCATCACGTCACGGTGCGCCTTTTCCACTTCATCGAGCAGCACGACGCTGTACGGGCGCTTGCGCACGGCTTCGGTGAGAATGCCGCCCTGCCCGTAGCCCACGTATCCCGGCGGCGAGCCTTTCAGCTGTGAAACCGTGTGCGACTCCTGGTACTCGGAGAGGTTGATGGTAATCAGCGCCTTTTCTCCGCCGTACAGCACATCCGCCAGCGCCAGCGCGGTTTCGGTCTTACCGACGCCGCTCGGGCCGACCAGCAGAAAGACACCCTGCGGACCATTTTCTGAGGTGAGGCCTGTTTTCGCCGCACGCAGGCGCTGAGCGATGGCGGTCAGAGGAACATTCTGGCCTACCACTCGCTGGCCAATTTCGTTTTCCAGGGTCAGCAGGTCGGTCTGTTCGTCTTTCATCAGTGACGACAGCGGCACGCCAGTCCAGTCGGCAATCACGGTGGCAACGGTGCGCACGTCCACATCAACGGAAAGCAGCGGGTTGCTGTGCTGCATGCCCTTCAGCTCCTGTTGCAGCGTGTGCGTCTCGCTCCGACGGGAGATGTCCTGCCGGCTTTCCAGCAGTTGTCCGGTGAGTTTCAGCTCCTGACCGTACTGGGTTTGAAGCTCGTCGAGTGCAACGATGAGATCGTTCTCTTCCTGCTCAATGGCGGTCAGGCGTTCACCATGACTCTGAGTGCCAACGGCGATATCTTCCAGCAGCGCCTGCTTCTCCATTTCAAGAGAGGTAATCTGCGAGCGAATGCGGGTCAGCTGTTCCGGCACGGTATCAAGACTCATGCGCACGCGCGCAGCGGCGGTATCCAGCAGGTCAACGGCCTTGTCCGGCAACTGGCGACCTGTCAGGTAGCGACGGGACAGCGTAACGGCGGCACGAACGGCGTCGTCAGTGATATGCACGTTGTGGTGTTCGGCATAGCGGGATTTGAGGCCACGCAGCATCAGGCAGGCCGTGTCGTCATCCGGCTCGTCCACCAACACCCGCTGGAATCGGCGCTCCAGCGCGGCATCCCGCTCAAAATACTGCTTATATTCGGACCAGGTGGTCGCGGCAATGGTGCGCAGCTCGCCACGCGCCAGCGCCGGCTTCAGCAGGTTGGCCGCATCGGCTCCGCCCGCCTGGTTACCGGCACCAATGATGGTATGCGCTTCGTCGATAAACAGCAGAACCGGCACCGGCGACTGCTGAACCGCATCGATGACGTTTTTCAGGCGTTGTTCAAATTCACCTTTCACGCCTGCGCCCGCCTGCAACAGACCGAGGTCAAGGGTGCGCAGGATGACCGGTTTGAGGGATTCAGGTACGTTGCCCTCGGCAATACGCAGCGCCAGACCTTCGACCAGAGCCGTTTTACCGACACCCGGTTCACCGACCAGAATCGGGTTGTTCTTACGACGGCGCGAGAGAATGTCGACCATCTGGCGGATTTCGGTATCACGGCCGAACACGGGGTCAATCTTGCCCTCCTTCGCTTTGGCGGTGACATCCAGAGTGAATTTATCCAGCGCGTTCTGCAGCGCCAGGTTCAGCTCCCCGACGTTCAGCTCTGCATCGACCGGACGGCCGACAAATTCCACGTCACCACCGTGGTTCTGCGCCAGTCCGGCTTCCTGCTGCACTTCCGGACGTTCATCCGACTGCCCATCAAGCAGCGGACGCAGACGTTCCAGCTGACTCTGGCCCAGCGTCAGCAGCGGCCACAGCCCGTCACAGCGAACCAGTTTCTGTTTGTAAACCAGCGCCATCAGTAGATGGATGCTGCGGATTTGTTCCTCGCCGTTAAGGGAAGCAATCAGCCAGGCTTCCTGCATCAGCGTCTGAATGGCATCAGACAACTGTGGACGTTGACGTACTGAACGCGGCTGTTTATCCAGCCAGGCAAGCAAATCCTGCCAAAGCTGGTCCATATCCCACTCATAGCGGCGGGCAAGCACCGTCAGGTCACCTTCCCCCTGTTCGAGCAGCTTCAGCAGCCAGTGCTCCGGCAAAATTTCCGCATGGGCGCGGGTCTGGCAGAGCGACGCCGCCCCTTCCATCGCACGGGCACAGTAAGGGTTCAGACGTCGCAACAGGATGGCTGGGTTTTCCATGAATCTCTCTCTTTGTCGGTTCCTGGACACGCTACCGCCCATCGCTGTTCCCGTTAAGGGGACCAAAGCGCATACGGTCAGGCTGGCAGTTTGTGATTTTCTTTGCTGAAAGCCCGCGAGCTGCAGACGTTCAGCAAAACAGCGGAAAGGTCATCCCCCTCCGCTTAAAAACGAGGATTACGCTTAAGAGTTCGTGTCGCAGGAAGGCGGCAAGTTCGTAAGTCTCCGGGAACATAGATAACTATGTGACCGGAGCGAGCGAACGCAGCCAACGCACCTGTGGCGCGAAATATGACGCGTAATCAGGCGGTGGCGCGTTCGTTCCAGGAATCGGAATGAATGATGTTGCCGTCTTTGTAGGTCCAGGTGATTTTTTCGTAACGCAGTTCAATGCGCTCAAGGTGGTTGTGCTTCTCTTTGGAAGGATCCTTGATGTCATACATTTCAGGATTCACTTTCACCACTTTCACGTTTTCCAGTTTGGTGTTGAAGTACTCGACTTCCTGGCCCGCGTCGTTGATTTTGTACCACCTGAATTCCGCAGACTTGAGGGTCTGACCGGTGGTCACAGCCTTGTACAGGTACGGGCTGGACGAGTCGATTTCCTTGGTGAACAGGAACGGGGTGTGGATACGGGTCCCGGTCAGCTTGCCAGTGTTGTTGTCGGTCGGGATGTACAGGTTATGCTCCTGCGCCACCACTTCGATGCTGCCATCACGATCCTGAACGTCCACGGACCCTTTAATGTCCGCGCCGCCGTCGTCTTTCAGCCAAAGATAAACAGGAATTGCCATGGAATTACTCTCCATTGTGTTGTGATGCGCCATCATCCTGCGATGACGCTGAGGGTTGGCCCGGTATCTGACAGGCATTGGCCTGCGGTACCAGACTGATTTCGACACGGCGGTTGAGCGCGCGCCCTTCCGGGGTGTCATTGGTTGCGATAGGACGGCTTGCGCCATAACCCTGCACCGCAAAACAGCTTTCCGGCACGTCACCGGTGTCACGCATCCAGTCGCGCACCGCTTCGGCACGTTTCTGAGAAAGCGTCTGGTTCAGTTGCGGATTGCCGGTGTTATCGGTGTGGCCAGCGACCACAATCAGCCAGCCTGGCTTCGCCTTGATACCGACCAGTGAGTTCACCAGCATTTTGGTGGAGCCAGCCTTCAGCATGGATTTGCCGGAATCGAACAGCGACATACTGTCGAGGCGGACAATTTTCGGTACCGGTTTGGGTTTCGGCTGTGGTTCAGGCGGCGGAGGCGGTGGCACATAAGAGCGGATCGCATCCAGCACAGGCATTCGCAGACGTTCCCCCTGATACAGACCAAGGCTCATCCGCATCGGTACGCCATTGCGCGCCCAGCCATCCAGCTCTGCCGCATCGTCACGCAGGACGGCAACGGCGTCGGCTTTTGGGCCGAAATCATGCATCGGGATACGGTCATAGCGGGCAATGTCGAAACTCACACGCTTCAGCAACTGACGATTGTTCCAGCCACTACTGAGCAGCGCAGCAATGGCCGCCAGCGTGAAAATACCGAGCGCACAGCAGAAGGCTCGCCCACGCGGCGTGACGCCTCGCCCTTCGGGCAGCAGCGGCAGGATAAAATCCGGGAAGGGGGAGATAACCGTACTGTCCGTTCCTGACGGCTGCCAGCCCGCCACCTGCTGCATCGCAGTGTGACGGGAAAGCCATGCAGTCCAGGCTGATGTGGCCAGACTTCCGGCAAGGATCGGTCCCATTCCCCACAGCACCGCGGCAGGCGCAATAACAGGAACGTCGGGATTCTCATCCATAAAGACAGCCTGGACGTGCTGATGGAACCAGCTTATCAGGCTGTTCATCAGCACCTGTTGCTGCATCGCAGGCGGCCCATTGGTGGTAACCCATGCAGCGATTGAACCCGGCGCTGAAGATTCACGCCAGACCCTCACCCCTTCACCCGGGATAGCCGCTTGCCAGAGCAGATCATTCATCATCGCGCTGCCAACCTGACCATTCAGAACCAGCGGCACAGAATGGCCCGTCTCTTTACGCAACTGGCTGATTTGCCATCGCAGGGCCAGCAGACGGCTGGTAAGCGTTTCGCTGTCGGCGTGTGTCTGCGGACAGACGCTGACCATCACCGACAGCTGTCGACCCCAGTCAGGTCGCAACCCCAGTACCTGGCGGGCTGCCTGCTCCAGATCCTGATGATCTTCCACTCGGATCCAGCAACCCTGCGTAACCGTAAGCACCGGTGACTGCTGCATACATTCCAGCGGCAGATCGCCACAGACCAGCACCACGGGCTGACGGTAAGTGGCTTCCGGAAGGTCATCCAGACGCAGGGTGACGTCATGCTCCGCACGACGACTGGCGACAGTCCGGAACGCCAGGATAAGCCCCAGAACGGTAAGCAGAACAAGTACAGAAACCAGACTGGATAGCGGCAGGAAGCCCAGGCAGACCACTGCACTCAGCAGGGCGGCCCACAGCGCAAGCCCGCGCTGCTGTGCAGGACTCATTTCACGGCCCCCGGTAACAGGGTCGCCAGCATCTGATCCAGCCAGTGATCCAGTCCCCACCAGAGTGCGGTGACCACCACCACGCTCAGGCCGATACACACGGGCCATGACGTTAGCCAACCACCCATTCCTCGTCCGGTACGGCTTTCTGCCAGTATCGGGTGAGTCTGCGGATAGCTGAACGGCGTGACATGTTCACTGAGCGCGTTGACGAGTTTCTGGCGCTCCGGATCATTCAGCGAGCGGAAACTGCCGAGGAACCCCAGCATCATGACCCGCTGGAAGCAGGTCACGACAGCATGGTCAGGCGCCGGTTCACGCAGCACGTCGCGCATCCGATCGCACAGCGTATCACCGGCGTCCATGGTGCCGAGGAAGTGCCCCTGTAGGGGAATGTCATACCACTGCACGCAGGCATCATCCTCCACACCGCGACCTTTTACGGCTTCATCAAGCAGCGCACACTGTGCAGTGAGAATATGCTGACAGCTGGCTTCATCGAGCTCGCTCGCTTTCAGATCACGCTGCACACGCTCAACATCAGCAATGCAGCGCTCCCACAACGTGCGCCCTTCTCCATCCTGAAACGTCGGACCGTGACGCAGGCTGATCACCTGCAGCCAGGTGTCCTGCAGCAGGGCATCAATATCAATGGACGCGGCCGCGCCGCGTTTGCGCTCACTCATGTTCTCAGTACCGCAAAGAGTTCAAGTTCAGGCTCGCCGAGCATGCCCGGCACGTAAAACATACAGGTTCCACCCTGGAGCATTTCGGTAGCCAGAGGATGAGAGACGTCCAGGCTGAAATACTGGTTTTCCAGACGCAGTGGAATAGCGGCCGGCACATGACGCAGTGGCGTCAGAGGGACGCCCACCCGCGATGAATTGACGATACCCCTGACATGATCCGGACTGCCGACCTTGCACTGGCGCGGGAACTGTTCCTGCAGCTGTGCTACCGGCATCGGTGAACGTACGGAGAGGTAGTAATCGGCCCCTTCGCGCAGGCGTGGGTCATGCAGACGGGCCTGCCAGAAGTGAAGCCGGGCATCATGCTCAAGCTCAATCGCCACCACCCGCGACGGCAGGCTGGCTTCCAGCAGGTCACCCAACAGGTCAAAGAGCGGCGGGAAGACGTTATTCAGTTGCTCATGCTGCCAGACAGGAATAGCGCTCACCTGGTGTTCCAGCGAGAAGGTCAGCAGGCTGCCCGCAAGGCGTGCCAGTTCCGGGTACAGACGCTCCGGTGGACTTTGCGGGTGACACTGAAACTGTCCGAGCAAGGGTTCTGCGCTGTTCAGGGCATTGAGCAGCCAGAACAGAGACACATCAGCCACGGCAAAATCGGCCATGCGCTCGTTACTTTCACGACGCATGTCCATCAGGCGGCTCAGACGGGCACGCAGTTGCGTCATCAGTTGTTCCAGCTGAGTTACCAGCCAGCGACTGCTCTGGATGGTAAGGAGCGGAGGAAGAAACGTCTCATCCAGTAACCACGCCCCCTGTGAATCCTGCTGCAGGCGGGCGACCGGACAGGTCAGGTAATCACTGTTGTTCTGATGGGCGAAACGCAGCGTCAGCTCTGGCTGCATCACCGCAATCTGGCGGGTATCGTCCCCAAAGGTGTTGCGGACATCCCGCCAGCGCTGGCGATAACGCACAGGACGCTCGGCCACCTCATCGGGTTTGAGGCAGTTGCCGCCATTTGCCCGCAGTAGTGGAAGCGCCAGAACCACCACCACTTCCTGTGATTCGCCCTCAAGCGCCAGCACCGGCGGCAGGGAGTCGGCATTATCCGTGTCGATAAGCGTGCCGTCGGGGAAACGGATGTGCAGATGACGGGCCTGCAGACGGCCCAGTTTCAGTGCATCCGGTTCGAAAGTGGCCTCAATCATCCCCCAGGGATGGGAGAGGCCCAGTCGGGCAATGCACTCCGCAGACCAGGCCGCGTACGCGACCTGTTGCTGGAAGTGCTGGGGAGAGACCATAACGCCCCTGCCCCATAACGGTTGTTCCGTTTTCATTGGCTTCCTGCCTTAGCTTATGATTTCGCTTTCGGCATCTGGGAGACCAGCGACAGGTTGACGTCCATCCCTTCCACCTGGAAGTGCGGCACGGCATAGAGCTTCACGCGGAAGAAACCCGGGTTGTCCTCGATATCCTCCACCGTCACTTTCGCGTCGCGCAGCGGGTGAGAAGCCTGCAGCTCGTCGCCCGGATCGGTCATTTCAGTCACCAGACTACGAACCCAGGTGTTCAGCTCAAGCTCCAGCAGACGACGGTCTTTGGTAGTCCCGATATTTTCCCGCTGTATAAGCTTCAGGTAGTGGGCAATACGCGACAGCAGGAAGATGTACGGCAGACGCGCATTGATGCGGCTGTTGGCTGTCGCATCTGCGGTGTCATACAGGGCTGGTTTCTGGGTCGAGTTCGCCGAGAAGAAGCACGCGTAGTCGCGGTTCTTGTAGTAGGAGAGCGGAATAAAGCCGAGATTGGCGAACTCAAATTCGCGGGTTTCCGGGATCATCACTTCAGAGGGAATTTTCACCTGATTGCCGGTGCCGAGGTCATACAGGTGGATAGGCAGATCCTGAACGGCACCACCGGCCTGCGGGCCACGGATTTGCACACACCAGCCGTTATTGATAAAGCTGCGCACCATGTTGGATGCAAAGGCGAAGGATGCGTTGGCCCAGAGGTATTTGTCGTGATCCGGGCCTTTCACTTCTTCAACATAGTTGAAGCTGCGCACGGGTACGGTATCCGGGCCATACGGCAGGCGGCCCAGCACACGCGGCATCACCAGACCGATATAGCGGGAATCATCCGTCTCACGAAACGATTTCCACTTGATGTACTCGGCACGGTCAAAGTAGTTACCGATATCTTTTATAGCCGCCACTTCCTCCATCGAATCCTTGAGGAAAAATTTGGGGCCGGCGGAGCCGATAAACGGCATATGCGCAGCAGCAGACACTTTAGAGATGTTGCGCAGAAGCGTTACATCCTGAGCGGAAGCATCAAACTCGTAGGCGGAAATCAGCGCGGCAATCGGCTCTCCACCCGGGGTGTCATACTCATCAATATAGGTATGCTTATACAGTCCGCTCTGGATAATTTCCGGGCAGTCTTCGAAGTCCTGTCGCAGGTCTTCTTTGGACATATCCAGCAGTTCAACCTTCACGTTCTGACGGAAATCGGTTTTATCGACCAGGGATTTCACGCCGCGCCACAGACTTTCTACCGCCTGGAAGTCCTCATGGTGCATGACAGCATCAAGCTGACGACTAATCTGGTAGTCCAGCTCAGCGATATGATGGTCAATCAGGTTTTTGTCGAGTTTTTCAACTTTTGAGCCCGCTTTTGTCAGGCACTCCAGGAACACCTGCATTCCGGCCGTTAAACGCTCATCCGCAGTCGCATCCGACATCGCCTGCGCATCCTGCCAGATATCCAGTGCACTGAGTTCGGAGACCGGCTTCAGATTGATTTTTTTAAACAGAGACGCATAAACCCCACCAGCGGCCGGACGTTCCAGCACCACACTCTCGCCACCCGCGGCATTCTCATTTTTTACAGACATCAACATCTTCCTTATTAATCCGTTAAAACATCCTGACCGTTATGGCTGTTTAGGGGCCAGAGCAGACAACTCAGATCTGAGTTCTGCGCTTAATGCCGGGTCGAGCAGAATTTTTTCAAGCTCTTTCCGGAAAGCCTGATTGTCCAGCAGGTTAGCTTTTAAATCGCGAAGCAGATTGCGCATGGAAAGCATCGCCTTCAGCTGAGGGATCTGCCGGGAAACCTGCTCAGGGGTGAAATCCTTCATGCTCTGGAATGTCAGATTGATATTGTCTTCGCTACCGTCACCGGCAAGCGTGTTTTTAACGGTGAGATTTACTTTTGGGGAATATTCGGAAAGTACTGAGTCAAAGTTATTTTTGTTCAGATTAACTTTTTTGCGTTCAGAGAGTGGCGCGGACTCCTGACCATTACTGAAGTCGCCCGCCACCAGTAATTTCAGGGGGAGTTCGGTTTTCTTGCTCGCCCCGCCCGTATGCAAATCAAGTTTTAAATTGATACGTGCCTTGGGTATTTCGGACTGAAAGGAAGAGTTAGACATGGCTGTCCCTGTTCTATGGAGTGATAGAAACCGCCACAGCCAGTGTCAAATATTAAGAATGGCTTACCCTGCCATAAAACATTCCTGCTATTAAACATTCAGTAAAAAGCAGAACCTGCAGTCAGAAGCGAGTACATTCCATTTACTGGCGATATGACGTGATGAAAGAGCGTAAATCCTGAATTTATTTTTCAGATAAACACCCATGGCGCGAGTTTAGAAATAGTGGGTTAACCAAAGGAAATGATAATATGTAACCAAATGTAACAGGATGAACTTGCCAGAAAAAATCTGATACTGATCTGATATATAAGATTTTTCTTAAGATTTCGGCTGTGGGGCGCATGATAGCTGGGACTAAAAAATGTTTCAGTGAATAGTTCATTGCGGGATTGAGCAGAGAAATTACCCAATGCTAAAAAGTGCGGTTCATGCTTTTTTTACAGGATAGCGGCAGAAAGTGAAAACGAGAACCAGCCCAAACGGGTTAGTTTGCATGATAAGTTATGTTAATGATTTGTGGCACTGTTATACGCTGCTAATGTGCCTGTTGCCGCTAAGAAGTTCATCGACTTTCCCGACGACACGCTGAGGGCGTCATGCCATAAACCTGCCGGAAACGATGGCTGAAGTGGGCTGAAGAGTGGTAACCACACTGAAGGGCAATATCGGTCATCGTCAGCTCGGGCCGCTCAAGCAACATCCTTGCACGATCCATACGACGGCGCATCACGAACTGGTGTGGTGCCTCGCCAGTGGTGTGACGGAACATGCGGGCAAAGTGAAACTCACTCAATGCCGCTTCCTGCGCCAGCACAGACAGGGTTAAAGGCTGATCGAGATGGGTTTCAATAAATTCCAGAACCCGCCGTAATACAGCGGGAGCCAGTCCACCCCGTACCTGGGGCAGTTGCCACTTAACTTCGCTGTAGTGCTGCAGCAGATGGGTCAGCAAGAGTGTTGATGCGCTGCTCAGCGTCAGCTGGCTGGCGGGCTGTTGCCAGTCGCTGCTCAGCAGAAAGTGTCGATAGAGCTGGGTAATGCGGTCATCAACAGAGAAGATTTTCTCATGCAGGTTTAACTGCGCCGGACTGCGGTCCCAGACCCGTTCGGCCAGTTGCCGCAGCTGGTTCTCGCTGCAATAGAGATGAACAAAGGCGAGATCGGCACGCAGATCCCAGGTTGATTCCGTGCCTGCCGGCATCAGACAGAAGCGGTCCGGTGCGCCACCGTTACGCCAGCCATTCGGAGTTTTATGCCAGGTATCGTAGCCGCCCGCCACGTAAAGGCTCAGCGTGTGATGGTCGCTGAGGTTTGTCACGCGATCGCCACTATTAAACCAGGCTGCCAGCTGAATGCCGCTGTGAAGCTGCACCTGATCGCGCAGTTGTGCTTTGTGTCGTTGCAGCATGTCAAAGGTCTGGAAGCGACTCATCGGGGTATCAGTTCAGATAAACAGAGTGCCAGTTTACGGATTGCGCGGGACAGAAAACAGAGCACATCGGGACAGAGAGTAAAAATGCGCAAGATTTTGCAAACCCTGCGCAATCCGCTGCAAGACCAAAGAGCGTTGCGGGCGCAGACTCGGCGTTTTGCGGTGGAGAATCTGGTAATGAACCTGTTTTTGTATCTCTCAGTCGTGCTGATCTGGGGCACGACCTGGATTGCGATTTATGCGCAACAGTCTGCAGGCATCAGCGCCGTAACTGTCGCTGTCTTCTGGCGTTTTTTGCTGGCCTCGCTGGTCATGTTATTGCTGCTTAAGCTGATAAAGCGTCTGCACAGGCTGACGCTGCAGGATCACCTCTTCTGTATGCTGCAGGGCTGTTGCGTTTTTGGCTTCAACTTTGTCTGCTTTTATTACGCCTCTGGCTATATCAGCAGCGGACTGGAGTCGGTCATTTTCTCTATGGCTGTGATGTATAACGCCATTAACAGCTGGATATTTTTCCGTCAGCGCCCTTCCGCACGTCTGATTCCGGCGATAGTGCTCGGCATGGCGGGCATTGTTGCGTTGTTCTGGCACGATCTGCGCAGCACTCAGGCCTCGGCCGGCTTGATGTGGGGCATTGGGTTAAGTGCGCTGGGTACGCTGGGATTTTCATTCGGCAATATGATCAGTCAGCGGCATCAGCGTCTGCAACGTGACGTGCTGACAACCAACAGTTACGGCATGTTATACGGTGCGCTGATCATGGCACTGGTCTCGCTGCTGCAGGGTGTTTCGCTGCAGCCGACATGGAATACACAGTGGTTTGGGGCATTGATCTATCTGGCTATCGTGGGATCGGTGATGGGATTCGGGGCCTATTTTACGCTGGTGGGACGTATCGGAGCCAGTCGGGCTGCCTATACAACGGTGCTGTTTCCGCTGGTGGCGCTGGCACTCTCTACCCGTTATGAAGGATATGAGTGGCATGCCAGCGCCATCCCTGGCCTTGTCATGATTTTACTGGGCAATGTCGTGATGTTTGCCCGTTGGCCGGCAAGTCGCCGCCGGATAATCATCTGACGCGGAGGCGGGCTGAAGCCCGCGTCCGGATGGGCGTTATGCCCACTGCTGCTGAAGGAGTTTCTGTGGTTTATTGATCGCTTTACGCGCAATCCAGTAGAGCAGAACACGCTCATCGTCACTATCACGATCGGCCATCGACAGCAGTTTTAATGCCAGCGTCGATTTGGTCACAGGCTGTTGTTCTGTACTGAGTTCAATCACCGCCTGACCGATGATGCAGCAAACTTCATCCTCACTGGTGCTGGATTCATATGTCCGGTCTTTCATATTTCCTCCTGATAAGTGAACTCTTAGCCTGGCAAATAATCTGAAAACCTGCTCACAGAATCATCTTAATGAAACATTATCTTACGGCTAATTACGCTTAATCATTAAGCTGCCGTTTTGCTTACTTTTGACGCGACGTTGCCAACCCCTCCCGATGCCGTTCATACCGCCTGAATGGCATTTCATTCCCCGATCCGTTCCGTTCATGCCTTTACTGCTCACGCGCGCGAATCACTGCTTTATTCTGACCGCAGTTTCCAGATTCCCGGATGGGAGAGAAAAATTATGAACCAGACTCAACAGGCTTCTTACCAGCGTGCTCGCTGGCTTACATTGTTCGGAACGGTAATCACTCAGTTCGCACTGGGTTCAGTCTACACATGGAGTTTGTTCAACGGCCAGCTGTCCCAGAAGCTGGATGCGACGGTCAGTCAGGTCGCTTTTTCGTTTGGTCTGCTGAGCCTGGGGCTGGCTATTGCCTCCTCGCTGGCCGGTAAATTACAGGAACGTTTTGGCGTACGCCGCGTCACTATCGGGGCGGGTGTGCTGATGGCGCTGGGTTTCTGGCTTACTGCGCATGCTAATAACCTGATGATGCTCTATTTCAGCGCCGGGCTGCTGGTGGGTCTGGCGGATGGCGCAGGTTACCTGATGACGCTCTCAAACTGCGTGAAGTGGTTTCCGGAGCGCAAAGGAATGATCTCTGCCTGTGCGATTGGCGCTTACGGTCTTGGCAGTCTGGGATTCAAATTTATCTGCGGGGCGCTGCTGGCAACGGTGGGTCTGGAGCAGACCTTTATGATCTGGGGCGTGCTCGCGATGTCGATGATTATCCTCGGTGCACTGCTGATGCGTGATGCCCCCCTTCAGGATACCGGGAGCAGCACGAATGGTCAGCAACATGCGCGGGATTACACGCTGGCACAGTCGGTGCGTCTGCCTCAGTACTGGATGCTGGCGCTGATGTTCCTGACAGCCTGCATGAGCGGTCTCTATGTGATAGGCGTTGCCAAAGATATCGGCGAAGGGCTGGTGCATCTGACTACGCAGACCGCTGCCAGTGCGGTAACGGTGATTGCGATTGCCAACCTGAGTGGCCGTCTGGTGCTGGGCATACTGTCTGACAAAATGATGCGCATCCGGGTTATTTCACTGGCGCAAATCGTGTCGCTGATCGGGATGAGCGTGCTGCTGTTTACCCGAATGAATGAGATCACCTTCTTCCTGTCACTCGCCTGTGTAGCCTTCAGCTTTGGCGGTACCATCACGGTATTCCCGTCGCTGGTCAGTGACTTTTTCGGCCTCAACAACCTGACAAAAAACTATGGTCTGCTCTATCTCGGATTTGGTATCGGAAGCGTGCTGGGCTCACTGGTCGCCTCGCTGTTTGGCGGGTTCACCGTCACCTTCAGCCTGATTATGACGCTGCTGGTCATCTCCCTGTTCCTGTCACTCACCATCCGCTTACCACAGAGTTCTGTTACAGCAACACCTGTATTGCAACGTCATTAACCATCACGACGGGCCGCGCCAGAGCGGCCCGTTCACGTTTAGCCGCGGAATCGCGGCTCTGCCATGCCCGCCACCGAGACGTCCACCGCAAAGATATCGCCTGACTGCGGATAGCGTGCCAGCTCCTCTTCGGTGCGATCTTCCCGTGAACTGGTAATAAACAGCGTTTTAAGATCGGCGCCACCAAAGGCCACCATGGTTGGCCACTTCACCGGCAGCAGGATCTCATCGACGATTTCGCTGCTCTGGGGATCGATGCGTACTACGCGTCCGCCATCAAACTGTGCGGACCAGTAAAATCCTTCGCTATCCACTGCGGCACCATCCGGCAATCCACCTTTCGCGTCGAAACGGCGGAACAGGGTGCGTTCGCCCGGTTCGCCCTGCGCGTTTAATGGATAGCGATAGAGCGCTTCATTCGGCGTGTCACTGTGATACATCCAGCGCCGGTCGGGAGAGAAGGCCAGCCCGTTGGAAATTTTAATGTCACGCGCTTTGACCTCCAGCTTCAGGTCAGGCGTCACACGGCACAGCAGCCCGCCATTTTTGTCCTGCGGTTCCCACAGGCTGCCGCACCAGAAATTCCCCCAGGGATCAACGCGGCCATCATTAAATCGGCTTTGCGCAGCCTCACCGGGATTTTCTGCGATCTTTTTCTCTGGCTTACCCTGCGCATCCAGCAGCCAGACACCGCCACGCAATGCAGCTATCAGACCGCCCTGCTCACGCAGACCGATGCATCCCACCTCTTCCGCCTGCGGGAAGGTTTGCAGTTCACCGCTGACCGGATCAAAACGGTGAATGGCGGGTGCCAGAATATCGACACAGTACAGCACCTGTTCTTCCACTGACCAGAGCGGGCATTCGCCCAGTTCAGCCTGTAAAGCCAGAATATTTTTAACGTCATGCACCATGTTTCTCTCCCGTTGAACTGACATGCTAATAATGTAGTTGTAAAAACTTTCAAATGAGAATTATTTTCGCTTGATTTTGAGACTATTCTCTTTGATAGTATTTACTATTCAGTTCATTCTTATTTCTTTATTATTCTCCGCTGTAAACGACAGCACTCTGAAATATTCCGTCATACCTTCTTAAATAACTCTACAAAGCCTGCATCTTCACTCCACTTTTCCAGCGTAGTGTCATAGTCATTGGAAAAGAGGAGAAGCTTCCGATGAAGAGATTAATTAAAGTCGCTTCGGTGGTTGCGCTGATGACCTTATTAAGTGGTTGTATCATCAGCCCCAGACACGACAATGGCTGGCACCGCGGGGGTGGCGGCGGATATCATGGAGGCTACTATGGAGGTTATCACGGTGGGTATCATGGCGGTCACCATCGCCGCTAACGGGCAAAGATGTCACACAGCATAAAATAAAAGCATTAAACTTTAAGGGCGGGATAATTATCCCGCCCGTTTTATTTAGCTTTTCACAGCATAATTACACTGGAACCACGCTTTCTGCAGTCCCGGAATATGACTCTCCTGCGCAGGTAACGCCTCGACTTTATCAAAGCCTTTATTACTGCAGTAATTCGCCAGATCAATATTCATTGCATCACGATTGACCTTTACCGGGTCAAAACGGTACTGCACGGTATTTGAGCCTGGATCTTCATCTACACGTTCAAATGCCCCGGGTTTGCTGGCAGTACATCCACTCAGCAAAATCAGCGCCAGTGCGCCGGTTATTAGTTTTTTCATTTAGTTATCCTCACGTTGCCGCGCAGTTTATGACGCAGCATGCCGCGCATCCATAGGATTAATGCGCGAAAGTTCAAAACTTGAGAAGCTTTTACCGATTAATGTAATACGATTAAACGGCTATCACTATCATGCACGGCGTGACAAGATGCATTCAGACAAAACGAAGACTGCACCACACCAGGAAATGCCAAAAATAAAAATCTGTTCCTCTCTTCCCTGCCCGCGCTTAGCGGGCTTTTTTTCGCCCGCCATTCCGCTGCTCCGCTGCCGCTTACTGGCCAGTCAGTGCAATCATTCTACGTAACAGGTTAGCGGCGCGCTTGTCAGGTAATGCCAGAATCGCGCTGTAGAGATCAATCGACATGGCACACAGCGATGAGCGATCAACCGCCGTGTCGGCAGGCATATTCAGCTGCTGCAGCTTATCCCCCCACTGCTGATAGAGCCGGGCGACAATTTTTTGCAGATCATCCTGCGCCAGCGCCTTATCCAGTGGCTGATCGGGCAATGGACTGTTCAGCAGCAGCTGCTCCATGGCATCCGCCTCTTTGCGATTCAGCGACGGCGGCAGCGTGGTCAGCAGATTGATGCCGCCACTCACCTGCGGATAGAGATAACGGAAGCAGAGGCCCGGATCGATTTGGTTCAGCGCCCGCATCTCTTCAACTGAGACGCTGATATAGTTGACCACCGCCGCGTCAGTTCCGCGCATCAGCCGCTGATTAATCACCTCAATCAGCCAGCCACGTAGCTCGCCCGTCGCCTTCTCAGCTGGCTCCCCCGCACGGATGCGCCGGGTCAGCTCCTGGGTCAGCAACAGCCATAACGCCGGTTCCTGAGTCTGCAGCACCCGATAACCGGGCATCTTTGCCAGTTGATTTACCGCCTGCTCACGCTGACTGGCCTGCAACTGATGCGGCGCAACCCAGCTGAACCAGAGCAGGTTCGCCAGTATCAGAGGCAGCAGAAAGATGATCAGCCCCTGCCACAAACGCAGCCGGGTGGTTTTGATCAGTACAATTACAATCAGCGCCAGCAGCGCAAACGCGGCCAGCGTAATAAAAAGCAGAGCATTCATGCGGCGGGATTAATCCTTACGCACATCGATCAGCACAGGACAGTGAGCGCGCTCAATAACCGATGCGCTGACTGAGCCTTTTAACAGCCGATTCAAAGAGGAGAGATGGCGACGTCCCATGATAATCATGCTGGCCTTAAGCTGTTGCGACTGGGCAACGATAGTATCTGCCGCGTCACCCGCCAGAATCATGCCCCGCGCATTAATGCCCGCACGCAGTAACGGAGCCAGTGCATGGCGCACCACCATTTCTGCCGTATTCTGCTCATCCTGCGCAGCCACAAAATCGGCCGGATCTTCACCCGCATCGATTTCCATTGGCTGATTACAGGAGGAGTAAGCGGGATCGACGCAGCACAGCACGACCACCTCGGCGCGATGCGCCAGCGCTTCTTCAATGGTTAAGGCGACCACTTTTTCCGCTACCGGAGAGTGATCAATGGCCATCAGCAGGGTTTTCATCGAATGCTTATCCTTCTATCGCGGCGACTTTGCCGATTTCACGCACCAGTGCCTCTTTACACTTCAGCATCTCGTCACGAAAACGGGCTTCGTGTCGCAGAAAACGTGCAGAAGGCACCAGCAAAGAGACAGAAAAACGACCAAACAGCGTATCCAGCGCAAACGCCATGGTAGAGATACCTTCCAGCGTTTCACCGCGATCCACGGCGATACCGGTTTCGCGCACTTCCCTGATATGTTGCAGCAACTGAGGCAGCGTTTTCACCGTCATATCGGTTAACTCCTGCCAGGCGTCGCCAACGATCGTTCGTACATCTTTTTCACACTCCAGCGCCAGCAACGCCCGTCCACCGGAGGTGCTGTAGAGCGGCAGATTGAGTCCCATATGCGGAACCACCCGAAGCTCACGCGACGCCACCACGTGGTGAATAATCGCCAGCTGACTGCCGCTGGCGCGCGCCAGCGAGACGGTTTCATTGGTGTCGGAAGAGAGTTTTTCCAGCAGCGGACTGACCAGATCAACCACATCGGTATGTACGCTGGAGATCAGTTTTAACAGCGCCGGCCCCAGACGCAGTCCGCCCGCCCCGCTGCTGCGCACCAGCTCTGCGCTGTCGAGCGCGGCAACAATACGCTGCACCGTTGAGCGCGGCAGTTCGACCGCCTGAGCGATCTCACCGAGGCTCATGCCGCCGGGCTGTTCGCCAAGCGCATTAAGAATTTTTGCCGCACGGGCGATGACCTGTATACCGCCCGTTTTTTCATCCTCGCGGCTGGAGGGTTGATGTGCCATAGCGTCGTCCTGTTTGAGCTGCCTTACTGTAGCGCGAATGCCGCACTTTTTACAGCCTGTACCACATTGCAATACAGTATACCGGGATGTAATATTACGACCTGTATCACATCGCAGTACACTGCATCATAATAACGAGATCGCCTGCAATGAACGCTAAGCCTGCCGCCGCGCCGGCCCCTCATCCTTTTACACTGCGACTGGCACTGGGATTAGTCGGCGTGCTCATCGCCGCGCTGACCTCCGGGCTGAACGATCGCGTCAGTGATATCGCGCTGGCCGATATCCGTGCCGCGATCGGCATCAGTTACGATCAGGGTAGCTGGATTATCTCTGGTTATCAGGCGGCAGAAGTAGCCGCCATGATGATTGCGCCCTGGTTTGCCGTCACCCTGTCGCTGCGGCGTTTTACGTTAGGCGTGTCGGCGGGATTTATGCTGACCGGCATTCTGCTGCCGCTGGTGCGGGATCCGACGCTGTTTATCAGCCTGCGCGTATTGCAGGGCCTGTTTGGCGGCGCCTTACCGCCAATGCTGATGACGGTCGCCCTGCGCTTTCTGCCGCCGCCCTTTAAACTTTTTGGCCTGGCGGGCTATGCCCTGACCGCGACGTTTGGCCCCAATATGGCGGCCTCGCTGGCCTCGTTGTGGACCGATCACGTCAGCTGGATGATGGTGTTCTGGCAGGTCGTGCCGTTGATGCTGATCGCTATGCTGCTGACAGGATGGGGATTGCCCCAGGATCCGCTGCGACCGGAACGCTTTCAGCAGATCGATCTGTTCGGCATGGTGACCGGCTGCAGTGGTGTTGCGCTGCTGATTCTGGTGCTGACCCAGGGTGAGCGCCTCGACTGGCTGAACTCGCCACTGATTACCGGTATGTTGCTCACCGCGCTGCCGCTGCTGCTGGTTTTCCTGATTAATGAGTGGTTTCACCCGCTGCCGCTGTTTAAATTGCAGATGCTCCGACGGCCAAATCTGGCGCATGGCTTGCTGGGCCTGGCCTGCGTGCTCATCCTTGGGCTTTCTGGCTCCGCGCTGCCTTCGGCCTATTTTGCTCAGGTCAGCGGCTTTCGCACCCTTGAGTTTGCCCCGCTGGCGCTGACGGTGGGTCTGCCGCAACTGCTGATCGCACCGCTGATTGCAGCCCTGCTAAATATCCGCTGGATCGACTGCCGCTGGATGCTGACGGCGGGCGTCGGCTTGCTGGTGACCTCCTGTCTGCTGGGCACACAGATCACCAGTGACTGGGCAAGACAGAATTTCTGGCTGCTGCAGATCCTGCAGGCGTTCGGACAACCGATGATCATTTTGCCGATACTGATGAGCGCCACCAGCGTTGTAGCCCCGCCAGAAGGCCCGTTTGCCTCGGCAATGTTTAATACGGTGCGCGGCTTTTCCAGCATCGCTGCCTCTACGCTGGTTGAGGTTTTCCTTTCGCATCGTGAGCAGTTTCACTCCAGTGTGCTGATTAATCAGGCGGCCAGTCGCAGCTGGCTGATGACAGCGCCGACGGCCAGTCAGGCCAGCAGCAGCTTGCCGCTGTTGCCGGATGGCAGCATCAGCGCCGCCGGTAATCTCAGCGGATTCGCCACCCTGGTCAGGCATCAGGCCACGATCCTTGGTCTGAGCGACAGCTGGCTGATGCTGACCGGCTTTGCCGCCTGCCTGTTATTGCTTACCGCCATCCTGCCAAAACGGGTGTGGCCGCCTCAAACTTTGATTCAAAACCCTTCCCGGAATAACTGAATATGCGTGCTTTCGAAATGAAAAGAACCCTGCTGCTGAGTCTGTTGCTGCTGGTGTTACTGGCCATCGCTTTTGTGGTCTGGTCACTGATGACCGGCAACGATCACCGCACCAACGACGCTTACGTCAATGCGGACTACACCCTGGTGGCACCGAAAGTCTCGGGCTACATCAGCCACGTGCAGGTGCAGGATAATCAGCAGGTCAAAGCGGGTCAGCTGCTGGCGACGCTGGACGATCGTGACTATCGTGTGGCGCTTGAGAGTGCGGAGGCTGACCTGCAGGTGAGCCAGGCGAAACTGCTGAGCAGTCAGGCACAGCTGGAGCAGCAGCAGTCGGTGATTGATCAGCAGAAAGCCAGCGTCGCGGCCAGCGAAGCCTCTGCGCAGTATGCCGGTCAGAGCGCCGATCGTTATAACCGCCTCTATAAAAGCGGTACCGTGGCAGCCGACGATCAGCAGAAAGCCAGCTCAAACCAGCGCTCGGCGCTGGCAGCCGTGCATCAGAGTCAGGCCGCGCTGGCGTCGGCAGTAAAACAGGTGGGGGTGTTACAGGCGGCGGTGCGTTCTGCGGAAGCGGATGTTGCAGCGGCGAAGGCCAGCGTCGATCAGGCCAGGCTGAATCTCTCCTACACGCGCATTACTGCGCCCGTTGACGGCATGGTAGGTCAGCGCTCGGTGCGGACCGGCGCGTACGTATCAGCCGGCACCCGTCTGCTGGCGGTGGTGCCACTGCAGCAAACCTACATTACCGCTAACTATCTTGAGACGCAGTTAAGCGATGTGCGTCCCGGCCAGCGGGTGCGGATCCGGGTGGACGCCCTGCCGGGCGAGACCTTTACCGGTCATGTGGACAGCATCGCACCGGCCACCGGCGCAACTTTTTCGGCGATCTCTCCCGATAACGCCACCGGCAACTACACTAAAGTCGTTCAACGTCTGCCGGTGAAAATTGTGCTGGATGGCGACCAACAGCATCTGGCTCAGTTACGTGTAGGCATGTCGGCGATCCCTGAAATCGAAGTGCCTTAAAATTGTGAGCAATATCTCAGAACGGACCTATTTCATTTGGGGAGGATTACGCGTAAATTAGCGCTCGATCCTGTTCTGAGTTATTCAGATCAACCCGGAAAAGAGCAGACCATGACTGTAAATGGCGATCTCTTTTCCACATCTGTTCGCGTTGCACTGGTTTGGGATCGCCATCATCGTAACCGCTCAGAGGAGTTGCTTTGTGAAATATGCCTTGATGGGAATATCTTTTTTCGCGTTACTTTGGTTCGGAACCTTTGTTCTGCTGCTGAAGTAATGGCGTGACAGTGCCGCCACGGGGCGACCCTTGAGTCGCCCCTGCTGGCTGTCAGCGTTCTTCTTCCATTTTTATGCTGCCTGGCAATATGCCATCGGCACGAAACATCGCTTTAATTCCCCGTACCGCCTGACGAATACGATCGCTGTTCTCTATCAGCGCAAAACGCACGTGCGTGTCGCCATAGTCGCCAAACCCGATACCGGGCGAGACACAGACTTTCGCCTCCTGCAGCAGTTGCTTAGCGAACTCCAGCGACCCAAGATGTGCGTAATGATCCGGTATTTTTGCCCAGACGTACATTGAGGCTTTCGGGTTATCCACCATCCAGCCCGCTTCATGCAATCCTTTGACCAGCACATCACGGCGGCGTTTGTACTGCTCTGCGATGTCGCGCACGCACTGTTGATCCCCTTCCAGCGCCGCAATCGCCGCCACCTGCAGTGGCGTAAAGGTGCCGTAGTCATGATAACTTTTGATTCGCGCCAGCGCGGCGACCAGCTCTTTGTTGCCCACCATGAAACCGATACGCCAGCCCGCCATGTTGTAGCTTTTTGACAGGGTAAAGAATTCGACGGCGACATCACGCGCGCCCGGCACCTGCATAATCGATGGCGCTTTCCAGCCATCGTAGACGATGTCGGCATAGGCCAGATCGTGGATCACCAGCACGTTGTACTGCTTCGCCAGCGCAATCACCCGTTCGAAAAAGTCGAGCTCCACACACTGTGCGGTGGGGTTGGACGGGAAGCCGAGGATCATCATTTTTGGCTTGGGATAGCTCTCGCGAATGGCGCGTTCCAGCTCATTGAAGAAGTCGACACCCGCCACCAGCGGCACCGAGCGTACCTGCGCCCCGGCAATCACCGCACCGTAGATATGAATCGGATAGCTGGGATTGGGCACCAGCACGGTATCACCGTGATCCAGCGTCGCCAGCATCAGGTGCGCCAGGCCTTCTTTGGAACCGATGGTGACAATCGCCTCTGATTCAGGATCGATCTCAACCTGATAGCGATCGGCGTACCAGCGCGAGATTGCCCGGCGCAGGCGCGGAATACCGCGAGAGGTGGAATAACCGTGGGTATCGTCACGCTGCGCCACCTGGCATAACTTTTCGACGATGTGCGGCGGAGTCGGGCCATCCGGGTTGCCCATTGAAAAGTCGATGATATCTTCGCCGCGCCGACGCGCAGCCATCTTCAGTTCAGCGGTGATGTTGAAAACGTAAGGGGGTAAGCGTTCGATACGCGAGAAACGACGGGGTGTGCTGTTATCAGCCATGATGTCCTCTGGATTACGTAAGCGCCCGGACCGTCCGAGCGACGCGGGTCACTGTGGTGACCCGTTACGAACATAACGTGGCGAGGATCATTTTGTCGAGGGTGGCGGAAAATATTTTTATTTTTGCGGATTCAGCCGCCCCAGCAGCCAATCGTTCACCCAGCAGCCGTTCAGCAGATAATTATCCCGTAGCGTGCCCTCCAGCTGAAAGCCGTTTTTCTCCAGAATACGGCGTGACGCCCAGTTCCCTTCAATCACCATCGCTTTGAGTTTGTGGAAATCGGCTTCAAGCAAAAACTGACACAGCGCCGCCAGGGCTTCGCTGCCATACCCCTGACCGCAGTGACGATGCAGCAGCATATAGCCCACCTCCGCCTGACGGTATGGCTCCCATTCGGGGCTGCAGCCAAACAGGCCAATCGGCTCACCGTTGTCACGACGTCGCGCAACCAGGCAGAGCATATGAAAACTGCTCGCCTGCCAGGGGGCCAGACGCTCGGTGAAGCGCTGGCGGATATCCGCTTCATCGGGGATTTCGCTCACCCAGGTCATGGTGTCGCGATCTTCATGGACGGCACGAAACAGTTGCCAGTCTTCTGGCTGTAATTTACTCAGGGTTAATCTGGCGGTGACAAGTTGCATCTGCTGCTCCCGATGGGCGCGATTTCCAGCGGTCACTGGCGCGCCTCATCGCGCAACATAGCAAAACGGCACCTTAGCGACCAGCCTCTGCAGGGCGAAAAACTGTTCCCCTTTAATGCACTCAACCTTTCCTCTTTTTGCAGATATGCCGTAAAAATTGATCTGAAACACTAACTCCCGCCGTGATTGATCGGGACGCTAGCGGTTCGCGATCACATTTTTTATCATAGAGGCACTTTCCATTGCCGACGAGTCGCCTGTGTCCTCCCACTTCACGATGTTACTGGCAGTATTTGACCGCGCCGCCCTGATGCTGATCTGCCTGTTCTTCCTGACGCGCACCCGCCCGTTTCGTCAGCTGCTGCAAAAAGATGAACACACCCGTGCGGAGAAAGTAGCCGTTACTGCCATCTTTTCCCTGTTTGCGCTGTTCAGTACCTGGTCGGGTGTCGATGTCGATGGTTCACTGCTGAATGTGCGGGTCATCGCCGTGATGGCGGGTGGCATTCTGTTTGGTCCCTGGGTCGGGATCGCCACCGGGGTTATTGCCGGTCTGCACCGTTTTCTGATCGATATTCACGGCGTAACCTCCGTGCCCTGCCTGATTACCAGCATCATTGCCGGTATCGTCGCGGGCGGTATTAATCGCCGGGTACTGAAAGAGCACCGCTGGCGTGCCGGTATCGTCGGCGGCATGCTCTGTGAAGCCCTGACGATGTTGTTGATTGTTGTGTGGGCGCGCCCCACCTCACTCGGGCTGGCGATTGTGTCAGAAATTGCTCTGCCGATGATCCTCGGTGCCTCCAGTATCGGCATCATTGTGCTGCTGGTGCAGAGCGTCGAGGGGGAAAAAGAGGCGATTGCCGCCCGCCAGGCCAAGCTGGCGCTGGAGATCGCCAATAAAACCCTGCCGCTGTTCCGTCAGGTGAACAGCGACTCGCTGCGCAACATCTGTGACATTATCCGACGGGAGATCAAAGCCGATGCGGTGGCGATGACCGATAAAAAACAGATTCTGGCCTACGTCGGCTATGGCGAACATAATTATAAACATGGGGATGATGGCATCAGCCCCACCACGGCGCAGTCGATCGCCAGCGGTAAAATTATCATTAAGAACAACGATGAAGCGCATCGCACCAAAGATATTCACTCCATGATCGTGATCCCGCTGTGGGAGAAAGGCAAAGTCACCGGCACGCTGAAAATCTACTATCGCCGCGCACACCGTATTACCGGCTCGCTGAAAGAGATGGCGATCGGCCTGTCACAAATCATCTCAACCCAACTTGAAGTGTCGCGTGCCGAGCAGCTGCGCGAGATGGCTAATAAAGCGGAACTGCGCGCGCTGCAAAGTAAAATAAATCCTCATTTCCTGTTCAACGCCCTGAATGCTATCTCCTCTTCTATCCGGCTCAATCCCGATACCGCCCGCCAGCTGGTGATCAACCTGTCACGCTATCTGCGCTACAACCTGGAACTGAACGACGATGAGCTAATCGACATCCGTAAAGAGCTGTGGCAGGTGAAAGATTACATCGCCATCGAGCAGGCCCGGTTTGGCGATAAGCTGACGATGATCTATGACGTCGATGAGGATCTCCATTTTCTGCTGCCGAGTCTGCTGATCCAGCCTCTGGTGGAGAATGCCATTGTCCATGGCATCCAGCCCTGTAAAGGCAAAGGCGTGGTGACGCTGAGCGTCCGGGATCTGGGCGATCAGGTGCGGATCTCGGTGCGGGACACCGGCCAGGGCATCAGTGACGAAGTGATAGCACGGGTGGCGCGCAACGAGATGCCCGGTAATAAAATCGGCCTGCTCAATGTGCATCATCGGGTAAAACTTTTGTCGGGTCAGGGATTGAATATCGTGCGGCATCAGCCGGGCACCGAGATTTCCTTTACGCTGAGTAAGAATGGCCAGCGCCTGGCGGAGAATCTGTTATGAAAGCCATTATTGTGGAAGATGAATTCCTGGCGCAGCAGGAGCTGAGCTGGATGATTCAGCATCACAGCAAAATCGAGATCGAAGCCTGTTTTGACGATGGTCTGGACGTGCTGAAGTACCTGCAACAGCATCGGGTTGATGTGATTTTCCTCGATATCAACATCCCCTCACTGGATGGCATGCTGCTGGCACAGAATATCCATCAGTTTGCCCACAAGCCACTGATTGTCTTTATTACCGCGTGGAAAGAGCATGCGGTAGAAGCGTTTGAGCTGGAGGCGTTTGACTACATTCTCAAGCCCTACCAGGAGTCGCGGATTGTTACCATGCTGAACAAGCTCGAAGCCACAGCGCAGGCGCAGCAGGCGGTCAGCCATCTCAGCGCCACGCCCGCGCCGCAGACAGTCAACCTGATCAAAGATGAGCGCATTATCGTCACTGACGTGAATGATATTTACTACGTTGAGGCGCATGAGAAGCTGACGTTTGTTTATACCCGGCGCGAATCCTACGTGATGTCGATGAATATTACCGAGTTCTGTTCACGCCTGCCGGAACAGCAATTTTTCCGCTGCCACCGCTCTTACTGCGTCAGCCTCAGCAAGATTCGTGAAATCGAGCCGTGGTTTAACAATACCTATCTGCTGAAGCTGCGCGATCTGGAGTTTCAGGTGCCGGTCAGCCGCAGTAAGGTGAAGCAGTTTCGACAGCTGATGCGCCTGTAGCGCAGGAGGGTTAAAGGTCTGTTCAGAAAGGGGGATGGCGAAGCAGGAGAGCAGCAAAAAGTCCGGGGGGTTTTCCCGATCCTGCCCCGCTGAAGCAGGCCGATCGGGAAAATCGCTCGCGCGCAGAATGGCAGTGCGCGCGAGGTAAAGCAGAATCAGATTTCGCGACCCAGCGTCTGGCGCAGATGCGCGCCCGCGCCCAGCAGGCCAGGCTGGTCGTGCGTAATCATATAAACCGGGATGCTGGCAACATAGTCGCGGAAGCGGCCTTTATCTTCAAACGCCGCACGGAAACCCGACGACTTAAAGAACTCCAGGAAGCGTGGCACGATGCCACCGGCAATATAGACACCACCAAAGGTGCCAAGATTCAGCGCCAGGTTGCCGCCGAAACGGCCCATGATGACGCAGAACATTGACAGCGCGCGACGGCAGTCGGTGCAGCTGTCATCCAGCGCACGCTGGCTGACATCTTTCGGCTTCAGGTTTTCCGGCACGCGATTATCCACTTTAACAATCGCACGATAGAGGTTAACCAGACCGGCACCTGACAGCACACGTTCCGCTGAAACATGGCCCAGCTCTTCGCGCAGCACTTCCAGGATCTGATCTTCTTCTTCGCTGTTGGCAGCGAAGTCGACATGACCGCCCTCACCTGGCAGGCTGACCCAGCGCTTGTCCACATGCACCAGATGGCTGACGCCTAATCCGGTGCCGGCACCATAAATCGCGATAGGTTTATCTTTGACTGGCTCTGTACCGCCAAACTGAATCACGTTTTCGGCGGTCAGCATCGGGATCGCCATAGATACCGCAGTGAAGTCGTTAATGATTTCCAGGTGTTCAAAACCGATGTTCTCTTTGAGCTTGCGCGTGGAAAACGCCCAGTCATGGTTGGTCATTTCAACCCAGTCATCGGTAATCGGGCAGGCAATGGCAATACAGCCATCTTTAACGTCCTGCTGTTGTTCATCAAGATAGTGGCGGATGACGGCTTCGAGGCTGTCGTATTCTGATGTTGAGAATGTTTTGGCCTGGGTGATGCTGCCGCTTTCCACCTCACACAGGGCGAGGCGTGCGTTAGTACCGCCGACATCGCCGACCAAGGCATAGGTTGTCATTCTTCTGTTGCTCCGCTTGGGGTCTTAAGAGTTGGAGGACACTATAAAATTCTGCCCATAAAACAACAACGCTCACCGGTGCGATTGGTGAGCGTCTTACTCAGGTGTGCTACAGCCTAACCGCGATAGTCCACCCTGCACAGCGGCAACTATCTGAATCTTAGCCGCCGTTGCGTTGATTCAGGCAGGCGGTGACTTTTCGTAGCAGTGGCGGCAAATCCTCTTTCTGCATGACGACTTCAACCAGAGAGAGCCACTTCGGCTCTGAGAGTCGCGCCATCACTTCCTCTAACTGCACCGTTTCACTGATACGCCAGCTCTGCGCCTGGCCCTGCAGGCTAAGGGCGTGCGGTAAGGCCGTCCAGTTCCACTGGGCAATATCATTGTAACGTTGTGTTGCGCCATGAATCGCCCGTTCGACGGTATAGCCTTCATTATTCAGCAAAAAGAGTATCAGTCGCTGCTGGTCACGCAGCATCGAACCCAGTTCCTGAATTGTCAGCTGCGCCGAACCGTCCCCGATGATCAGGATAACCCGGCGATCAGGATCGGCAGTCTGCGCGCCAAATGCTGCCGGAAGAGTATAGCCGATTGATCCCCATAATGGCTGAACCACCAGCTGCGCCTGCGAGGGCAATCTTAACGCGGCGGCCCCAAAGGCGGCTGTCCCCTGCTCGGCCAGAATAAGGTCGCCGGGTTGCAGGAATGCCTGCATAGCCTGCCAGAACGCCTGCTGGCTGATCGCTGCCGCCGGTTCTGCAGGCTGCGCGGCGGGCGGCGTGGCGCCGGGTTGCCACTGCTGGCCATAGCGTTCAAACAGCGGCAGCAGCTCGCTCAGCGCATCCGCCATCGACAGTGGCGCAAAACGTTCACCGCCCACGCTGGCGCTGAAGGGCTGCAGATCAATCAGTCGCTCAGGGTTAAACTGCTGCGTGAAGCCTGCAGTAATGGTGTCGGTAAATCGCACCCCGACGCAGATCGCCACATCCACCTGCTCGATCTGTTCGCACACCTGACCTGCGCTGGCCTCACCGGCATAGGTACCGACGTAACCCGGCTGCTGTTCATCCAGAACCCCCTTGCCCATCAGCAGGCTGGCACAGGGAATCGCACACTGTTCACGCAGCGCGGCCAGTGCGGACTGCTGCTGCCAGCGCAGCGCAAGAAAATCGGCCAGCAGTGAAACCCGCTGCGCCGGTGCCAGCAAACGTTCCGCCGCATCGCTGAAAGCGCGACGCGCAGCGGGCGAAGAGGATTGATGACTGTTCAGGGGCTGCGCGGGTGGCTGCACCTCCATGGCCGCCACGTCGACGGCCAGCGACAAATAGCCGGGACGACGGGCCTGCAGCGCACTGACGATCACCCGATCAATCTCAGCCGTGGCGTTGTCGGCGGTAAGCTGTGCCGTTGCCGCACTGACTTCTGTGGCCATGCGAATAAAATGCTGGAAATCGCCATCGCCCAGCGAATGATGAACACAATCCCCCTGCAACTGGGCCTGCGTCGCAGGCGCGCCAACGATATGGATCACCGGCAGATACTCGGCATAACTGCCCGCAATGCCATTAATCGCGCTGAGCTCGCCCACACCAAACGTGGTCAATAGCGCTCCCGCGCCGTTGCAGCGTGCATAACCGTCTGCCGCATAGGCTGCGTTAAGCTCATTAGCGCAGCCTACCCAGCTGATGGCCGGATGGGCGATGACGTGGTCAAGAAATTGCAGGTTATAGTCGCCCGGCACGCCAAACAGATGCTTTACACCAATCTCCTGCAGACGGGTCAGCAGGTAATCTCCAACAGTAAAAGTGGACATTGCGCATTCCTTTCAGGGAAGAGTCGGGTTAAGTATCTGACACAGGATGAAATTAGCGAGGCGTGCCGCTATTTTAGCCAGCCGCAATGGCTGGAAAGGCGACGTTACGCTGGCGGAATATTCTGTAAAAATGCGAATTGCAGCGCGCTGTCACTGAGTGTAACCGTATACACTGATAGACTTTTGGCACATATCCCCGTTTTTACCCAGGAGCGCTGAATGTCCCTTTTCCCTCATCCCGATCGCTATCAACAGATGGAATATCGCCGCAGCGGCCGCAGCGGAATCAAACTGCCCGCCATTTCGCTGGGACTGTGGCATAACTTTGGTGACAGTACCCGGGTCGATAACAGCCGTGAGCTGCTGCGTCATGCGTTTGACCTTGGCATCACGCACTTCGACTTAGCCAACAATTACGGTCCACCCCCTGGCTCAGCAGAAGAGAACTTCGGGCGTATTCTGCGGGAAGATTTTCGTGCCCATCGTGATGAGCTGATCATCTCCACTAAAGCGGGCTATACCATGTGGCAGGGGCCTTATGGGGATTGGGGTTCGCGTAAATATCTGGTCGCCAGTCTGGATCAGAGCCTGAAGCGAATGGGGCTGGAGTATGTGGATATTTTCTATCATCACCGTCCCGATCCGGAAACCCCGCTGGAAGAGACAATGCGCGCGCTGGACCATGTGGTGCGCCAGGGCAAAGCGCTTTACGCTGCCCTTTCTAACTATCCGGCCGATCTCGCCGCCGAAGCGATAGCTATCCTGCGCGATCTCGGCACCCCTTGTCTGATTCACCAGCCGCGATATTCGATGTTTGAACGCACACCTGAGCAGGGATTGATTCAGACGCTGGGCGATGCGGGCGTCGGCTGTATCGCCTTCTCTCCGCTGGCAGGCGGCGTGCTCACCGATCGCTATCTGCAGGGCATTCCTGAAGATTCGCGCGCGGCCAGCGGCAGCAAGTTCCTGAATGAGAACCAGCTGACGGATGAGAAGATGGAGAAAGTCCGCAAGCTTAATGCTATTGCGCAGCAGCGCGAACAGAAGCTGGCGCAGATGGCGCTGGCGTGGGTGCTGCGCGATGAGCGTGTGACTTCAGTACTGATCGGAGCCAGCAAAACAGCCCAGATCGATGACGCGGTGGCGATGCTCGCTCGCCGTCAGTTCAGCGACAGCGAGTTAGTTGCGATTGACGCGGCGCTGCTGTAACGATTTTAGCGCCCGGCTGAGGCCGGGCGTTTTCTGCGCCAGAATAGTCTCAAACCCCTTTCTCTCCCCAATTTCCTCACAATCTTCCGACACAATGATGCGGTAACAACAGCAATACGCAGGCATAATCGCTGCGCCGCAACAGCGTCAGACTGTTGATGAGGAGAAGAAAATGAAAAGAGCCCTTATTTTTGCTGCCCTGCTGGCCCTGTTGTCGCCGCTGGCACACCACACAGCCCAGGCCTCCAGTGCCTCTATTACTCTGGCCCCCGGCGTCACCCTGAATCTTGGCGATCGCGATCGCCGTGGCTATTACTGGGATGGTGGTCGCTGGCGTGAACCGCGCTGGTGGAACGACCGCTATTCTTACAACGAACGCCGCTGGTGGCGACACGAAGAGTGGCGTCGTCAGCAGCAGTGGGAGCGCGAACGCCGCTGGCATGAGCGCGACCGTGAGCGTCGCTGGGAACATCAGTATCGCCGTGATCGTGATCGTGGCTGGGATCATCATGACCGTCGTGGTCCTGACCATCGCGGTCCAGACCATCACGGACACGATCGCCATTAATAAAAACGCCCGGCAGAACCGGGCGTTTCAGACAACACAAAGACTTCAATCAGTGTGATTCTGGCCGCAACGCATAAACTCAACGCGCAGGGAACACGGTCAGAAGAGGAAAGCGTCCCGCGCCAGGACGGCGCGGGCCGAGCATGTCATGGATGACGGATTTTGCGTCTTTCCGATCTGACCGTGTTTCCTGCGCTGGCTCGGTATCACTGCGAACCTGGCCAGACGTTGCCAACAAGAAAATGCCCGGCAGAACCGGGCGTTTTCTTGTTTACCATAACCGCTACAGCCCCAGCGCTTCACCCACCAGCAGGTAAAGATTCAGCGTAATCACCAGCAGCACGATCAGTCGCCCGGTATTCTGCATCAGACGCGAGTTAACCATATCATCGCCCATCAGCTCGCGGTTGCCGGTAAAGGAGAGCAGCGGAATCAACGCCAGCGCAATACCAAAACTCAGCAGCACCTGACTCATCACCAGCACCCTTGTCGGGTCCCAGCCGGCCCAGATGACAATAAAAGAGGGCAGCATGGTGACGGTTCGGCGCACCCACAGGGGAATATGGAAGTGGATAAAGCCCTGCATCACCACCTGCCCCGCCAGCGTACCGACCACCGTTGAAGATAATCCGGCGGCCACCAGGCTCAGACCAAACACCGTCGCCGCTGCCTGACCTAACAGCGGTTGCAACGTCAGATAGGCCTGATCGAGTTCAGCGATTTTACTGTGACCGCTGAAGTGAAACGCCGCTGCGGCGGTCGCCATCATTGCCAGGTTAACGAATCCGGCGATGGTCATGGCAATCGCCACATCCAGTTTAGTTGAGGAGTACCGCTGACCTTTGCTGTCCTCACTTTTACCCTGCGTCAGCGCGGAGTGCAGGTAAATCACGTGCGGCATAATGGTCGCACCCAGCACACCCGCCGCCAGGAATACAGCATCCGACGTTGGTAACGCGGGCAGCGCCATGCCGATCACCAGCTCTTTGACACTGGGCTGGGAGAAAAAGAGTTCGACGATATAGGCCGCCGCCACAAACAGCAGAAGTCCGCCAATCACCAGCTCCAGCGGCTTTTGCCCCCGGCTCTGTAACATCAATATCAGGAACGTGGCGATGCCTGTCAGCACCGCGCCCTGCATCAATGAAATGCCGAGCAGCAGTTTGAACCCCAGCGCGGCACCGATAAATTCCGCCAGGTCAGTGGCCATCGCGATAATTTCCGCCTGCACCCAGTAAAACCAGACGGCGGGCCGGGGAAAACGATCGCGGATGTGTTCAGCGAGGTTTTTGCCGGTAGCGATACCCAGCTTGGCTGACATCAGCTGAATCAGCATGGCCATGATGTTGGCCCATACCACCACCCACAGCAATTTGTAGCCGTAAGCAGCGCCCGCCTGAATGTTGGTCGCAAAGTTGCCCGGATCGATATAGCCGATAGCGGCGATAAAAGCGGGCCCCAGTAGTGCGAGTTTGACTTTTCTGACTCCGCGAGCGGCGCGCTCGGCGGTACGACTTTCAAACATATCCGGTACCCTGTCTGAACATTTGCCTGCCCCGGCAGCTTAGGGGTTAGCAGGTGCAAGTGAAATTCGTTTGTTGTTATCGGTGTAATAGATGCTGCTATAAAGTATAGCCATTGCTATACATTACAGTAAAGGATGTGATTGCTAAAAATGTGAGCAATAGTGTCACTTTACGCCCGGTGTAAAATTCAGACAATAATTATGTGGTTATCTGAAGTGAAGTATTTGTAAACAGGACGTGATCTCTGGAACTTTTCTGGAAAATATAACGATAGCGAATACTTATATTGTGGTTCAGATCTCGTTTTTAAGTAACGCGTTACATAGAATACGCAACAAAATACAACCCTCCTCAAATTTGGAGCAACCATGTCCCATATTTTGCAATTTCTTTTAGCACTGGTGGTGGTCGGGATACTCGCCTTGCTGGTTAGTCACGATCGTAAAAGCATTCGCATTCGCTACATTATACAGCTACTGGTGATTGAAATTGTGCTCGCCTGGTTCTTCCTGAACTCAGAAGCGGGACTCGGTTTCGTCAAAGGATTCGCGGGCTTCTTTGACCATCTGCTGAAGTATGCCGCTGAGGGTACTAACTTCGTCTTTGGCAACATGAGCGACAAAGGTCTGGCCTTCTTCTTCCTTAACGTATTGTGCCCTATCGTCTTTATCTCTGCGCTGATCGGTATTCTGCAGCATTTCCGTATCCTGCCATGGGTGATTCGCGGTATTGGTACCGTACTGTCGAAAGTGAATGGCATGGGAAAACTGGAATCTTTCAACGCCGTAAGTTCTCTGATACTGGGACAATCAGAAAACTTCATCGCCTATAAAGATATCCTGGGCCAAATGTCACAGCGCCGCATGTACACCATGGCCGCGACCGCGATGTCGACCGTATCGATGTCGATCGTCGGCGCCTACATGACCATGCTGCAGCCGAAGTATGTGGTCGCCGCGCTGGTGCTCAACATGTTCAGCACCTTTATCGTGCTGTCGCTGATCAACCCTTATCGCGTTGAGAACGAAGAAGATCTGCAGTTGCAGGATCTGCACAAAGGCCAGAGCTTCTTTGAGATGCTGGGCGAGTATATCCTGGCCGGTTTCCGCGTCGCGATTATCGTTGCCGCCATGCTGATTGGTTTTATCGCGCTGATTTCAGGTCTGAATGCGCTGTTTGATTTGATCTTCGGCATCTCTTTCCAGGGCGTTCTCGGCTTTGTCTTCTATCCGTTTGCCTGGGTGATGGGCGTACCTGCTGGCGAAGCGTTGCAGGTCGGCAGTATTATGGCGACCAAGCTGGTGTCGAATGAGTTTGTTGCCATGATGGAT
Source organism: Pantoea sp. K16 (assembly GCF_048452805.1). NCBI lineage: Bacteria > Pseudomonadati > Pseudomonadota > Gammaproteobacteria > Enterobacterales > Erwiniaceae > Pantoea > Pantoea sp. K16. The sequence continues at coordinate 4,813 of NZ_JBLWNV010000008.1, read as the reverse complement.
CTGCAGAAAATCGCGGGTCAGCTGTCACCACATTCAGAAGGTATTCTTTCTGTGTTCCTGGTCTCGTTCGCTAACTTCTCTTCTATCGGCATCGTGGCCGGTGCGATTAAAGGTCTGAACGAAGAACAGGGTAACGTGGTTTCCCGCTTTGGTCTGAAGCTGCTGTACGGCTCTACGCTGGTCAGCGTGCTTTCCGCCGCTATCGCCGGTCTGGTTCTGGCGTTCTAAGCACGGTTCTGCGCACTACTCTAAGCATCAAAGGGCGAGCAGGTCTCGCCCTTCTCTTTCTGCTCTATCCTTGCTCTGCTTCCCGCTGATTCCCCTTTCCCGCGTTACCTCTTTCATTGCACATGTCACATCTGCATTCAGATCGTGCACGAGAGGCGGCACAACGTCCTGCAAACAGCATCGGATGCCATGACAGGTTATGCCGGTTAATAACGCAATTAAGCGTGCGCAGCAGCGTGAATGGCAAAGCAATAGCGTTGGGATCCGCAGCAACTGGCGAATAAGAGATTAATCAGAAAGGATTTTGACAACGGCGTGTCAGAAAATGGTGGAGATAAGCGGGATCGAACCGCTGACCTCTTGCATGCCATGCAAGCGCTCTCCCAGCTGAGCTATACCCCCACATCTGGAATCGTTTTTCAGTGCCAAACTTTTGGGAAGAAGTTTGGTGGAGCTAAGCGGGATCGAACCGCTGACCTCCTGCATGCCATGCAGGCGCTCTCCCAGCTGAGCTATAGCCCCGAACCGAAAAACTGTCGCGTTAAGCGACGGACGGCATAATATGAAACCCCCTCCGGGGTGTCAACGGCAAAATGACATTCTCTGTTTGATCGCTGAAAAAGGCGGCAACCTGCGAAGTTTCAGCAGCATGCTGCAGGGGAAAATCGTGTCTGTTCACACAGGACCGTTTTTTAACTGTTATTCAGTCTGCCGTCAGGTTAATTCACGGTTAAATATGTTATAGGAATTTTCTTGTCTTCGGCTTTTTCGCATGCAAAACTTAGCCCGCTAATTTAGTGGTACCCGGGACCCTCTCCCGCGCACCACGCGTCCACCAGGCGTTATCGTCCCATTAATCATAAAAAAACTACTGAGATACTATGTCGCTGCATACACCTAAAGAAATCGCACAACTGGCGATCCAGTCAGGCGTGGCTAAAAGCCGTGCACCTGTCAGCATCCTTCTGATTCTCGGCTTTATGGCGGGCGCATTTATTGCGACCGGCTTCCTGCTGGATCTTCACGTGATCAACACCCTTCCCGCTGAATGGGGCTCTTTTGGTGGCCTGTTAGGTGCCGCGGTCTTCCCGGTGGGGATCATCATGACCGTGCTGGCGGGTGGTGAACTGCTGACCGGTAATATGATGACCTTACCGGTGGCCTGGTTCGCCCGTCGCATCAGCTTTATGAGCGTGGCGCGCAACTGGTTCTGGGTTACCCTGGCTAACTTTCTCGGCAGCGTGGCTGTCGCCTGGTTCTTTGGTCACATGCTGGGTATGACCGAGGGCGATTACCTGAAGAAGACCGTTGCTATCGCTTCTGCAAAAGTCCACGCTGATCTCCTGCACGCCTTTATTTCCGGTATCGGCTGTAACTGGCTGGTTTGCCTGGCGGTATGGCTGGCCTTTGCCAGTAAAGATGTGGTCGGCAAGATCTTCGGCATGTGGTTCCCGGTGATGGCATTTGTGGCCATTGGCTTCCAGCACGTTGTCGCTAACATGTTTATTATTCCGGCCGCCATTTTTGCCGGTCAGATGAGCTGGGCAGAGTACTTCCCTAATTTTATTGCCGTCTTCTCAGGCAATGCCGTGGGTGGTGCCGTGTTCGTTGGTCTGGCCTATTTCCTTGCATTCCGCCCTGCCGCTGAACCCGCCAGTAATCCTCAGTAATGATGTTTTGCCTTTTGTCGAGAGACAAAAGGCAATTTCAGCTTCAGTTACTTTCACCCGTTACGTTTTGCTGTAATATGTCCTGCTAATGTATTAATCAGGGACTGCATCGTGAAAAAGGAATGGCTTACCCCCGAAGAGCTGGCTGCAGAGACGGGTTACAGTCGGCAAACGGTGAATAAATGGATCAAGCGGGAAAACTGGACGACCACGCCGAAGCCCGGTGTGCAAGGCGGTAAAGCCCGATTGATTCACATTGATGAGCGCGTGAAAAGTTTTATTCAGTCGACCCGTAACCTTAACGAGCCGACGGCAACTTATGGCACTCCGTCTAATTCATTACCTGCGTTATTAATAAGTTCCGTCCAGCAAATGACTCAGGACGAGCAGGATCAATTCACTGCACTAATCTTACGCGAAGGTATCAAGGGCGTTTTGCAGCGACTGGGAATCAGCGAAGAGTAAGGTGTATTTATCAGGGAAGTTATGATGAAAAAGGAATGGTTAACACCCGAAGAACTTGCCTCAGAGACGGGCCTGAGCCGACAGACAGTGAACAAATGGATTAAGCGCGAAAACTGGACCACCCTGCCCAGACCCGGCATTCAGGGCGGCAAGGCGCGATTGATTCATGTCGATGATCGCGTAGAAAAATTTATCCATTCGACGCGTAGCCTGCACGAACCCGCCGCAATGTATAGGGTTCCGGCAGATTCACTGACGGCACTGTTAGTAAATGCGGTTCCGCAAATGAGTCAGGCTGAACAGGAGCAGCTGTCAGCGCTGATATTACGGATAGGTATTAAAGGCATGTTGCAGCGTCTGGATATCACTGAAGAGTAAAAACCGGAAGCGCGTAGCTTCCGGTTCTGTTTATTAAGCCTGCGCTTCCCGCTCACTGATAAAGGCCAGCGCCTGCTCAATACGTGCAACGCTGCGGCTGCGGCCTATTGCTTCCACGGTGACATCCAGTCCGGGTGACTGACCGGCACCGGTTACGGCCACGCGCAGCGGCATGCCCACTTTCCCCATCCCGACTTCCAGCTCATCTGCGGTGCTCTGAATAGCCTGATGTACGTTTTCAGCCGTCCACTCTTCGATCGCGGCCAGCTTATCGCGTACCACTTCCAGCGGCTGACGCGCTACCGGACGAAGATGTTTCTTCGCGGCATCGGCATCAAATTCTGCAAAGTCTTCATAGAAGTAGCGGCAGGATGCAGCCATCTCTTTCAATGTTTTGCAGCGCTCGCCTAACAGACCAACCAGCTTCGCCAGTTCCGGCCCCGTGCGGGTATCAATTTTCTGCTCTTCAATATGCCACTGCAGGTGTGTCGCCACATATTCTGGCGGCAGCGTATTGATGTAGTGATGGTTCAGCCACTGCAGTTTCTCAGTGTTGAACGCACTGGCAGACTTACTGACTGCATCCAGGGTAAAGAGCTCAGCCATTTCGGCCACGCTGAAGATTTCCTGATCGCCATGTGACCAGCCCAGACGAACCAGGTAGTTGAGCAGCGCTTCTGGCAGGTAGCCATCATCACGATACTGCATCACCCCTACCGCCCCATGACGCTTGGAGAGCTTTTTGCCGTCATCGCCCAGGATCATTGAGACGTGGGCATACACCGGAACCTGCGCGCCAATTGCTTTGAGGATGTTGATCTGACGTGGCGTGTTGTTAATGTGGTCTTCACCGCGAATCACATGGGTGATGCCCATATCCCAGTCATCCACGACGACGCAGAAGTTGTAGGTTGGCGAACCATCGGTGCGGCGGATGATCAGATCATCCAGCTCCTGGTTGCTGAACTCAATCGGGCCACGGATCTGGTCGTCAAAGATGACCGAACCTTCCTGCGGATTGCGGAAACGCACAACGCACGGCTCATCATCTGCATGATGTTCATGGCTGTCACGGCAGCGGCCGTCGTAACGCGGCTTTTCGTTGTTGGCCATCTGCTCTTCACGCAGCGCTTCCAGACGTTCTTTAGAGCAGTAGCATTTATAGGCTGTACCCGCTTCCAGCATTTCATCAATGACCGCGTTGTAACGATCAAAACGTTTTGTCTGGTAGTAAGGGCCTTCATTCCAGTCGAGGCTCAGCCAGTTCATGCCATCCATGATGGCTTCGATAGCTTCCGGCGTGGAGCGCTCCAGATCGGTATCTTCAATGCGCAGCACGAACTCGCCCTGGTTGTGACGGGCAAAGAGCCAGGAGTAAAGTGCGGTACGGGCGCCACCTACATGCAGATAGCCAGTCGGGCTGGGCGCGAAGCGTGTTTTGATTTTCATTGAGTATTGCCTTAGATGCGCGGGTTCTCTGTCTGGATGACAAAAAACAGGTTAGACGCGAAAAAACAGTGGGCACATTCTAGCATCTGACGGTGAATCCTCAATGCATGCCCGCCAGTTGCCGCCCGGGAAAAGGGGCTTTTCTGCCAGTAAAACCAGCACATTGGCTAAAAGCGCGACAGGGTGTTTAAAAATAAACCGAACGCACATTTATGTTTTAAAAAGCGTTGACTCAAAATCAACTATCCCTATAATGCGACTCCACACAGCGGGGGTGATTAGCTCAGTTGGTAGAGCATCTCCCTTACAAGGAGGGGGTCGGCGGTTCGAACCCGTCATCACCCACCACTCTTAACAGCGTGGCCCGCAGTGAACAGGTATGAAGATATGGGTGATTAGCTCAGTTGGTAGAGCATCTCCCTTACAAGGAGGGGGTCGGCGGTT
>NZ_JBLWNV010000008.1:0-79 GCF_048452805.1 Pantoea sp. K16 | reverse complement strand
CGAACCCGTCATCACCCACCACTTCGGGTCGTTAGCTCAGTTGGTAGAGCAGTTGACTTTTAATCAATTGGTCGCAGGT
>NZ_JBLWNV010000007.1:49039-256508 GCF_048452805.1 Pantoea sp. K16 | reverse complement strand
GGATGTGCCATCCCCGGCGGTCCGTCAGGCAGGCGAATGAAGTGAAGGAACCGCGAAGCGGCGCGAGGACCGCCAGCCCCTGCCCGGCACCAGACTGCGGTATCACCTGTCGTTTAACTGACTGACATTACCGCTTAGCGGTCCTTTTTTTGGCGAATATCGTCTGTCAGGATGATTCTGCCGGTGACTGATTAACGCTGGGCTTCGCCGCCGAGCGCTTCTACCAGATTGCTGGTCAGTGCGGCCAGTTCGCTGGTCATCAGAATAAAGTCCGCATCAAAGCGCTGTGCAAAATCTTCGCGGTCAATATCGTCGTTCTGGTCGCGCAGCGTGTCGCTGAACTTCAGACGCTTCACTGAACCATCATCGGCCAGCACGAACTGAATGCGCTCCTGCCAGTCGAGCGCCAGTTTGGTTACCAGCTTACCCGCTTCGATGTGGTTGGCGATCTCATCGCACACCAGATCCTGTTTCTTGCAGCGGATAACGCCGCCATCTTCCAGCAGCGCTTTCAGCTCCGCTTCATCCATCAGGGCGAATCCGGCAGGCAGCTCGCCTGAACGTACCCATTCTGTCAGGGTCAGTTCAATCGGGCTTTCCAGCGTCAGCGGCACCACCGGCAGTGAGCCCAGGCTTTTGCGCAGTAGCGCCAGGGTATCTTCCGCTTTTTTTGCGCTGGCACAGTCAACCATAATCAGGTTGTTGACCGTATCGATCCAGAGGTAGGTCTGGCTGAAACGGCTGAAGGCGCGCGGCAGCAGGCTGTGCAGCACTTCATCTTTCAGCGAATCTTTTTCGGTCTTCTTGAGCTTGCGGCTCTGCTCAGATTCCAGCTTGTCGATTTTCGCTTCCAGCGCCTGTTTCACCACCGGCGAAGGCAGGATTTTCTCTTCTTTGCGGGCGCAAATCACAATCTGGCCTTTGTTTTCATGGGTCAGCGCATCGCTGCGGTTGCCCATCGGCGAGACCCAGCCGGTCTTGCTCATATCCTGACTGCCACACGGTGAAAACGTGAAGGCGTCGAGCTGCTTTTCCATCTCATCTGCGGACAGCGGAATGTCACGATTCAGACGATAAACCATCATATTTTTAAACCACAACATCGGGATTCCTTACCGTGGCGCGATCGGGCGCACAAGTCTGCGAGAGTCAGCGCGCATGATAGCGAAACATCGGAGTGGTTTCATTGCCTTTCCGGCAGACGCCTTTTACTGTATCTCTCACCTGAACGAATAACGAGGACGTAATCTTGCGCATAGGCATAGATCTGGGTGGCACCAAGACAGAAGTGATCGCATTGTCGGATAAGGGAGAGGAGCTGTTCCGCCACCGGGTGAATACCCCGCGTGATGACTATCAGGCAACGGTACAGGCGATTGTCGATCTGGTCACGCTGGCGGAGCAGAAAACCGGCGAAACCGGCACGGTCGGCCTCGGTATTCCCGGCACGCTTTCGCCTTACAGTAAGCGGGTAAAAAATGCCAACTCCACCTGGCTCAACGGACAGCCGCTGGATAAAGATCTGGCGCAGGCGCTGAACCGGGAAGTGCGTATCGCCAACGACGCCAACTGCCTGGCGGTGTCGGAAGCGATCGACGGTGCCGGTGCCGGACAGTCGCTGGTGTTTGCCGTGATCATCGGCACCGGATCGGGCGCCGGTGTGGCGATCAACGGTGAGTCGCGTATCGGGGGCAACGGCAATGCCGGTGAGTGGGGCCACAATCCGCTGCCGTGGATGGATGAGGATGAGCTGCGCTACCGTCAGGAAGTGCCCTGTTATTGCGGGCAGCAGGGCTGCATTGAGACCTTTGTTTCAGGCACCGGTTTTGGTATCGACTATCAGCGGCTGAGCGGCGTGCATCGCAAAGGTGCGGAGATCGTCTCGCTGCTGGCGCAGCAGGATCCGATCGCCGAACTGGCGATGAGCCGCTATGAGCTGCGGCTGGCAAAATCGCTGGCGCAGGTGGTGAACCTGATCGATCCCGATGTGATTGTACTGGGCGGTGGGATGAGCAATGTGGATCGTCTCTATCAGACCGTGCCGGTGCTGATGAAGAAGTGGGTATTTGGCGGGGAGTGTGAAACGCCGGTGCTGAAGGCGCAGCATGGCGACTCCAGCGGCGTACGCGGTGCAGCGTGGCTCTGGCCGCTTAACGGCTGAGTTACCCGAGCATCCGCTGACGATTCAGCGCCGGAGAGACCCGGCGCTGAATCGTTAACCCACGGCACTCACAAGTGCCGGTTTTATTCGCCGACCAGCATACTGTCCTGCGGCGCCCGATCGCGCTGCGCTTTGGTGGCGAGGAAGTAGAGATAGCCTGCCAGCATGATGGCGAAAAACAGCGCGCCAATCACCGGATTAAACCACAGCATCGCCAGCAGACAGACCACCGACAGCAGCAGGGCGATGCCCGGAACAATCGGATAGCCCGGCGCGCGGAAACTGCGGACCATCTCCGGCGCGCTGCGGCGCAGTTTAAACAGGCTCAGCATACTCATGATGTACATCACTATCGCGCCAAACACCGCCATGGTGATCATCGCCGCCGTCAGCGTCATCCCCTGCAGATTAATCACACCATCGCTGTAAATCGCCGCGATACCCAGCACGCCGCCGAGAATAATCGCCCGATGCGGGGTCTGGAAACGCGACAGTTTGGCCAGAGAAGGCGGCAGATAGCCCGCGCGTGCCAGGGCAAAAAACTGCCGTGAATAGCCGAGGATGATGCCGTGGAAGCTGGCAATCAGGCCAAACAGTCCGATCCACACCAGCATATGCATCCAGTTAGAGTGTTCGCCGACAATCATTTTCATCGCCTGCGGCAACGGATCGTTAATGTCGGCGAGTTTGCGCCAGTCGCCCGCGCCGCCCGCCATCAGCATCACGCCTATCGCCAGCAGCACCAGCGTCAGAATTCCGCTGATGTAGGCGCGGGGAATGGTCCGGGTCGGATCTTTCGCCTCTTCGGCCGCCATCGCCGCGCCTTCAATGGCCAGGAAAAACCAGATGGCAAAAGGAATGGCGGCGAAAATGCCGGAGAAGGCGGGCAGTCCGAAGCTGTCACTGCCTGCCCAGCCGTGCGCGGCGAAGTTCGCCAGGCTGAAGCCGGGTGAAACCACACCCATAAACACCAGCAGTTCAATCACCGCCAGCACCGTCACAACCAGTTCAAACATCGCCGCCAGTTTTACGCCGAGAATATTCAGCGTCATAAACACCAGGTAAGCCCCGACCGCCGCAGTCTTCGGGTTCAGTTCGGGATACTGCACGTTGAGATAAGCCCCAATCGCCATGGCAATCGCCGGTGGCGCAAAGACAAACTCAATCAGCGTCGCCAGACCGGCAATCAGTCCGCCGGTTTCGCCAAAGGCGCGGCGACTATAGGCAAATGGCCCGCCTGCATGGGGGATCGCGGTGGTCAGTTCGGTGAAGCTAAAAATAAAGCAGGTATAGAGCGTGGCGATCAACGCGGTGGTGACCAGAAATCCCAGCGTGCCCGCCACGGCCCAGCCGTAACTCCAGCCAAAATATTCGCCTGAAATGACCAGGCCAACCGCAATCCCCCACAGATGCAGGGTGCCCAGAGTGGGCTTGAGTCTGTTTGTCATACTGTTATCCCCGTCGTTGTTGGCTTCGTGCGGCGTTACACCGCCATTACGCTACAGTAAGGGGATAATGCCGTTGCATTACTCGCCACGACTTGACGCGGGCGCAGTGACTTCTGTTCTCCACGGTCAACTCACAGGCAACAACCGGGCCAGCTGCACGCTGCGGTCAACTTTGTCTCTTCCGGAGTCAAGCAGCTCACCTTCTGGCAACGCATGCTGAGATAACGCAAGTGACAAGGAGCCGGACTGATGAGCGCTAAACAATATGACAACCTGACTGATTCCCAACTCACCCTGATGGCGCAGCAGGCGCTGGCCTGTTATCCCGCCGCGCTGCAGGGCCAGCTCAGCCTGCTGTGCCGCTCAGAGAACGCCACGTTTCTGCTGCAGGCGGCAGGCCGGCGTTATGCGCTGCGGCTGCATCGCGGCGATTATCATCAAAAAGCCGACATCGTCAGTGAACTACTGTGGCTCAATGCGCTGCGCGAAACCGGCATTATGGTGCCGGAAGCGGTGCCGGACAAAGAGGGCGAAACCGTGCTGACGCTGCGGCTGCCGGAGGGCGGTGAACGCTACGTGGTGCTGTTTCACTGGATCGACGGAGAGATGCCGACCACCGACGTCGATCCCCGCGCTTTTCAGCAGCTCGGCCAGATCACCGCGCGGCTGCATCAGCACAGTAAACAGTGGCAGCCGCCTGCGGGTTTCCAGCGCATCATCTGGGATCACCACACCATGACCAGCGCAGAGAGTCACTGGGGACGCTGGCAGGATGCGCCGGATCTGAATCCTGCCGATCACGGCGTGGTAGAGCAGGCGATAAGCCAGGTCGGCGCGGCGATGACGCAGTTCGGTAAAGGATCGGATCGCTATGGCCTGATCCACGCCGATCTGCGGCTGACCAATCTGCTGCTGCACAAGGGCGAAACGCGGGTGATCGATTTCGATGACTGCGGGCTCGGCTGGTATCTGCACGATCTGGCGGCGGCGATCAGTTTTGTTGAGCATCATCCGCGCGCGCCAGAGTGGATCGATCACTGGATCCGCGGCTATGAGCAGGTGGCGCATATCAGCGATGCGGAGATGGCCATGCTGCCCGCGCTGTTGATCCAGCGTCGTATCCAGCTCACCGCGTGGGTGGGATCACATGCCGAAACCGAAATGGCGCGCAGCCTGGGATCGGCGTGGGCCAGCCACTCGGTCCGCCTCTGCCGCCGCTATCTGGAAGGTGAGCAGCTGCCGGTCGGCGTCTGATGCACCAGCGGCGGGCGTCGCTGCGCCGCCGCAGTGCCCTGCGCGTAGCCCGCGCGCCGCCCGGACAGCCCGCAGGCGGCGCGTCGGGCATCAGGGACCTGGTATGGAAATTGCTCGGATAGGAGTAACGGGTGATCCACCTGAATTCTGACTGAGGCGACCATGAATCCGACACTGATAAAGCCCGATGCGTTTGCGGCCTGCTCGGCAGCGGCGGGGGCAGGCAATCACGGCGTGCTGGCAGCAGCGGCGACTGGCTTAAGCGACTTTATTCATACCCAGGGCGGCGATGTTGATCGCATCTTCGGCATCAGCGGCATCGATCCGGAGCGCCTGGCCAGTCCGACGCTCAGCCTGGGGCTGGTTAACTACTGTCGGGTGCTGGAAGAGGCGGCGCGTCACTCCGGTTTTGATAACTTCGGTTTGCACTACGGCAGGCAGTTTAAACCGCAGTCATTAGGCCTGATCGGCTACATCGGTTTGTGCTCCGCCACGCTGGAACAGGCGCTGCATAATGTGGTCAACGCATTTCCCTGGCATCAGCACGACACCTTAACCCGGCTGGTGGATAAGGGAGAGTGCTGGCGGCTGGATTATCAGGTGCGACATGGCGCGATCCTGTCGCGCCGTCAGGATGCGGAGCTGACGCTGGGGATGTTTATGAATCTGATCCGCCACGTGGCGGGCAGACACTGGGCACCGCGCGAAGTCCACTTTGAACATCCGCGTCCCGGCCAGTGGCACGATCACTGCAAAGTGTTTGATGCCCCGGTCTGGTTCGATCAGCCGTTTAATTCACTGGTGATCCCCAAACGCGATCTGCAGCGCGCCATGCCGGAGAGCGATCCGATCCTGTTAATGGTGATGCAGGATGCGATCCGACGGCTTAACCGTGTGACGTCACAGCAGAGCATGATTGAGCAGGCGCGTTCGCAGGTTAATTTATCGCTGATGCAGGGTGAGCCGGTGCTGGAAGAGGTGGCGGATAAGCTCGGACTGTCGAGCTGGTCACTGCAGCGGCGGCTGCGCGAAGAGGGCAGCAGCTTTACCGCGCTGGTCGATCAGGTGCGCTGCGAAATGGCGACACACTATTTGCAGCAGAAGCAGCTGCCCATCTCTGAGATGGCGCTGCTGCTGGGCTACTCGGAAGTCAGCGCGTTTTCACGCGCCTTTCGCCGCTGGTTTGGCATCAGTCCGCGCCAGTGGCGTCAGGAAGGTCTGGCCAGTTAACCGCGCGGCGCAAAGCCGAACCACGCCGGTTGTCCAGGCTCCGGCGGCGGCGGCAGATCGCGGGTCTGCGCGACCAGTTGCCAGGCGCGCAGGCAGAGCGCTTCATCACCCTGCGTCTGGGTCACCGCATAATGTCTGCTGTGTGGTTGCCACTCCATCCGTACCAGACATTGCTGACCGGCGTAACGCGCCGCATCGCTGAACTGCCGGTTCAGTACTGGCTGCATTTGATTAGTCCAGTGACAGGATTGACTGTCAGGATCTTTCGACGGCTGACAGAGGTTTGCCACGCTATCCCGTTGCTTTGTCACAGGTTGCTGACAGGCGCTGAGCGACATTGCAATAATCACCCCCGGCAACATTCTCATCGTTATATTAATTAAATTCATTTAACTGGCCAACTTTCCTTAAAGATCTTCCGGTCTGCTGCCGACAGTCTACAGACCGGCATCATGAATGCTATGGCATTACTCCGACTGTCGTCAGAACCAGAATTTACCGCCCTGGCGCCCGCTATCCCTGCGGCAGTTCCAGCTGGCTGTAACCCAGCCCATTCATCTTGCGTACTTTAATCTGTACCGGAATACGCTCCTTCATCGCTTCCACGTGACTGATGACCCCAATGGTTTTGCCGCTGGCGTTGAGTGCATCGAGTGCGTCCAGCGCGGTGTCGAGCGTCTGCGCATCCAGCGTGCCAAATCCCTCATCCAGAAACAGCGATTCGATGCGCGTTTTGTGGCTGACCAGATCCGATAACGCCAGCGCCAGCGCCAGACTCACCAGGAAGCTCTCACCACCCGACAGCGTGCGGGTATCGCGCGCCGCATCGGCTTGCCAGGTATCGACCACATCCAGCTCCAGCAGATCCTGCGCCCGTCGCTGCAGCAGATAGCGGCCATGCAGCCGATCGAGCTGACGGTTAGCCAGGGCCACCAGGTGATCCAGCGTTAAGCCCTGGGCGAAGCGCCGGAATTTATCGCCGCTGGCGGAGCCAATCAGATCGTTGAGCAGGCTCCACTGCGCCAGCGTCACACCATCCTGTTCAATCTTTGTCATCAGGCTCTGCTGGCGCACACGAAGGCTGGCATCGCTCTGTAGCTGCTGCTGAATCTGACCCTGCTGGCTGGCGTTGTCGCGCAATGCCAGCCGTAACTGCTCCAGCTGTTGCGCCAGCGCTTCGGCGGATTCCGGCATCGCAGCGGGTTTCGCCTGCTGATGGAGACTGAGCCGTTGGCGCAGATCCGCCAGTCGCGCCTGCTGCTGCTGGCATTGCTGATCGAGCTGCTGCAACTGCTGACGCAGTTGCACTGCGGTCCGTTCATCCAGCAGCGCCGCGCGCAGGCTGGCTTCATCCGCGAATCCGGCGCTCTCGAGTGCCTGCTGCAGCGCGCTTTCCGCCTCTGCCAGTTTGCTATTGAGCGTCTGCCGCTGATTTTCCAGCCCCGAAAGCTCACCCTGCAGGCGACTGACCTCGGCCTGCGCCTGTTGCAGGGCAGTGAGCTGCTGTGCCAGTTGTTCATCAGCCTGCTGAACGCGGGCCTGTATCTGCTGACGGGCGTGGGTGACCTCGCGGTCGCCAAACAGCGCCTGACGGGCACGGCGCATCTCGCTGAGCTGCGTCTGGTTCTGGTTTTGCTGCTGCTGACGAGTGGTGAGCTGCTGCTGCTCCAGTTCTGCCTGCTGTTGCAGGGCAGTGAGCTGGGTTTCCCCCTTTAACAGCTGCGGTTGCAGGTTTGCTAGCAACCGCTCACTTTCCTGCCAGCGCTCCCAGCGCCGCTGCTGTTCTGTCAGCCACGCCTCGCGATGGGCGGCGTCGGGCAGGGCAAGGTTGTGTGCACTGAACTGCTGCTCCAGACGACTCTGCAATTGCGCCATGGCCTGCTGTTCCTGCTGCTGACGCTGTTGCAGCGCATCCAGCGCCTGTTGCAGGCTGGACAGCGACTGCTGCGCCAGCTGTTCTGCCTGCAAATGCTGCTGCCAGGCCTGTGACTGCTGAAGATAGTAATCCTTTGCGGCCTGACGCGCCTGTTCGGCGGCTTCCTGCGCCTGTCGCTGTTGCTCAAGCTGGCTTTCACGTTCGCTTTGCTGCTGCTCCCACGCGGTTAAGGTATCCCGATCGGCGAGCGGGAAGGTAAGTGCCAGCTCACCGCTCAGCGCCTGCCATTGCTGCTCAAGCCGATCGAGCTGTTGCTGCATCTCCGCGATCTCATCGCGCAGGGTCTGCTGCTGCACGGCTGACTGTTTCAGCTGTTCGCTTTTTGCCGTGCCCGCTTCGCGCAATGCCTCGGTTTGTTGTTGCAGTGCAGCCCGGCGCTGCTGGTTAGCACTTACTTCCAGCGTGCTGTAGGCCTCAACGGCGGGATGCGTGCAGGAGCCGCACAGCGGACAGGGCTGATCGGCGGCGAGCCGGGCGCGGTAATCGCTGAGATCGACAATCTGCTGCTCCAGCGCGCAGATTTTTTCGACATCATCCAGCTGCTGTTTTTCGCGTTTCCACGTTTCGCGCAGGGCCTGGAGTTCCGCTTCACTCTGCTGATGCGCTTTTGCGAGCGCGATAAGCCGCTGCTGGCGCTGGCCCAGCTGCTGGTGCAGCGGCTGCCACTGGGTTGAAAGCAGCAGCAGTTGCTGACGAGCCGGACGGCTGTTCTGCAACTGGCTTAATGCCTGACGCAGTGCGGCAGGCGGATGCTGTTCCTGTAGCGAAGTTAGTACTTGCTCCGCCTGCGAGAGCGCCTGGCGGGCCTGTTGCTCCGCCTGCTGGCGCGGGAGCGCCTGTTCTGCCTGCTGCTGCTGTTCCGCCTGCTGGGCAGCGATCTGTCGCTGCTGCTGCTCGCGCTGTTGCGCCAGTCCGGCCAGGGTCGCTTCACGCTGCGCCAGCAGGGCAAAGTTCTCCTGCCACACCGGCAGCGAAGCGCCCCATTGGGCGAGATCGGCAAGCTGCTGGCGTAACTGATGCTGTTCGGCAATCGCCTGCTGCCATGTCTCAACCTGGCGCTTCTGCTCTGCAAGGCTGGCCTGTGTCTGATCAGCATGCTGCTGCTGTCGGGCGTTTTCCTGCTGCTGCTCCGCAAGCTGCTGCTGCAGTGTACTGATCCGCTGATCCAGCGGCAGCACCTGTTCTGTCAGCAGGCTCTCCTGCTGCTGCTGTTCCTGCAGCGCCTGCTGGCGGGCACTCTGGGTCGCCGCGTAGTGCTGCTGATGCTGCTGCTGTTGGGTCTGCGCCTGCTGCTGCGCCGCCGTGAGTTGCTGACAGCGGCTCACGACCTGCTGCTGTTCTGTGCGTAACGCATCGCGCTGCTGCAGTTTTACCCGCAGCTTTTCAGCCGGTTCGCTGCGTGCCAGCCGCTGACGATCGGCCTCTGCCGCCTGGGATGCAGCCTGGGCCTGCTGCAGCGCGACGTCAGCCTGCGCATTTTCCTGCTGTAACTGCTGCGCCTGCTGTTGCCACTGCTGCTGTTGCTGCGCCTGCTGATAGTGCGCGCTGAGCCGCTGTTCCGCATCGGTCAGATCGGTGAGCTGCTGTTGCAGCGCGTCGCGTGCGTCGCTATCCAGCAGCGCCATCGCTCCCGCCTGGCTGCGCAGCAGATCCAGCTGGGTTTTTGCCTCTTTGTGGCGCTCGTAGATGGCGGCGGAAATCAGACCGTAAATTTCGGTGCCGGTCAGCTCCTCAAGCAGTTCCGCGCGCTCACTGGCTTTCGCGTTGAGAAAGGCGGCGAACTGGCCTTGTGACAGCATCATCGAGCGGGTAAACCTTTCAAAATCGAGCCCGGAGAGGGTTTCGATCAGCTTCAGCTTGTCACCGACTTTATCGGCAACAATGATGTTGTCGGCGCAGCGTGCCAGCTCAACGCGCGGTGCCTGAAGTTTGCCGTCGGCAGTGCCGCGCGCGCGGTTCTGGCTCCAGAAGGCGCGCCAGGCTTCTCCTTTGATCTCAAACTCCACCTCGGCCAGACATTCGGCACAGTCGCGGGTCATCAGCGCATTCTGGCTCTGTGAAATCGCGCCCAGGCGCGGCGTCTGGTGATAGAGCGCCAGGCAGATGGCGTCCAGCAGGGTGGTTTTACCGGCGCCGGTGGCACCGGTAATGGCGAACAGGCCGTTGCTGGCGAAAGGTTCGGCGCGGAAGTCGATGAACCATTCACCGCGAAGGGCATTGAGGTTTTTGAACCGTAGCGTGAGGATCTTCATTGGGTCTCTTCCATGGCGGCCAGCGTCTGGCGGAACAGGGTGGTCATCTCGGCGATTTGCTCTGGTTGCAGCTCCTCATCCAGCGCCAGCCGGCGGGCAAAGACCTCCTCCACCTTCAGCTCACTCAGGGTTTCGTTGTCGAGCCGCGCCAGGCTCTGTTGTCGCTGTTCACGGCTGCGGCGGAGCAACAGGACTTCGACCGGCAGCGTGGCGGTCAGGGTTTCTACCTGACGCTGCAGATCGCTGAGGTACTCCTGGGTGGTGACTTCGATGTCGAGCCAGGTCGGCTTCTCCTGCTCTGCCGTGCTGAAGGCATTTAGCTGTTCTGCAATCTGCGCCAGCGATCCTTTCAGCACCTGCATCGGCTGCGCCTGTGGCACCACCAGCGGCGTGACCGATTGCAGGCCGCTGGTGGTGAGTTCCAGCAGGAAGACGCTTTTTTCTGTGCCCAGCTCGTCAAAACTCAGCGGAATCGGCGAGCCGCTGTAGCGGATATGCTCGCTGCCCGCGACGCGCTGAGCGCGATGAATATGCCCCAGTGCGATATAGTCAGCCGCGGGAAACGCGCTGGCCGGGAAGGCATCCAGCGTGCCGATATAGATGTCGCGCACCGAATCGCTCTGGCTGACGCCGACGGTGGTGAGATGGCCGGTGGCGATAATCGGCAGTGCATGGCCCAGCGCCTGGGCGGCGGTGAATCGCTGCTGATAGTGGTGGGCGATCGCTTCCAGCAGCGAGGTCTGCTTGTCGCGTCCCGACTGACCCGCCCGGCTGCGCAGGATATCGCGCGGCCGCAGATAGGGAATCGCACACAGCAGCGCGCCCGGCTCGCCCTGGCGGGTGTTGAGCAGCAGCACATCATCCTTCTCCTGCGGGGTGGCGATCACCCGGGTATTGAGGCAGGCGAGCAGCTCACGCGACTCATTCAGCGTGGCAACGGAATCGTGGTTGCCCGCCAGCACAATCAGCTGACAGCCGCTGGGCTGCAGCGCCACCACAAAGCGGTTGAACATCTCGCGGGCGTAGCTGGGCGGTGTACCGGTATCAAACAGATCGCCTGCGATGATCAACGCATCCACCTGATGCTGTTCAATCTGGATCAACAGCCAGTCGAGAAATGCCTGATGTTCGGCTGCCCGACTTTTGTTGTAGAAGAACTGCCCCAGATGCCAGTCCGCAGTATGAATGATGCGCATGATGAGTCCCTGCCGTTGTGATTCGCCCGGCGATTATACTGGCTCTGCGGCCAAAGCAAAAAATTGTCGCTGCGCTGTCATAAATGATTACCAGTGAGGTTACAGGCAGGTTATGTTTTTCATAAAAGTGTCACAAATCTGACGCATAATGGCGCCGCGAATCTCAGTGACATCCGTCATAATCAGCAGGAGTAATAATGGCTAAGCGCATTTTGGTTGTGGAGGATGAAGCCCCCATCCGTGAAATGTTGTGTTTTGTTCTGGAGCAGAACGACTATCAGCCAATCGAGGCGGAAGATTATGACAGCGCCGTTGGCAAGCTGATTGAACCCTGGCCCGATCTGATTTTGCTGGACTGGATGTTACCCGGTGGCAGCGGTATTCAGTTTATCAAACATCTGAAACGCGAGGCGATGACACGCGATATCCCGGTGATGATGCTCACCGCGCGCGGCGAAGAGGAGGATCGGGTGCGCGGCCTGGAAGTGGGTGCCGATGATTACATTACTAAACCCTTTTCACCTAAAGAGCTGATGGCGAGAATCAAAGCGGTGATGCGCCGTATTTCGCCGATGGCCGTGGAAGAGGTGATTGAGATGCAGGGGCTGAGTCTGGATCCCTCCTCACATCGCGTGATGTCCGAAACCACGCCGCTGGAGATGGGCCCTACCGAATATAAGCTGCTGCACTTCTTTATGACCCACCCGGAACGCGTTTACAGCCGTGAACAGTTGCTGAACCACGTCTGGGGCACCAATGTGTATGTGGAAGATCGTACTGTCGATGTTCACATCCGTCGTTTACGTAAAGCGCTGGAAGTGTCCGGCCACGATCGCATGGTACAAACCGTTCGCGGAACAGGGTATCGTTTCTCTGCCCGCTACTAAACGGAGCCTTTACCGTGCTGGAACGCCTCTCCTGGAAGAGATTACTGACAGAACTGCTGCTGGTCTGTCTGCCCGCAGTGCTGCTGGGCCTGCTGTTCGGCGGTCTGCCCTGGTGGCTGCTGCTGAGCGTGCTGACGGTGCTGTTGTGGCATTTTCACAATCTGATGCGGCTGTCGCACTGGCTGTGGCTGGACCGCACCATGACGCCACCAGCCGGGCGTGCCAGCTGGGAACCGCTGTTTTATGGTCTTTACCAGATGCAGCTCCGCAACCGGCGGCGGCGGCGTGAACTGGGCAATCTGATTAAGCGTTTCCGCAGCGGTGCCGAGTCGCTGCCGGATGCGGTGATCCTGACTACCGAAGAGGGCACCATTTTCTGGTGTAACGGCCTGGCGCAGCAGCACCTGGGTCTGCGCTGGCCGGAAGATAATGGCCAGAACATCCTCAATCTGCTCCGTTATCCGGAGTTCTCCCGCTATCTTCGCCAGCGCGATTTCGACAAGCCGCTGACGCTGGTGCTGAACAACAAACTTCACATGGAGTTCCGCGTCATGCCCTACAGCGAAGGGCAGTGGCTGCTGGTGGCGCGTGATGTCACGCAGATGCATCAGCTGGAAGGGGCGCGCCGCAACTTCTTTGCCAACGTCAGCCATGAATTGCGCACACCGCTCACGGTGCTGCAGGGCTACCTGGAGATGATGAACGACTCGGTGATGAGCGAGCCTTCGCGCAGCAAAGCGCTGCACACCATGTCGGAGCAGACGCGCCGCATGGACAGCCTGGTCAAACAGCTGCTGACGCTGTCGCGCATTGAAGCCGCGCCCGCGATCGATCTGAAAGAGAAGGTCGATGTGCCGGTGATGCTGAAACTGCTGCAGCATGAGGCGGCAACGCTGAGTGGCGGCCGTCACGACATCCATTTCCATACCGATCCCCATCTGAAAGTGTTCGGCAACGATGAACAGCTGCGCAGCGCCATCTCCAATCTGGTTTACAACGCGGTAAACCACACACCGGATGGCACGCGAATTGATATCAGCTGGCTGCGCGGCAAACAGGGGGCGATCTTCCGGGTGTGCGATAACGGGCCGGGCATCGCCTCAGAACATATTCCGCGTCTTACCGAGCGTTTCTACCGGGTCGATAAAGCCCGTTCGCGTGCGACCGGCGGCAGCGGGCTGGGGCTGGCGATAGTGAAACATGCTCTGAGCCACCATAACGCGCGGCTCGATATCACCAGCGTGCCGCACAAGGAGACCTGTTTTACCTTTACGCTGCCAGCGAGGTTGATTGTCAGCAGCGTGATGCAGGAGAATGCCGTTCATTAATTGCTGCCGGATCTCCCTGATGCGCATCCTTCTTTTGTTGATCGTTACTCTGCTGCCGGGCCTGGCACTGGCCCAGCCCGGCGCGCTCTCCGGCAATCTCAGCAGCGTCGGATCCGATACGCTGGGCTATCTGATGACGCTGTGGGGCGAAGATTTCAGTCGCCAGGCGCCGGGCGTCAATGTTCAGGTTCAGGCCTCCGGCTCTTCTACTGCGCCGACCGCGCTGGCGGCAGGGGCAGCACAACTCGGTCCGATGAGCCGCCCGATGCAGGCAGATGAACGCCAGGCCTTTGAGGCGCGCTACGGCTATCCGCCGCTGGCGGTTCCGGTGGCTATGGATGCGCTGGTGGTAGTGGTGAATCAGCGCAATCCGCTGCAGCAGATTGAACCGCGTCAGCTCGATGCCATCTTCTCGATTACCCGTCTGTGTGGCGCACACAGCGTGCCGCTGCGCTGGGGCGATCTCGGCTTAACCGGCGCGCAGTGGAGTAAACGGCCGATTCAGCGCTATGGACGTAACTCCGCCTCCGGCACCTGGGGTTTCTTCAAGCAGCAGGCGCTGTGCAAAGGTGATTTTCGCAGCGACGTGGCGGAGTTTCCCGGCTCGGCCGCAGTGGTGCAGGCGGTGGCCGGTAATTCACGCAGCATCGGCTACGCCAGTTTTGGCTTTCATCTCAGCGGCGTAAAAATGCTGGCGGTGATGAATGATCAGGGGCAGGCGATTACCCCGGATGCCGATGCCATCCGCAGTGGCCGTTATCCCTGGGCGCGCCCGCTCTATCTCTATGTGAATAAAGCGCCCGGCAAACCTTTGCCGCCGCTGGTGGCCGCGTTTCTGCAGCAGGTACTTTCGGCACAGGGACAGCGGCGGGTCAGCGAAGCGGGCTATCTGCCGCTCTCTGACAGTCAGATGACGCAGGCGCGCGCCGCGCTGCGTTAATCTCCCGAACGTGAATTTTTTTCATCATCTCTGAATTTTCTTCAGTTGCAGAAGAAAGCCGCTCATGCCACTCTGTGTTCAGACATGTAGCCATCCAGATGGCTATTTATATCAGGATGCAACTATTTCCTGCCGTCATTACCGGCAGGAGAGACAGGAGTGATCATGCAAAGAGAAACCGCCCCGTTCCGTGCCGATACCGTTGGCAGCTTTCTGCGTCCCGCCGCCATTAAGCAGGCGCGCGAACAGTTTGCAGCCGGAGAGATTGATGCGGCGGCCCTGCGCCAGGTTGAAGATGAGGCGATTCGCGATGTGGTAGCGAAACAGCGGGAAAACGGTCTGAAAGTGGTCACTGATGGCGAGTTTCGTCGCGGCTGGTGGCACTTCGACTTCTTCTATGGCCTGAATGGCGTAGAGCGCTATGAAGCGGAGCAGGGCATTCAGTTTAATGGCGTGCAGACCAAAGCGCATGGCGTGAAAGTGGTGAGCAAACTCGGTTTCCCGACGGATCATCCGATGCTGGCGCATTTCCGCTTCCTGCAGAGTATTGCCGGTGATGCGGTGCCGAAGATGACCATTCCCAGCCCCAGCGTGCTGCACTTCCGTGGTGGCCGTAAGGTGATCGACGCGGAAGTCTATCCCGATCTGGCAGACTACTTCGACGATCTGGCGCAGACCTACAAAGCGGCTATTCAGGCGTTTTATGACGCGGGCTGCCGCTATCTGCAACTGGATGATACCGTCTGGGCTTACCTCTGTTCTGAAGATCAGAAGCGTGATATCCGGGCGCGTGGCGACGATCCTGACCAGCTGGCACAGACTTATGCTCAGGTGTTGAATAAAGCGCTGGAAGGTAAACCTGCCGATCTGACCGTGGGTCTGCATGTCTGTCGCGGCAACTTCCGTTCAACCTGGATCTCTGAAGGCGGCTATGGGCCTGTCGCAGAAATCCTGTTCGGCAGCGTCAACGTGGATGCCTTCTTCCTGGAGTATGACAACGCCCGTTCCGGCGGTTTTGAACCACTGCGTTACATTAAGCCAGGTCATCAGCAGGTGGTGCTGGGCCTCATCACCACGAAAGTGGGTGAACTGGAAGATCCGGCGCAGGTGAAAACCCGGCTGGAAGAGGCGTCGCAGTATGTCAGTCTGGATCAGATCTGCCTCAGTCCGCAGTGTGGTTTTGCCTCAACCGAAGAGGGCAACAGCCTGACCGAAGCGCAGCAGTGGCAGAAGATTCGCCTGGTGGTCAATATCGCGAATCAGATCTGGTAGTGCTGTAACGTTGTGCAGACAGGCGCGTAAAACGCGCCTTTTGTGTATCTTCAGACCCGTTTATGCGGGGATTTCTCACGCTCTGTCTATTATTTAGGCACATCATCTTGTGTGCCTGCTGCAAAAATTAACGCTATCCACTGCCTTTTGAAAAAATGGCGGCATAACCTTCTGGTTTTCCGATCCCGTATTGCCTTTCACCGCTATAAACGTTTTACTTAGCGCCGTTGTCGATCCATCCCTCTGTGAACAGAATAAAAGCAGCTTAAATCACCTGTGCTTTACCCTGCGACGAGCATAATGCGCTGACATTGTCAGCCTGGTCGCGGTTTACACGCAGCGAGGGGACAACACTAACCCAACTTCCACCGCAACATCAGTGACAGGCCGTATGACACATCGTTTAACTTCGAAGGACATTCTCGCGCTGGGCTTTATGACATTCGCCCTGTTTGTTGGCGCGGGCAACATCATTTTCCCACCCATGGTCGGTATTCAGTCTGGCGAACACGTCTGGACTGCCGCGATTGGTTTTCTGATTACCGCAGTCGGTCTGCCCGTGATGACCGTGATCGCGCTGGCCCGCGTCGGCGGCGGCGTGGATGCGCTCAGCACCCCGATTGGCAAGGTCGCTGGCATCGTGCTGGCCACCGTTTGCTATCTGGCTGTCGGGCCGCTGTTTGCCACACCGCGTACGGCCACGGTCTCGTTTGAGATGGGCATTGCACCGCTGACCGGTGATGGCGCGCTGCCGCTGTTTATCTATAGCCTGATTTACTTCACGCTGGTGATTGGCGTATCGCTCTATCCCGGCAAGCTACTCGACACGGTAGGGCACTTCCTTGCGCCATTAAAAATTATTGCGCTGACCGTGCTGGGCGTTGCTGCCCTGGTGTGGCCTGCTGGCGGCACGGTTCCGGCTACCGCTGATTATCAGCGTGCGGCCTTCTCCAGCGGTTTCGTCAATGGCTATCTGACCATGGATACGCTGGGCGCGCTGGTATTTGGCATCGTGATTGTCAACGCCGCCCGTTCGCGTGGCGTCGATAATGCCGCGCTGCTGACCCGTTACACCGTGCTGGCGGGGTTAATCGCCGGTCTGGGCCTGACGCTGGTCTACCTCTGCCTGTTTAAGCTGGGCGCGGGCAGCGGTGCGCTGGTGGATCAAAACGCTAACGGCGCAGCGATTCTGCACGCGTATGTTCAGCACACCTTTGGCAACATGGGCAGCTTCTTCCTTGCCGCGCTGATCTTCGTCGCCTGTATGGTGACCGCCGTTGGCCTGACCTGTGCCTGTGCGGAATTTTTTGCGCAATACCTGCCGTTATCGTATAAAACGCTGGTGTTTATTCTGGGTCTGTTCTCCATGGTGGTGTCGAATCTCGGCCTGAGCCACCTGATTCAGATCTCCATCCCGGTACTGACGGCAATTTATCCGCCCTGTATCGTGCTGGTGGTGCTGAGTTTCACCCTCAACTGGTGGAATAAGAGCAGCCGGATTATCGCGCCAGCCATGCTGATTAGCCTGCTGTTTGGTATTGTTGATGCGATTAAAACCACCGGGTTTAAAGATTTGCTGCCCGCTTTCAGTCAGCATCTGCCGCTGGCCGATCAGGGTCTCGCCTGGTTGCCGCCGTCGCTGGTGATGCTGCTGATTGCCGCTGTTGTTGATCGGGTGAAAGGGCCGGAACAGGTGACCGTTCACTCGTAGCAGAGAGCACTGATTTTTCTTTAACCACGGGCCTGCCCGTGGTTTTTTCATTTCACAGGTACAGGTTGTTATGCAAGAAACCAACAAGCTCAAACGCGGACTGAGCACGCGCCACATCCGCTTTATGGCGCTGGGATCGGCGATTGGCACCGGGCTGTTCTACGGTTCCGCTGACGCGATAAAAATGGCCGGGCCGAGCGTGCTGCTCGCCTATATCATCGGCGGGGCAGTGGCTTACATCATCATGCGCGCACTGGGTGAGATGTCCGTTAACAATCCTCAGGCCAGCTCCTTCTCACGTTACGCGCAGGATTATCTTGGACCGATGGCAGGCTACATCACCGGCTGGACGTACTGTTTTGAAATCCTGATTGTGGCGATTGCGGATGTCACGGCGTTCGGCATCTATATGGGCGTCTGGTTCCCTGAGGTGCCGCACTGGATTTGGGTGCTGAGCGTGGTGCTGATCATCGGTGCCGTCAATCTGATGAGCGTGAAGGTGTTCGGCGAAGTGGAGTTCTGGTTCTCCTTCTTCAAAGTCGCCACCATTATCGTGATGATTCTGGCCGGTTTCGGCATGATCATCTGGGGGCTCGGCAACGGCGGCCAGCCGACCGGCATCCACAATCTCTGGACTAACGGCGGCTTCTTTGCGCACGGCGTAGTCGGTATGCTGCTGTCGCTGCAGATGGTGATGTTTGCCTATGGCGGTATCGAAATCATCGGTATCACCGCCGGTGAAGCGAAAGATCCGGAGAAGTCGATTCCGCGCGCCATCAACTCGGTGCCGTGGCGCATTCTGGTGTTCTACGTCGGCACGCTGTTTGTGATTATGTCGATCTACCCGTGGAATCAGGTAGGAACTTCGGGCAGCCCGTTTGTGCTGACCTTCCAGCATCTGGGCATTGCGGCGGCCGCCTCTATCCTCAATTTTGTGGTGCTGACCGCGTCACTCTCGGCGATTAACAGCGATGTGTTTGGCGTAGGCCGCATGCTGCACGGGATGGCGCAGCAGGGACATGCGCCGAAGGTCTTTATGAAGGTCTCTTCGCGCGGGATTCCGTGGGTGACGGTGGTGGTGATGATGTTCGCCATGCTGATTGCGGTTTATCTCAACTACCTGATGCCGGAAAAAGTCTTCCTGGTGATCGCCTCGCTGGCGACCTTTGCAACGGTGTGGGTCTGGATCATGATTCTGCTGTCGCAGATCGCGTTCCGTCGCAAAATTGGCAAAGAGGCTGCCAGTAAGCTGCAGTTTGCGCTGCCAGGCGGCAGCTGGACTGCTGGCGTCGGCATAGCCTTCCTCTGCTTTATTATCGGTCTGATTGGCTATTTCCCCGATACCCGCATTTCCCTCTATGTCGGTATGGTGTGGATAGTGGTGCTGCTGCTGGGCTATAAGCTGGTTCGTAAAGTCCGCTAAGGATGTTTTCCATGCTGGCTGGAGTGAGACTGTTGAAGCCCGGCTGCAGATAATGCTGCGGCTGGGGCTGTTTTTTTGGCCTCCCTGATCGGGTTTTGTCTGAAGGCGTTCGTCAGCGCCCGGAGGGGAATTCTGGCCGCGAGCCTGGCCACTGGCGCAGGGGAGTGAAAGTAATGGTCATCGGGCGTTAGCGGGACTATCGTTCAGGCGCGCAGACGGGCGTAACCGGCCGTCCATCTGTAGTGATCGATATCGATGTGGCGCTTATGACAGTCAATCCGCGCTTTATTTCGCTGGATTGACGCCTGCAAATGCGTCTCAGGCTCTATTCGTATCAACAATAATGCTGATTTACTAATTGCCTGACCGCCCCTATCTTGTTAACTGTCCGTGCCAGCATTAATTCGGCAACACAAATAACAAGTTATTCAGGGACAAACCATGTTCAACAAGCCCTCACTAAAGAGTCTGCTGTGCCTGCACTCTGTGTGCTGCATACTCCTTACAGCAATTCTGCTTTCCACAGTGACCGGCTTTGTGCTGAGGAACCAGGCAGAACAACGTCTCCTTGAATCCAGCACTGCATATGCACGTAAACTGGCCAACACTGCCGATAACATGTTCCGGACGGCCCAGAAGGAACTGGCTTTCAGCGCCGCACAGATAACCAGCTACAGGGATTTGCAGGTTCTGCAGCATGAAACCGACAGGCTACGTCTGCAGTCAGACATGTTCAGTTCCGTGCTGGCCCTGTCGCCCGAGGGGCGGGTCGTGGCCGCTTCTCCCTTAAATTTCATTCCATCCGGTACGTCGCTGAGTGTGGCGTCCGGGCAGCTGGAGGCCGTAAAAAAAGGCCCTTTTGTTTCTGACCCACTCACCCCCTATACGGGAAACTATCTCGTCTTTTTGTCGAACCCGGTCTATTCGCCGTCAGGCGAATATCTGGGGTATCTGGCAGGCTCAATCTATCTGACCAGGAGCAGTATGCTGAGCCGTCTTCTGAACCAGCACTTCTATGCTGATAAGACGACTGTCAGCATTGTTTCCGATACCGGTGAAGTGGTTTACTCCGCGGATGAGGCTCTGACCGGAAAAAGCATCAACCTGAGTGCGGATCTGTCGGCGCAACTGAAACAGAAAAAATATGGCGCAGTGAAAACCCTGTTTAATCAACAGAGTTGCCTGCTGGGTTATTCGGACGTTGTGAAAACGAACTGGCATGTATTCGTCTGCGTTTCATCTGACGTGACGAGCGCAATTCTCAACCGCATCGTAAGTGATGTGATCCTCTACGGGCTGGTGCTGGCGCTTCTGTTGGTCATTGTGAGTCTTTACATCTCCGCCAGAATTTCACAGCCACTCGAAAATCTGGCCCGCCTGACCAGCTCAGGCGCGATCGGGCGATTATCAGGAAAAATGGACGGAATTAAAACGTGGTACAAAGAAGCTGACAGGCTAAAAAAAGCATTTCAGGCTTATTCAGCAGCCATCGATAAAACATTTTCTATACTGCGCGATGATGCTCTGACGGATCATCTGACGAAATTACACAACCGGCGGGGCTTCGATCAACTCACGGCACCTTTTGTCGGGGGACAGGGTTCACACAGCCTGGCTCTGTTTGATATCGACCACTTTAAACAGGTTAATGATCAGTTCGGACACGATACAGGGGACGAGGTACTGGTGGCCGTATCAGATCTATTAAAAAAAGGATGCCGTACTCAGGACATCATCTGCCGGTTTGGCGGTGAAGAGTTTGTCATTTTTTTTCCAGACACAACGCTGACCGAAGCCGGATTGGTTGTAAACCGTATACGTGAAAACATTGCAAACGCGCAGTTTCCCGCAGTGAAGCACATTACGATTTCAGCAGGCGTTTGTGAGCTCGCTCACGATGGCGATGACAGAGAAAAAGCGCTGGTTGTGGCAGACCACCTTCTGTACAGGGCCAAGCATGAAGGCCGGAACCGGGTGGTGACCCAGGCACATTCGGTTCACTCACCCTGAGGTACGTTTTTATGATCCGCTTCAGTCGAATGCAGAGTCCGCGTGTAGTTACCCGTCAGCCTGGCCGTTAATTGCTTCTCTCACAGATGAAAAGCGGTGTGTTTTCGGCATAAAAAATCCAGGCATCTTTACCATAAGGCCTGATCTTGAGTACCAGCGGCATATTGTTATCTGTAAAAAAGTCGGGTAACCATTTCTTCTGATCGGAAAGGCTCATCGTCATCTGAGGGGAGTTCATGATCAGCTCAGACCTGAAGTAGTAAAAAAATTGGTTCTGTAAGTATGAAAATGAAATCGTTTTACTCAGATAAGATTTTGTTTCATTTTTATCATATAAGATCCCAGACATTGAAAGAACGCCTTTTCCGTCAAGAAGGGTTTGCGTAATAAGTAAGTCCATCCGGTCCTGCTTCCATTGATAGGACACATCAGCTGTACAAGAAATGGTGTTTTCACCGTTCCTGCTGAATGGCGCGAAAGAATAGATGACAATGCACAAGATAATCAGGAGGATAACTTTAATCATTATTCAGTTTCTTCACAAAGTAATACGAACGGCAATTTGCTCTGACATGTCCATTCAACGGATGCTCGCAGTTAAAATAAGAAAGACTGTCTGCATGTTTGAATGCGGTAAGGTAGATATAAGGTGCTATACTGCAATTTAATTTCATCTCATCAACCTGTTCCTTCACCTCATCCTTTTTCAGCCACCCATCCGCATTATTGAAGATTATGCAGCCTTTGTAGTTAGTGCTGTAAATAAACACAGTGTCATTATGATTCGGTCCGGATCTGAAATATAAAAAAGACGAAAAAAAAAGTGCCAAAAAAAGCATAAAGGTTGCGATCATCATTTTTTTTGACTTAAAAAAAGCTGAAAAAAACGGATGTTGTGTCAGGGGTGAATATGAAGAAATCTTGTTTTCAGAATCTGATTTTTGCTCATTCTGAGTATTCCTCATTCTTTCATCATGGAGGCTGTGCTCTGGCATTTCATTGCCGCCGGCGGAGAGAGAATGGGCACTTTCCGACTCAGTGCTGACAGATGTAAAGGAAAAAAGACTTTCTCTCTCAACGGTTGTCTGTGGAGAAAGGAGAAACCCCTTCCGCGGCATGGTCCGGATGATATCTTCCTGAAGACCGGCTTTATTCAGCGCGCGTCTCAGCGCCGAGATATTCTGATAAAGAGTCGTTGAGGCCGGTTCCGTACCAAACCGACGCCATACATAGTCATAGAACTGTTGATGTGTGACAAGTTGCCCTACATTATCAATGAGAAGTTCCAGACACAGTGATGCGGATGCGCTGATAACCGCCGGGTTGCCCCTGCCGGTAATTCTTTTTTTATCCGGTTCAAATATCAGAAAACTGTTAAGAGTGATTTTTCTGCTCAAAGCATTCTCCACCAGTGAAAGAAATAAAGACCCCGCATAAAACATACTGCTAATGCGCAGGTGAAAGTTTTGTGAAATAGAAAAATTGTAAGCCTGAAGCTAATCAGATCAGTTTAAATAAGTATATCACATCTTTTTATTGCAAATTTATTTTTATGTTTTGCATGATTTTTTATGTGGGTACTGCAAGTAAATCATTGTTTTTTATGAAGATAATATTGAATATAAAATTCATATAAATTTAAACAAGATTAGAGAAATTCAAAGGTGTGTTTATCTCACTTCGCTCGTAAGATGCTTTCGCTGGCTTAATTGTGTCTATGAATTTAAGTGCCCTGACAGTATTAACCATGTTGGATTTTCTCTCTCCTGGTTTATTTACTCAGGCATCAGTCAGCATGTCTATTAACAGAAAAAAATTTCAAGGAGTACTGGAATGTTTAAAAAAACTTTATTGACCGGGTTCGTTGCCCTGACCGCATTATCGGCCAGCAGTGTATATGCAGCACAGGAAAACAGTATCCGCTTCAAAGGTGAAGTTTCTGCCCAGACGTGTAACGTCAGCGTCAACGATTCAACTTCAGCTGCACCTGTTATCTTGCTGCAGACGGCAAAGGTCAGCGATCTTTCCGCGACGGGGAATACGTCTACACCCACAAATTTCAGCATGAAGCTGACAGGATGTACGGATCCTAAAACAGCGACTCAGGACATTAAAATTCATTTTGCATCATCCAATGTTGATGCTTCCGGTAACCTGAAAAATATTGCAACTGACTCTCCGGCAAGTAACGTCGCGATTCAGTTACTGGACCCTGACAATAATGTCATTGATTTAAAATCAGGCGAAGCAACTGCTAAGGCATTCTCGCTCAATCCGAATGAAACCAGCGGAGAAGCACAGTATACCGCTCGGTATATTGCTACCGGTGGGGCTGCAACAGCCGGTAAGGTTGAAGCGACCGTTCAGTACGCTATCAGTTATCTTTAAAAACTGCGCCCCGCGTTTTCGCGGGGCTGGAATAAATTATGAAACTTGTGACTTATCTGAAAATAATTTCAGTTTTCTTTTTTTTAATCAGTGGCGTAACTCAGGCTGCGGTAGTCATGAATGCTTCGCGTATTGTGATGGCGGGTACGCTTGAGAAGACCATTATGTTTGATAACACCAGTGACAATCCGTTTATTGTTCAGGTTGAATCGGATAATAAAGACAAACCAGATTTTGTTGCCGTGCCGCCTGTTTTTAAAATTAAAGAGAAAGGGGGGCAGACGGTAAAAGTTAAACTGTTATCCAGTGAGTTGCCTCAGAATAGAGAGTCGCTCTTTTATCTGGACTTTACTCAGATTCCGGGCGTCAGGAAAAATGAAAATGACGATGACCGGCTTAATATCATCATCCGGAGTCGGCTGAAAGTTATTTACAGACCGGCTGCAGTCAATGCTTTTTCTTCGAAAGATGAAAATAAAGTTTCATACCGATTGCAGGGAGGAGCTTTAGTGATCAGCAACAAATCGCCGAATATTCTATCCATCAGAGATATCAGCAATGGAAAGCGGATCCTGGCAGAAAAATTGACGCTATTGCCGGGTGACGATTATTCCGCAGTCCTCAAGGGCGATCGTCTTAGTGGTCCGCTTAATGCGGTGATGATCAATGATTATGGCACGCCAGTAAATTTCCTGATTAAAGATAAATGATGTGATGTTGTTACGAAAATGAAAATCAGAATTTATTACCTGCTTATTTCTCTCTGCTCGTTTTCTATTTATGCGGAAGAATATGAATTCAGCCCCGCCATGCTCAGTGCGGGCGGCCTGAGCGATATTTCCGCATTGTCAGGAGAAGACACATTTTATAACCCCGGTGAATATGACGTTTCTGTTTACATAAACAATAAATTATTTTCAAAAAAGTCGCTGACTTTTGAACGGAAAGGTAAGTCGCTGACGCCGTTATTTACAGGTGAGTTTATCAACAGTTTACCTCTTAAAAAGAAGCCAGAAGCCCTGGTTAATGACAGAAAATACGCGCTTGAAGCTGTTCTGCCGGAGGTAAAGACTTCGCCCGACCTTTCTTCTCTGCGGGTAAACATTACTGTGCCTCAGTCTCTGCTGGTATACCGTCCGGATGATTATATTCCCTCAAGTGAGTTTGAGGCAGGCAGTACCGCCTTATTTTCGAATTACACGGTCAACCAGTATGAGTCACATAGCACCCATACAGGCGGAGTGAGTTCGACGTATGTTGGACTTAGCAGCGGCTTTAACGCAGGAAAGTGGCAGTTCCGGCAGCAGGGGAATTTCAACCGTAACCGTTTTGGGTCCAGATGGCACTCCTCACGCCTGTACGCCAGTCGGGGCTTGCCGTCACTGCGAAGTGAGCTGCTGCTAGGCCAGCTCAGTTCGGGCTCTGATGCATTCAGCGGGCTCGGTTTTACCGGTGTAAGTCTCAGGACCGATAACCGCGTGTTACCCCCTTCCATGGTTCAGTATGCGCCGACGGTGAGAGGTACAGCGAGAACCAATGCGAAAGTCGAAGTCTTTCAAAAAAAATACAAAATCTATGAGACGACTGTTCCACCGGGTAACTTCAGAATTGATGACCTGGCACCGGCTTTCTACGGTGGAGACCTCAATGTCAGGGTGACGGAAAGTGACGGAAGCCTCACTGAGTATTCAGTACCTTACTCTACACTACCGGGTTCCGTCCGCCCCGGACGCCTGGACTATAGCTTTTCAGCCGGCGAGATCAATGATTACAGCCGTGACAACCAGTTTACCGAGCTTTCCGTCAAGTATGGCGTTTCTAATGCGGTAACGGCAAACAGCGGGTTACGTATCGGCAGTGGTTATCAGGCGGCCAGCGGTGGGGCCATCTATTCTTCGTCACTCGGTGCATTCGGTTCTTCTGCAACCTGGTCCAATGCGCGACTCAGAAATGGCAGCGCCACGCAGGGGTGGATGGTGAATACCGAGTACAGTAAAACGCTGGGTCCGGTTGGCACCACCATCAGTTTTGCCGGCTACCGGTATTCCACCCGTGGCTACCGGGATCTTCAGGATATCGTTGCCCTGAACAACTCGGACACCCCGCTGTCGTCGGTGGAGGGGGGAACGTACATGCAAAAAAACCGTCTTCAGCTCAATGTCAGCCAACCGCTAGGTTCACTGGGCAGCATTTACGTTTCCGGCTCATCGCAAAATTACTATGACGGACGAAACAAAGACACCTCTTATCAGGTGGGATACAACACGGCATTGCCTTACGGCATTCACATGGATTTCAGTATTTCCAGACAGTACCGCACCCGGATTTCTGACGCGCAGAGATGGGGAGTACCTGACGAAAAACGGCACAAGGAATATTACAAAGACACCCAGTTTGCGCTGAATTTTTCTGTGCCTATCGGGCGTGATACCCGTAATACAACCCTGTCTGCGTCATACATCAATAGTAATAGTGAACACAGCTACCAGACCTCGCTGTCCGGCAGCGCAGGTAAAGACAACACGACCCAGTGGGGTGTGAATTACAGTCGCGACCGCTCAGGAAACAGTTCGGGTCTGAATCTGGCGACCATTCTGCCCAAAGCCAACGTGAGTGGAACGGTCTCAAAATCTCCGGGAAACTGGCAGGCATCCGGTTCGATGAGCGGTGCCATCGCGTTGCACAGTGGCGGGATCACACTGGGGCATACCGTGAGTAACACGTTTGCCATTGTGGAAGCAAAAGGGGCAGAGGGCGCCACGGTACTCAATGGCCAGAACATTAAAATCGACAGTTCAGGTTATGCAATCGTTCCTTCGCTGATGCCTTACAGACGTAACAACATCAACCTTGATGCGCCGGAAGGGGCATCCGCGGATGTCGATATTATTGACAGCCAGCACGTTGTGACGCCATACGCGGGTTCCGTCAACCGGGTGGTCTTCAAAACGCGCCAGGGCATACCGGTCATGATGCAGCTCAGGCGGGCGAATGGCAGCTATGTCCCCCTGGGGTCAGATATTTTCGATTCCGGTGGAAATAACGTTGCAACGGTAAGCCAGGCCGGTAATACCTATCTGCGGCTGGAAAACCGTCAGACACTGACCGCCCGGTGGGGCAGCGCGCCCGATGAACAGTGCACCATCCGTTATACGCCTGTAGATACTCAGTCCACGAAAGCGCTGAATTATATTACCGCAGTCTGTCAATAAGGCCTTATGCATGAAAAAGTATGCAGTCATTTTTTCCCTGCCGATCGTGGCGTTTTTTACATCGTCAGCCTTCGCCACATGCCAGCCTGTCTATAAAGCCAGACAGGGCGATGACAGTAAAGGCGGTGTGCCTCTGATTTTTGGTTCAATAAAACTTCAGCCCGCGGAGTTTATGCCAACTGGACTGATTGGCTCCACTACGGCCACGGTAGGGCAGGCTCAATCCTTGCCTGAAGGGGAGAACCAGCTGTTATACACCTGTGATCTTGCCGATCAGGGACAGACCTATGAGTATTTTGCCACTAACGGCGACAGTAACGTGGGGGGCAATATCAGCGCGGGAGAGGGCGTCTATCAGACCTATTTTCCTTTTATCGGCATCAAACTGATTCGTGACAGTGACGGTAAGGTGTTCTCAAGGTACTGGCAGCATTCACCAATTGAAGGGCACCGGGAGGGTAACAAGCTCAACTTTTATGCCCGTGACTTCAGCGGTGTGACGGCAGAAATTTACCGCTTACCATCCACAATGAGAGGAGGCGATCCGGTTGCGTATTGGGGATGTAATGGCCCTGCGGATGATTCCGCCAGCGGTATTGCATATACCTGTCCCCAGCCCAACGGCTATACGGTTTTTGTCGGGCCGGGCTGGAACGACAAAAAAAATATCACTATCCCAGGTGCTGACAGTAACACGAACTGGGACGGGTTCAGTAACTGGAACTGGATTGGCTTTGGGATGCAATACTCTACGGCAAACACGTTCGTGCAAACGCCCTGGGGATGTCGCGTCTACAGCTATACAAATCCTGTCATTTTACCGCCAGTCACTGTCACTGCGTTGAAGTCTGATTTTGAAACAATAGGTAAGGACTTTACTGTAACCTATCGGTGCGGTGGGGAGCTCGTTAATGGCTTTATCAACCGGAATGCAGGTGTTGGACCTGATAAAATTTCGGTCGCATTCAGCACTGATCATCCTATGTCCGGGAACAACGTTTTGTGGTCACGTTATGCGTTATCGGATAATTATGGACAGGATGGATATGCGTCAAACGTCGGCATAGGTGTGTCTGTTGCCGGTAAGACGGTCGGATTTATAACCAACGCATACACTAATGATTATACAAAAGGCTGGTTTTCTCTTCTGGATGGGGAAATCTCGCGTTCTCAAAATACCCCCACTCAGGTAGATATCACGTCTCAGTATTTCGCATTCTATGGCATCGTTGACCCCGCAAAACCTGTCACGCCTGGGAAAATAGATGCGACGGCGCATATTATTGTGAGGTACTGGTGATGAGATATTTTTTATATTGGGTGAGTTTTATTTTTCTGTTTAATGCGGCGGAACTCCATGCCACGATTATGCCGTTGCAGGACAGGGTGCTGTTCAGCAGCAAGGACAGCGGCAGGCGCCTGCTCATCGTCAACAACGACAGTCAGGCGCCGGTGTTACTTCAGAGCTGGGTTGATGATGGAAGCGCCGGCGATATTAATAAAGAAAAAAATTACCCTTTTGCTATTATTCCAGCAGTCGCCAGGATGACACCGGGTAAAATTCTGAACCTTAAGATACTGCCGACGGAAAAAATACTTGATTTACCCCGTGATCGTGAGTCCGTATTCTGGATAAATCTCTATGAAATTCCGGGTGTCAAATCTTCTCAGCAGGAGAAAACGGCCAATAAAATAGAAGTCGGATTAAACACCCAGCTGAGAATTACCTATCGGCCTTTCAATAGCAGTATGGACATTAACAGTATTGGCGGCGCTATAAACGTCCGCATTGCCGACAACGGTCATTCACTCGAGCTGAGTAATCCTACGCCCTATTTTGTGACGCCTGTTTCATTAAAAGTTACGTCATTGGCTGGAGAGCAGTCACTAAAACTGGGCATGGACAGAATGATTGCTCCTTATGACAATAAAGGTTTTAGTTTGCCTGAAGTAATAAAAAATAAAAAAATGACCGTTGAATACACGCTGGTCGATGACGTCGGAAAAGAGGCCGTTTTCACTAAAAACCTGAATTAGTTTTCACCTTATATACGCTGGTTCCAGACTGGCAGAATAACGCTGTTTACAGCTTTTACAACATTATTTAATCCGTTTTAAGCAATGGAGGAACTGTGACGTTTATGGATAATACCCAACGCTGCATGTCATTTACTGAGAATGAAGTCGCTGTCACCTGGTTCTTTATGACCGGCATGACCCTGAAGCAGATAGCCGAATGGTTAGGGCTGACTGAGAAGTCCGTTAGTTATTACAAAAGAAGGGTGATGAGGAAAATAGGAGTAAAAAACAATAATGAATTTATTATGTGGTATCTGGGGAATCGATCGATATATCAGGACAGTGCCGCGGAATTCAGTATTCTGCGCCGAAGTGTTCCTGACTCCCGTAATCAGCAGGTAAGGGATTAACAGGTTGATTTTAAGGAGGCAATTAAATTCAACCTTACTATTTTCCAGGCCGGGTATGTAGCTTCAGGCGAGAGCGCGTGTGGGTACATGGGCACAGGGGGAGAAGACAGAAAGAGAGAAATAAAAAACGGCGAAACCAGTCGCCGAAATACTCAAGAATTACAGGAAAATAGTTAATAAAGGGATGATTGACGGGTCTATCGTAAAACAAAACGAGT
The DNA here is from genome assembly GCF_048452805.1 of Pantoea sp. K16. Classification (NCBI taxonomy): domain Bacteria; kingdom Pseudomonadati; phylum Pseudomonadota; class Gammaproteobacteria; order Enterobacterales; family Erwiniaceae; genus Pantoea; species Pantoea sp. K16. The sequence goes on along the minus strand of NZ_JBLWNV010000007.1, from coordinate 227,213 downwards.
GGCGCTGATAGTCAGGCGATTTAAATAAGAAAAGGTCGGAATGGCGTTAATTAACAGCGGTTAACATTATTCAGGCCGCGTTGATGCTGCGGCCTGAATTTGATTAGCCACAGACTCAGGGCAATATAACCGAAACCGGCAGCACAGCGCTGTTATCCAGCTTTTTCCGCAACTGAATCAGCGTGGATTGATAAGGGCAGAGCACGCCGACATCGGTGATTCTGCAGTCTTGCTGATGCCACTCCTGACGTAATAACGGATGTTTATCATCAATCGGTTGTAACTGACGAATCCCATCCAGACTCTGCGCCTGGAAATAGAGCCGCAAAAAACGTTCGCCGCTGTGGGTGTCGCGCCAGCGCTCCAGCACCAGACTACTGCCCGGTGGAATGTTGCCGCGTGAATAGCCTGGCAACTGCCAGCTAAAGCCCATCAGGGTGCGCACCATCGCAATATTGGTGTCATGTGCCACCAGAATCAGCCAGCGGCCCGGCGCGCTATCGGAAGCAATCGCCTCCAGCAGGGCGTTGAGCAATATTGAGCCACGGCGCTGTGCCTGATAGAGCACGTCGTTGCTGAGATCGTAGTTTGCGGTCAGCAGCGGTAACAGCGTGGTGATCTGCGCGGCCGACGTGATGTGTCCCCAGGCGAGCTGGTCCAACGGCAGGTTTTCGCTGTAGCCCAGTCGCAGCGTCTCCACCATGCTTGCCATCACACTCAGCCCGTAAACGTATGTGTTGCCGTTACGGGTTTGCCGGAACGACCAGGGCGCATCAAAGAGGGGGCAGTCAGTCGCGGGCGGGCAGACGGCGGCTTTCAGCTGCTGAATGGCGGGTTGCAACTGCTGTTGCAGCCGCGCCAGATCGCCCGCTTTCTGCTGCTTAGCCGCCAGCTCCTGAGCAGGATCGCTCTGGGTGATCGTCAGCTTTTCACTCTGGAACAGGGGATCGACATCGCCCGCGACGTGATGCACCGGCACGCCGCAGCCGGGAAAGGCCCCGTCAGTCAGCGCTGCGGCCGTGGCACGGGTGCGCTGCAGCGGACTGGCGCGCACGTAGACCTGTGCCGCATCAGGACAGCCCGCGCCCAGCAGGCCGAGCTGGCGATAGTGCTCGCCTTGCCAGCGTCCTTTATTGACCACCGCGCTGTAGCCATGACCGGTCAGCTCACCATCGGCGGTGGTCCACTGCGTCCAGGGTTGCTGGCTGGCGGCTTCAATCTCTTTGCGATTACCGGGGGTGGGCGGACGGACACCGTGACGGCTCAGTTCGACCACCTTCTCCAGCTGGTAATCCGCCGCCTGTGACACCGGACTTAACAGCCAGAGAGAACAGAGGATTAGCGCGCAGCGGTACAGGCCTGGCAGCGTCATTTACTCCTCCAGCGCGCGATTACCGGTCAGCGCTTTGATTTTTGGATAAAGAGTCGCATTGGCCAGCAACACCGGGTTGCCGTTTTTGAGTCCTTCGTTGCGCAGATAATCATTAGTAACGCCGCCCGCTTCGCGCATCAGGACGATGCCCGGCAGACTATCCCAGGGATGCATATGCGCTTCATAGTAGCCAATCAGTCGCCCGGCGGCCGCCCAGGCGCTGGTCAGCGCGCCAGAACCGATGCGAATAAACATGCCACCCTGTTCAGTTAAGCCGCTAATCAGGCGCGAGACGCTTTCGGCAGGGGTGCGACTGGAGTTGCTGATGCCGAGCAAACCCTCGTTGAGATGCGTCGCGCTATGAACCTGCAAACGGCTCTCATTAACCCACGAACCCTGACCTGCTCGTGCGTGAAACAGCTCCTGATGATTGGGATCGCAGACCACGCCGATCACTGGTTCGCCGTCACAGACCACCGCCAGCGAGACGCACCAGTTAGGCAGGCCGTTGACGAAGCAGGCGGTGCCGTCGATGGGATCGACTACCCAGATAAAGGGCGCGCCCTGAACCTCACCGCCGCTCTCTTCGCCATAGACAGCATCGTCAGGAAAGCGCTCAGCGATTAATGTCTTAATCAATGCCTCAACGTTACGATCAGCCTCGCTGACCACGTCCTGCAAATCCCTTTTGTGTTCCACCACCAGTGTCTGACGCTGCTGATACCACGAATAAGCCCGGCTGGCCGCCGCACGGGCGATGTCGCAGGCGTAACGGTAACGCGCGTCAATTTCAGAATGCGAAGCGGATGACATCTTTTCCTCTTATGTCTTTTTGTCAAAACGAACGGAAGGCACGCCTGTACAGGCGGTCTGGCTGTGATATTTACTTAACTATTGTTAAGAAAGGCTTCATTAAGCCGCAGATAGGCAGCAATGGCAAGATGGTGCGGGGTCGGGTGAGGCGCTTTCCCGGCGGGCGAAAGCTGGCGTCCGCCAGCCCGGCAGCAGAGGATCGGGTTTTACAGGGTTCTGCTGGTCGCCAGCGCCATTAAACGCGGATAAAAAACAAAAAACAGCGCTTCCAGCTGATCATAGTGTTGCGTGAAATCGTGGTAGGAGTCGCGCAGGGCTGCCAGGCGTGGACGGCGGCTTGCCATGCCGTGCAGCACCCGCTCCAGCCGCGCGGGCTGGGCATAATGCTCAAACCAGCGCTCGCGCCACATCACCGCGTTGAGTTCCTGAAACTCGATGGGGGTGTCTGCCAGTTGCGGCATGATCTCGCGCTCGGCGGCGGCAGAAAAGTGCACCAGCGTCTGGCCGGGCGTGAAGTGCTGCCAGTGCCGGGCCAGAAAATGGTCCCAGATGACGTCCAGCGTAATGGGTGCCACGCGATAGGTTTCGGCACGGAACAGCTGACGGGCGCTGCGCACTTCCGGCAGCGCATCGGTCATCACATCGAGACGACGGTGCATCAGAATGCCGTCCGCGACGGGCGCAGACCAGTGCTGGTGCGGGTTGCCACGCACAAAATCGGCCATTAAATTGCCGAGTAAGGAGCTGTCGGCCAGCTTAGCCAGATGGAGATGAGCAAGAAAGTTCATGCCGCATTATAGGCTGAACTGCCTTTGCGCAGCCAGTTGTTCAGAATTGGTCGATTTTCCGCTAAACTGTGCCGCCTGTTTTTGCCTGAGAAAGAACTCTTTCATGCGTGTCGCCGATTTTGCTTTTGAACTGCCCGAATCCCTGATTGCTCACTATCCCCAGGCGCAGCGCAGCGGCTGTCGTCTGCTGTCGCTCGAGGGTCCCAGCGGGACGCTGTCGCACGGTGTGTTCACCGACGTGCTGGATAAGCTGAATCCGGGCGATCTGCTGGTGTTCAACAACACCCGTGTGATTCCGGCGCGCGTCTTTGGCCGCAAAGCCAGTGGCGGCAAAATCGAGATGCTGGTGGAGCGGATGCTCGACGACAAGCGTGTGCTGGCCCATGTGCGCGCCTCGAAAGCGCCGAAGCCGGGAGCAGAACTGCTGCTGGGCGAAGACGAGAGCGTCAAAGCGACGATGGTGGCGCGTCACGATGCGCTGTTTGAGATTGTGTTTGATGATGAGCGCGCGGTGCTCGACATCCTCAACAGCGTTGGCCATATGCCTCTGCCGCCTTATATCGACCGTCCGGATGAAGAGGCGGATCGCGAGCTCTATCAGACGGTTTACAGTGCCCGGCCGGGTGCCGTTGCGGCACCGACCGCCGGTCTGCATTTTGATGAACCGCTGCTGCAGGCGCTGAAAGAGAAGGGCATTGAGATGGCGTTTGTGACGCTGCATGTCGGTGCGGGAACCTTCCAGCCAGTGCGCGTCGACACCATCGAAGAGCATCACATGCATGCTGAATATGCCGAAGTGCCGCAGGAGGTTGTTGATGCGGTGCTGGCCTGTAAAGCACGCGGCAATAAAGTAGTCGCTGTCGGCACCACCTCTGTCCGTTCGCTGGAGAGCGCCGCCAAAGCGAGTCAGGATGCCCTGATTGCGCCGTTCTTCGACGATACCCAGATTTTTATCTATCCGGGCTATGAGTATCAGGTGATCGATGCGCTGATCACCAACTTCCATCTGCCCGAATCGACTCTGATTATGCTGGTCTCGGCGTTTGCCGGTTATCAGCACACCATGGCCGCTTACCGCGCAGCCGTGGCTGAGCAATATCGTTTCTTCAGTTATGGTGACGCGATGTTTATCAGCAAAAATCCGCAGGCGCCGCTGGAAAAAGTGGGCGACTGATTTATTAACCGATAGCCGGAATCGACTGAGAGCGACTGAAGGTTATCTGCATCGGACTGTTTCTCCGATGGAGGCTTTGTGAAATTTGAACTTGATACCACAGACGGGCGCGCACGCCGTGGCCGTCTGATTTTTGATCGCGGTGTGGTGGAAACCCCTGCGTTTATGCCTGTTGGCACCTATGGCACCGTTAAAGGCATGACGCCGGAAGAAGTGCAGGAGACCGGCGCGCAGATCATTCTGGGCAATACCTTCCACCTCTGGCTGCGTCCGGGCCAGGAGATCATGAAACTGCATGGCGATCTGCATGACTTTATGCAGTGGAAAGGGCCGATCCTGACCGACTCCGGCGGCTTCCAGGTCTTCAGCCTGGGCGACATCCGTAAAATCACCGAAGCGGGCGTGCATTTCCGTAACCCGATCAACGGCGACCCGATCTTCCTCGATCCGGAAAAATCGATGGAGATTCAGTATGACCTAGGTTCCGACATCGTGATGATTTTCGATGAATGTACGCCCTATCCGGCGGACTGGGACTACGCCAAACGCTCGATGGAGATGTCGCTGCGCTGGGCGCAACGCAGTCGTGACCGTTTTGACAGCCTGGGCAATAAAAATGCGCTATTTGGCATTATTCAGGGCTCGGTTTACGAAGATTTACGAGATGTCTCGGTGAAAGGTCTGGTAGAGATTGGCTTTGATGGGTACGCTGTGGGCGGCCTGGCGGTGGGTGAGCCTAAGCAGGACATGCACCGTATTCTTGAGCACGTCTGTCCGCAGCTTCCGCAGGATAAACCGCGTTATCTGATGGGTGTCGGCAAGCCAGAAGATCTGGTTGAGGGCGTCCGTCGCGGCGTCGATATGTTTGACTGCGTGATGCCGACCCGTAATGCCCGAAATGGTCATCTGTTTGTGACCGAGGGTGTGGTGAAAATCCGCAACGCCAGATACAAAGATGACACTGCGCCACTGGATGCGGAGTGTGATTGTTACACCTGTCGCAATTATAGCCGCGCCTACTTGTATCATCTCGACCGTTGTAACGAAATACTGGGCGCGCGTCTGAACACTATCCACAATTTGCGCTATTACCAGCGCCTGATGGCAGGTTTACGCCAGGCCATCGAAGAGGGTAAATTAGAGCGCTTTGTAAACGAGTTCTACCAACGGACGGGCAAAGAAGTTCCGCCTTTAACGTCTGATAATTCATCAATGAGGGAAATTTAATGAGCTTTTTCATTTCTGACGCCGTGGCCGCAGCAGGCGCACCGTCTCAGGGAAGTCCGTATTCTCTGGTGATCATGCTGGTGGTGTTTGGTCTGATTTTCTATTTCATGATCCTGCGTCCGCAGCAGAAACGTGCGAAAGAGCACAAGAAGCTGATGGATTCTATCTCTAAGGGTGATGAAGTGCTGACCAGCGGTGGCCTTGTAGGCCGCGTAACAAAAGTCTCTGACACGGGCTACGTAGCTATCGCGCTGAATGACACCAATGAAGTCGTCATTAAACGTGATTTCGTCGCCGCCGTGCTGCCTAAAGGCACTATCAAGGCGCTGTAATTCTTTCTTCCCTAAGGGAACTGCCGTGTTAAATCGTTATCCTTTGTGGAAGTACGTGATGCTGGTCGTCGTGATTCTCGTCGGCCTGCTCTATGCGCTTCCCAACCTGTATGGTGAGGATCCGGCCGTTCAAATCACTGGTGCGCGCGGAAGCGCCGCCAGTGAGCAGACGTTGGATCAAATTCAGTCCGCATTAAAACAAGACAATATCCAGAGCAAATCTGTTGCGCTGGAAAATGGTGCGATTACCGCGCGCTTCAATAATACGGATGTGCAGTTACGCGCCCGTGAAGCGATCATGAAAGCGCTGGGTGAAAACTACGTTGTTGCGCTGAACCTCGCGCCAGCCACGCCTCGCTGGCTGTCGATGCTGTCAGCAGAACCGATGAAACTCGGTCTCGATCTGCGTGGTGGTGTGCACTTCCTGATGGAAGTGGACATGGACACCGCACTCGGCAAACTGCAGGAGCAGAATGCTGACTCGCTGCGTAGCGACCTGCGCACCAAAAGTATCCCTTACACCACCGTCAACAAAATCGCGAACTACGGCGTGGAAATTCGTTTCCGTGACGCAGCCAGCCGCGATGCGGCGATCTCCTGGCTGACCTCGCGTCATCAGGATCTGGTGATCAACAGCAGCGGCAGCGATGCCCTGCGTGCCACCATGAGCGATGCTCGTCTGAGCGAAGCGCGTGAATATGCGGTTCAGCAGAACATTACTATTCTGCGTAACCGTGTGAACCAGCTGGGCGTGGCCGAACCGCTGGTACAGCGTCAGGGTTCCGATCGCATCGTAGTTGAGCTGCCGGGTATTCAGGATACGGCACGCGCTAAAGAGATTCTGGGTGCAACGGCGACGCTGGAATTCCGTCTGGTAAACACCAGCGTGGATCCAACCGTAGCGGCCAGTGGTCGTGTACCGGGTGACTCTGAAGTTAAAGACATGCGTGATGGCCAGCCGGTGGTGCTCTACAAGCGGGTGATCCTGACCGGTGACCATATCACCGACTCGACTTCCAGCATGGATGAGTACAACCAGCCACAGGTGAACATTTCACTGGATGGCGCAGGCGGTAACATCATGTCGAACTTCACCAAGGACAACATCGGCAAGCCGATGGCGACCCTGTTTGTGGAGTACAAAGACAGCGGTAAGAAAGATGCCAACGGCCGTTCAATTCTGGTGAAACAGGAAGAGGTGATTAACGTCGCTAATATCCAGTCTCGTCTGGGGAACAGCTTCCGTATCACCGGTATCAATAACCCGAACGAAGCGCGTCAGCTCTCGCTGCTGCTACGTGCCGGTGCGTTGATTGCGCCCATCCAGATTGTGGAAGAGCGTACTATCGGGCCGACCATGGGTCAGCAGAACATTACTCAGGGTCTGGAAGCCTGCCTGTGGGGTCTGCTTGCGTCGATCCTGTTTATGGTGGTGTTCTACAAGAAGTTTGGTCTGATTGCGACCAGCGCGCTGCTGGTTAACCTGGTGCTGATTGTCGGCATTATGTCGCTGTTGCCGGGTGCGACCCTGACCATGCCGGGTATTGCCGGTATCGTGTTAACGCTGGCGGTGGCGGTTGATGCCAACGTGCTGATTAACGAACGTATTAAAGAAGAGCTGCGTAACGGGCGCTCGGTTCAGCAGGCAATTCATGAGGGCTATAAAGGCGCCTTCTCCAGTATTGTCGATGCGAACGTGACCACCCTGATCAAAGTTATCATTCTTTATGCAGTCGGCACCGGTTCGATCAAAGGCTTTGCTATTACCACCGCAATTGGTATCGCAACCTCAATGTTCACCGCGATTGTCGGTACCCGTGCCATTGTTAACCTGGTTTACGGTGGCAAACGCATCAACAAGCTGTCTATCTGAGGAGTGCGTTGTGGCACAGGAATATAACATTGAGCAGTTGAACCACGGGCGTAAAGTCGTCGACTTTATGCGCTGGGATAAGCTGGCCTTCATCATTTCGGGACTGCTGATTCTCGCCGCGATTGCTATCGTGGGTGTGCGTGGTTTTAACTGGGGCCTCGATTTCACCGGTGGTACGGTGATTGAGATCGCGCTGGAAAAACCGGCCGATCTTGAAGTCCTGCGTGGCGATCTGGTGAAAGCGGGCTTTGACGAGCCGCTGGTTCAGAACTTTGGCAGCAGCCGTGATGTCATGGTGCGTATGGCACCGGTTACCGGCCCGGCGGGCACCGAGTTAGGCAATAAAGTGGTGTCGGTGATTAACCAGACCACCCAGCAGAATGCTACCGTTAAGCGCATTGAGTTCGTGGGTCCGAGTGTGGGCAGCGACCTGGCGCAGGCGGGTGCGATGGCGCTGTTGTCCGCGCTGATTGCGATTCTGATCTACATCGGTTTTCGCTTTGAGTGGCGTCTGGCGCTGGGTACCGTGCTGGCGCTGGCGCATGACGTGATCATCACCTGCGGCCTGCTGGCGCTGTTCCGCATTGAAATCGACCTGACGATTGTTGCCTCACTGATGTCGGTGATTGGCTACTCGCTTAACGATAAAATCGTGGTGTCGGACCGTATTCGTGAAAACTTCCGCAAGATCCGTCGCGGCAGCTCTTACGATATTACTAACGTGTCACTGACCCAGACGTTAAGCCGTACGCTGATTACCTCGCTGACCACGCTGGCGATGATCCTCATCCTCTTCGTGTTTGGTGGTGCGCTGCTGAAAGGCTTCTCACTGACCATGCTGATTGGTGTGACGATTGGTACGATTTCATCAATTTATGTCTCTTCGGCGCTGGCGCTGAAGCTGGGCATGAAGCGTGAACATATGCTGGTGCAGAAAGTCGAGAAAGAGGGCGCCGATCAGCCTTCTATCCTGCCTTAATCGCCGCAGAGAAATAAAAACGGGCAGCCATGTGGCTGCCCGTTTTTTTTGCACCTGTGATCAGATCAGGGTGCAGCAGGGGAGGTCTGGGCAGGTGCGTCGCCGGTGACGTTATGCACGCGGACATAACCTGATTGATCCGGCGTGAGGCCGCTGAGTCGCAGCGGTATGCTCACCGCATGCTGGGGCAACAGCGAGGCAGGCACCGCTATTGTCTGACTCAGACTGCCGTTACTCAGTGGTTTACCGGTTGCCGGATCGAGTTCGCCCCAGTTCACCGTAGCGTGCAGGGCGGGCAAAGGGCGATCGTCCATTGAGCGTACCGTCAGGGTTGCCCGCGAGCCGCTGGCTTCAGCGGTGACAGGCGAGAGCGCCAGTCGCAGCGTGCCGAGCTGGGTTTGCAGTGCCACCGGCGTGTTCGCCTGCGGGATCAGCCACGCGCCTTGCTGCGAATGGCTGTTTAACTGCCCCTGAATCTCCAGCGCGCTGGCCTGCGTGGTCAGGTGCTGCATCTGCTGATTAAGCTGACTCACTTCCTGATGCAGCTCTCTGACCTGCGGGTTGCTGGCGCTACTGCTGCAACCGCTCAGCATCACCAGAGAGAGCGCCACCGGAACCCAAACCATCCTGCTCATAAGTTATCCTTGTCCGTTATTTTGGAATACGTAAAACCTGGCCAGGATAGATCTTATCAGGATGAGAGAGCATTGGCTTATTCGCTTCGAAAATCTTGTTGTATTCGTTGGCATTTCCATAAACCTGTTTGGAAATTGCGCTCAGCGTGTCGCCTTTTTTCACGGTGTAAAGTTCTGACTCGGTCGCGCTATCTGTCACGGTCACCTTATCTTCCACTTTGGTGATGCCTGCAACGTTACCGGCTGCGATCAGAATCTTCTCTTTCAGCTCCTGGGAAAGGCCATCGCCCGTCACGGTCACGGTATCGCCATTGACCTTCACATCCACTTTGTCGCTGTCGGGTAAACCGAGCTTGTTGATGTGATCCTGCAGCTTTTTATTCTGGTCATCGCCGCCATTCACGGCATCCCATAATTTCTCACCGGCTTCTTTCACAAAATTAAACAGACCCATACAACCTCCAGTGTGTTAGTGGATATACGCCGTCTTTCGGCTCTATAAGCGTAGACCCTTTTGCCGTCGCTGATATTTAACATCATTTATGCTGTGCGTGGTGGCACAGGAAAGGCACGGAAGAGATTTTGTTGATTCGCAGTTCGCGCTACACTGTCTGGCCCATCTCTCTCGCGTCAGGAAACGTCATGCATTGCCCATTCTGCTCCGCTGTGGACACCAAAGTGATTGATTCTCGTCTGGTTAGTGAAGGCTCTTCGGTGCGCCGCCGCCGCCAGTGTCTGATGTGTCATGAGCGTTTTACCACCTTCGAGGTGGCGGAACTGGTGATGCCACGCGTGGTGAAAAGCAATGACGTGCGCGAACCGTTTAATGAAGACAAAATGGCCAGCGGGATGATGAAAGCGCTTGAGAAGCGTCCGGTCAGCGCCGATGCGGTTGAAAGCGCCGTAAACCATATTAAAACCCAGTTGCGTGCCACCGGTGAACGTGAAATTCCCAGTAAGCTGATTGGCAATCTGGTGATGGATGAGCTGAAGAAGCTCGATAAAGTCGCCTACATCCGCTTTGCCTCGGTTTACCGCAGCTTTGAAGACATTCGTGATTTTGGCGAAGAGATCGCCCGGTTACAGGATTAAACCATGGATGAACTTTACATGGCGCGTGCGCTGGAACTGGCGCGACGCGGCCGCTTTACGACGATGCCGAACCCCAATGTGGGCTGCGTGATTGTGCGCGATGGCGAGGTGGTCGGTGAGGGCTGGCATCAGCGCGCCGGTGAACCTCATGCTGAAGTCCACGCCCTGCGCATGGCGGGCGAGAAAGCGCGTGGCGCAACCGCCTATGTCACGCTGGAACCCTGCAGCCATCATGGCCGTACGCCACCCTGCTGTGATGCGCTGATCGCCGCTGGCGTTACCCGTGTCGTGGCCGCCATGCAGGATCCAAATCCGCAGGTGGCGGGGCGCGGACTGCACCGTCTGCATCAGGCGGGCATCGAGGTCAGCCACGGTCTGATGATGCCGGAAGCGGAGGCGCTGAATCGCGGTTTCCTCAAACGCATGCGCACTGGCTTCCCCTGGATCCAGCTCAAGCTGGGTGCCTCACTGGATGGCAGAACGGCAATGGCCAGCGGCGAAAGTCAGTGGATAACCTCGCCGGCTGCCCGTCGTGATGTGCAGCGCCTGCGTGCGCAGAGCGCCGCCATTCTCAGCAGCAGCGCCACGGTGCTGGCGGACGATCCTTCCCTGACGGTACGCTGGTCTGAACTTAATGCGGAGAGCCAGGCACTGCTTGATGAGCAGCAACTGCGTCAGCCGGTGCGGGTGATTATCGACAGCCAGAATCGCGTGACGCCGCAGCATCGGCTCATTGAGCAGCCAGGCGAAACCTGGCTGATGCGTCATCAGCCCGATCAGCAGAGCTGGCCCGCTGACGTGACGCAAATCGCTGTTCCGCTGCGCGAACAACAGCTGGACCTGGTGGCGATGATGATGCTGCTGGGACAGCGACAGATTAACAGCGTCTGGGTTGAAGCGGGCGCAACGCTGGCCGGTGCCCTGTTGCAGGCCGGACTGGTCGATGAACTGATTGTTTATCTGGCGCCTAAGCTGTTAGGTCATGAAGGACGCGGGCTGTGTCAGCTGCCGGGACTAAGCCAGCTGGCTGACGCACCTGCCTTCCGTTTCAGTGATGTCCGCCAGGTCGGTGACGATTTACGCCTGACCCTGACACCACAATAACACGGTCGGAAAAGCGAGAGCACGCCGCCCAAGAGTATGATAGAATCCGCCCCCCTGCGCGGGGCCAACCAAACCCCTGAAAGGATAAGTATGAAAGTTATCGAAGCTGCTGTTGCAACGCCTGAGGCCAATGTTGCCATCGTTATCGCGCGTTTTAACAACTTCATTAATGACAGCCTGCTGGATGGCGCAGTTGACGCCCTGAAACGTATTGGCCAGGTCAAAGATGACAATATCACCGTAGTCTGGGTGCCTGGTGCATACGAACTGCCTCTGGCAGCACGCGCGCTGGCCAACACCGGCAAATATGATGCGATTATCGCACTCGGTACGGTTATTCGTGGTGGCACTGCGCACTTCGAATATGTGGCGGGTGAAGCCAGCTCCGGTATCGCCAGCGTTGCCATGAACAGCGAGATTCCTGTCGCGTTTGGCGTGCTGACCACTGAAAGCATCGAGCAGGCCATTGAGCGTGCCGGCACCAAAGCGGGTAACAAAGGTGCTGAAGCGGCTCTGACTGCGCTCGAAATGATCAACGTATTGAAAGCCATTAAAGCCTGATTTTTGTAAGGGGAATTTTGTGAAACCTGCTGCTCGTCGTCGCGCCCGTGAGTGCGCTGTTCAGGCGCTTTACTCCTGGCAGTTGTCGAATAACGACATTGCCGATGTGGAATACCAGTTTCTGGCGGAACAGGACGTCAAAGACGTCGACATTACCTACTTCCGCGAACTGCTGTCCGGTGTGGCGACCAACAGTGCGTATCTGGATGGACTGATGAAGCCCTATCTGTCGCGTCAGCTCGAAGAGCTGGGCCAGGTAGAAAAAGCTATCCTGCGCATCTCGCTGTATGAGCTGAGCAAACGTAATGATGTGCCTTATAAAGTGGCCATCAACGAAGGGATTGAGCTGGCGAAAGTCTTCGGTGCCGAAGACAGTCATAAATTTGTTAACGGCGTGCTTGATAAAGCCGGTCCACAAATTCGACCCAATCGCAAATAAACAAAAAGGCCGGCTTGCCGGCCTTTTTTCATGAAGGGTTAAGCGGAACGCAATTATGTCTTGTGGTGAATTTGAACTCATCGCACGCTACTTCAACCGCAGAACACGCAGCCGCCGTGATGTCGAACTCGGCATCGGTGACGATTGTGCGTTACTTAGCGTGCCGGAAAAACAGACGCTGGCGATCAGCACCGATACCCTGGTCGCGGGTGTGCACTTCTTAAGGGATATCCATCCTGCCGATCTGGGTTACAAAGCCCTGGCTGTGAATCTCAGCGACCTTGCTGCCATGGGCGCCGACCCTGCGTGGCTGACACTGGCCTTAACGCTGCCGCAGGTCGATGAGAGCTGGCTCTCTGCCTTCAGCGAAAGCCTGTTTGAACTGCTGGAATATTACGACATGCAGCTGGTCGGCGGCGACACCACCCGTGGCCCGCTGAGCCTGACGCTGGCGATTCACGGTCTGGTGCCGCAGGGCCGCGCCCTGAAACGTTCAGGCGCGAAGCCGGGTGACTGGATTTACGTGACCGGAACGCTGGGTGACAGCGCCGCGGGCCTGGCGCTGCTGCAGCACCACTGCCGTATCAGCGATCCGGCGGTGCATGAAGCGCTGATTAAACGTCATCTGCGTCCTATGCCGCGCATTCTGCAGGGCCAGGCGCTGCGTTCGCTGGCCTCCTCAGCGGTGGATCTTTCCGACGGCCTGATTTCCGATCTCGGCCACGTGCTGAAAGCCAGCGGCTGTGGCGCACGGCTTAATCTGGATGCGTTGCCCCTTTCGGCTGCGTTGCGCGATCATTTCGACCCTGAGCAGGTCCTGCGCTGGGCGCTGAGTGGCGGAGAAGATTACGAACTCTGCTTTACGGTGCCCGAGGTCAATCGCGGCGCGCTCGATGTGGCGCTGGGTCACCTGGGCGTGCCCTATACCTGCATCGGACAGATGGCGCCGGAGTCGGAAGGCTTAACGCTGCTGGATAATGGCAAGCCCGCCACATTCCGTCATAAAGGGTTTGATCACTTTGATGCTAAATAACGACGTGGCGAAGAGTCGCCTGCGGATGAGCAATCCCTGGCATCTGCTGGCGACCGGTTTCGGCAGCGGATTAAGCCCGGTCGTGCCTGGCACCATGGGATCGCTGGCGGCCATTCCGTTCTGGTGGCTGATGACCTATCTGCCGCAGGATCTCTATTCGCTGGTGGTGCTGGTCGGTATCTGCGTTGGCGTCTATCTCTGCCATCGCACCGCTAAAGATATGGGCGTACACGATCACGGCAGTATTGTCTGGGATGAGTTTATCGGCATGTGGATCACGCTGATGGCGATTCCGGTCAACAGCTGGCAATGGGTTCTGGGTGGCTTTGTGTTGTTCCGTATTCTTGATATGTGGAAGCCGTGGCCGATTCGCTGGTTTGACCGCAATGTGCATGGCGGCATGGGCATTATGGTGGATGACATTATTGCTGGCGTGATTTCCGCTGCCATGCTGTATGGCTTTGGGGTCTGGCTGGCGGGTTAACTGCCAGGGCTTTTCACACCGCGACAGAAGGTGACGCCCGGGCAGGGCGTCACTTTGTTGCCAGCCTTATTCGAATCCTACCGGCTGATGCGGCTGATAGACCTCTTCCAGCAGTGCAACTTCCTCGTCACTCAGCGTGACATCCACCGCCTTCACCAGATCCTCAAACTGCTCAGCACGCGACGCACCAATAATCGGCGCCGTAACGGCAGGCTTGCTCAGCAGCCAGGCCAGAGCCACCTGCGCCCGCGTTACACCTTTACCTTCCGCCACCTGCGCCAGCCGCTCTGCAATCACGGCATCATTCTCTTCGGTATTGTCATAGAGCGACGCCATCACTTTGTCAGAGGCGGAACGCGCGGTATTTTCCCCCCACGGGCGGGTCAGCTTACCGCGCGCCAGCGGACTCCACGGCAGCACGGCAATCTGCTCTTGCAGGCAGAGCGGATGCATTTCACGCTCCTCTTCGCGCTGAATCAGGTTGTACTGATCCTGCATGCTGACAAAGCGATGCCAGCCCTGTTCCGACTGCATCTGCAACGCCTGGGCAAACTGACTGGCGTGCATCGACGAGGCACCGATATAACGTGCTTTGCCAGACTGCACGACTTCATGCAGCGCTTCCAGCGTCTCTTCCAGCGGCGTCTCATAATCCCAGCGGTGAATCTGCAGCAGGTCGACATACTCCATGCCGAGGCGCTGCAGGCTGTCATCAATGGATTGCAGAATATTCTTGCGCGACAATCCCTGTGACAGATTGGTCAGCGGGAAATAGACTTTGGTGGCGACCACGATCTCTTCACGGCGGGCAAAGTCTTTCAGCGCCCGACCCAGGATCTCTTCACTGCTGCCATCTGAATAGCTGTTGGCGGTATCGAAAAAGTTGATCCCTGCGTTCAGCGCCTGCTGGATCAGCGGACGGCTGCTCGCTTCCGGCAGCGTCCAGGCATGGTTGCCGCGCGTCGGCTCGCCATAAGTCATGCAGCCAAGACAGAGACGCGACACCTGCAGATCGGTGGTACCCAGTTGAATCGTTTTCATGGTGGAGGCTCCTGCGAAAGTGCAAAGGTCTTAGCATAGCAGGATGTTGCGCTCCCCGAGGGGGGAGCGCAGCGAGGGGAGGTTACTGCGCCAGCCAGTGGGCGATCTGCTGCTGAATGCCCTCCGCGTCCAGCAGATAGTCATGACGCACTTCGTCCTGCGTCCCCTGCGGGATGAACTCATCAGGCAGACCGATGTTCAGCACCGGAACAGCCAGACGTTTCGCCATGACAAATTCATTGACGCCACTGCCAGCACCGCCCTTGATGGCGCCTTCTTCCAGCGTAATCAGCGAGTCGTGCGTGGCGGCGAGCTCGGCGATCAGCGCCTCATCCAGCGGCTTCACAAAGCGCATATCGACCAGAGTCGCATTCAGCGCTTCCGCCGTGGCGGCCGCTTCCGGCAACAGGGTGCCGAAGTTCAGAATCGCCAGCTTTTCACCCTGACGTTTCACCACGGCTTTACCCAGCGGCAGGCTCTGCAGCGGTGCCAGTGGCGTGCCGACACCGGTGCCGCGCGGATAGCGCACTGCACTTGGACCATCCTGATAGTGATAGCCGGTGTAGAGCATCTGCCGACACTCATTTTCATCGCTGGGGGTCATGATCACCATATCCGGCACGCAGCGCAGATAGGCGAGATCAAACGCGCCCTGGTGAGTCTGACCATCCGCGCCAACAATACCACCGCGATCGATAGCAAACAGGACCGGCAGTTTCTGGATGGCGACGTCATGGATCAGCTGATCGTAGGCGCGCTGCAGGAAGGTGGAGTAGATAGCAACAATCGGTTTATAGCCGCCAATCGCCATACCGGCAGCGAAGGTCACGGCGTGCTGCTCGGCAATCGCCACATCGAAATATTGTTTCGGGAATTCGCGTGAGAAGGCCACCATGCCAGAGCCTTCGCGCATTGCTGGCGTAATCGCCATCAGTTTCGGATCGTCGGCGGCCATTTCGCACAGCCAGTTGCCGAAGATTTTAGAGTAGCTTGGCAGACCTTCCGCACTTTTTGGCAGTTCGCCAATCGCAGGATCAAATTTAGGCACGGCGTGCCAGGCAATCGGATCTTCCTCTGCCGGGGCGTAGCCTTTACCTTTCTTCGTCATGATATGCAGGAACTGCGGCCCTTTAAGGCTGCGCATGTTGCTCAGTGTATTGACCAGCGTCAGCACATCGTGACCATCTACCGGGCCGATATAATTAAAGCCCAGCTCTTCAAACAGCGTACCCGGCACGACCATGCCTTTGAGATGCTCTTCGGTGCGTCTTACCAGCTCTTTAATCGGTGGCAGGCTGGTCAGCACACGCTTGCTGCCTTCGCGCAGTCGCGCATAGGTTTTACCCGACAGGATCTGCGCCAGACGGTTATTCAGCGCCCCGACGTTTTCGGAGATCGACATCTCGTTGTCGTTGAGGATCACCAGCATGTCCGGCTTAATATCACCGGCGTGGTTCATCGCCTCAAACGCCATGCCAGCGGTAATTGCTCCATCGCCAATAATACAGGCGGTGCGACGACCCTGACCTTCACGTTCTGCCGCCGCGGCCATGCCGAGACCGGCACTGATGGAGGTTGACGAGTGTCCGACGCTCAATACGTCATATTCACTTTCGCCGCGCCATGGAAACGGGTGTACGCCATTTTTCTGACGAATCGTACCGATGCGATCGCGGCGACCGGTCAGAATTTTATGGGGATAAGCCTGATGACCCACATCCCATACCAGATGGTCGAAGGGGGTGTTATAGACATAATGCAGCGCGACCGTCAGTTCGACCACGCCCAGACCCGACGCAAAATGGCCGCTGGAGCGGCTTACACTGTCTAACAGATACTGACGCAGTTCATCACAGAGCGCAGGCAGCTTCTCTTTCGGCAGGGCGCGCAGCTCCTGAACCGTGTTTGCCAGCGCCAGTGTCGGGTATTTAGCAATATCAAAACTCATCAGAGACTCATTATGGAAGTTATTTGTCGCGTTCAATTATGAAGCTCGCCAGCGCCTGCAGTGCTGTAGTGTTATAAGAGTGCGCAGCGAGCATTTCTAACGTATCAAGGGCTTCCTGATACAAATCCCGCGCTTTAGCTTGGGCATTTTCAAGGCCTAACAGTGAAGGATAGGTGCTTTTTCCCAGGTGCTGATCGGCACCCTGGCGTTTTCCTGTCACCGCTGTGTCACCGATCACATCCAGAATGTCGTCCTGCACCTGAAACGCGAGACCAATGGCCTCTGCATAGCGGTCGAGCAGCGGCAGGGCTTCACGGCCAGCATCGCCCGCAGTTAAGGCGCCTAATCGTACCGCTGAACGGATCAGCGCGCCGGTTTTATGACGATGGATCTGCTCCAGCTGGTCCAGATCCACAGATTTACCTTCCGCCGCTAAATCAAGCGCCTGTCCGCCACACATGCCGGCCACGCCGCTGGCTTTCGCCAGTTCAGAGAGCATCATCAGACGATATTCAGCGCTGACACCGGGCATCGCCTGGTCGGCCAGAATTGAAAAGGCCAGCGTCTGCAGGGCGTCGCCCGCCAGAATCGCGGTATCTTCGCCATATTTAATGTGACAGGTTGGCTGCCCGCGACGCAGTGCATCATCGTCCATTGCGGGGAGATCGTCATGAATCAGAGAGTACGCATGAATGCATTCAACCGCGGCGGCGGGGGCATCCAGACTCGCCGGGTCGGCGTGGAGCATTTCGCCGGTAGCGTAGACCAGAAAAGGACGCAGGCGTTTACCGCCTAATAATGCCCCATAATGCATGGCATTCACCAGAGGAGAACTCTGAAAAGGAAGTGGCTCTATAAAACGCGTCAGCGCGGCATTAACCTGCTGCTGATACGCGTCGAGTAATCGGGCGAAATCCATTAGCTGTTTTCCGGCGTGAAAGCAGTGAGGTCGGCATCTTTATCATCGTTCAGCAGAATACGGACCCGCTGTTCAGCCTGCTGCAGCGTCTGCTGGCCAGTCCGCGCCAGCTGCACGCCGCGCTCAAATTCGTTCAGGGCTTCTTCCAGCGGCAGTTCACCACTTTCCAGACGGCTGACAATCTGCTCCAGCTGCTGCAATGACGTTTCAAAGCTGGCTGGCTGTTCGGCTTTTTTCGGCATATTTCGTGTCGACTCACGGTTGGGACATTATCTCGCAATCGGTCATGGTAGCTGAGACCCTATGATTAGCAAAATAATCAATGCGGCGGCTGATGAAGAAGCAGTCACCTGACAAAGGTGATATACTCCCGCGCCTCGGATGCGGTTGCGCCTTGCAGCCCGCAATTTTGTGATTTTACCAGCTAAGTGCTGCCTGTTTTAGCACTTATTTGCCCAACGAAGCTGTGTCGCCGCCATGAAGTTTATCATCAAGTTATTTCCTGAAATCACCATCAAGAGTCCGTCGGTGCGTTTGCGCTTTATCAAGATTCTTGCCAGCAATATCCGCAACGTCCTGAAAACCGTTAGCGACGAAATCGCCGTTGTGCGTCACTGGGATCACATTGAAGTGCGTTCGAAAAATCCGGTGCTGCGGGACGTTATTCCCGATGAGCTGACGCGCATTCCGGGGATTCATCACGTTTTAGCGGTTGAAGATCGTGAGTACACCGATATTCATCACATCTTTGAACAGACTTTAGTGCAGTATCGCGACAGCCTTGAAGGGAAGAGCTTCTGCGTACGTGTTAAACGTCGTGGTAAGCATAGCTTCAGTTCACAGGATGTGGAGCGCTATGTTGGCGGCGGTCTGAATCAGCATATTGAAAGCGCCCGCGTACAGCTTAAAAACCCGGACGTGACGGTGAATCTTGAAGTTGAAGAGAATCGTCTGACGCTGGTGACTGCGCGCTACGAAGGTCTGGGCGGTTTCCCGATCGGCACGCAGGAAGATGTGCTGTCGCTGATTTCCGGTGGCTTTGACTCCGGCGTCTCCAGCTATATGCTGCTGCGTCGCGGCAGTCGCGTACATTACTGCTTCTTTAATCTTGGCGGTGCCGCCCATGAGATTGGCGTCCGTCAGGTTGCGCACTATCTGTGGAATCGTTTTGGTCGTTCACACCGCGTGCGGTTCGTGGCGATCAATTTTGAGCCGGTAGTGGGTGAGATCCTCGAAAAAGTGGATGACGGTCAGATGGGCGTGGTGCTGAAGCGCATGATGGTGCGTGCCGCTTCGACGATTGCTGAGCGCTACGGCGTGCAGGCACTGGTTACCGGTGAAGCGGTGGGTCAGGTGTCGAGCCAGACGCTGACCAACCTGCGCCTGATTGATAACGCCTCTGATACGCTGATTCTGCGTCCGCTGATTTCTCATGACAAAGAGCACATCATCAGGATTGCCCGTGAGATTGGCACCGAAGATTTCGCCAGCACCATGCCGGAATATTGCGGTGTGATCTCAAAAAGCCCGACCGTGAAAGCGGTGAAAGAGAAGATCGAGGCTGAAGAGCAGAATTTCGACTTCACGATTCTGGATCGGGTCATTGAAGAGGCGACCAACGTCGATATCCGTACCATCGCTGAGCAGACAGAAGAGGAGGTGGTTGAAGTTGAGACCGTCGCCATGCTGAGTGAGAACGACGTGGTGCTGGATATCCGCTCTATTGATGAGCAGGAAGAGAAGCCTCTGGCACTGAAAGCTACGGAAGTGAAATCGCTGCCGTTCTACAAACTCAGTACGCAGTTTGGCGATCTCGATCAGAACCGGACCTGGTTGCTCTACTGCGATCGTGGTGTGATGAGCCGTCTGCAGGCACTCTATCTGCATGAGCAGGGCTTTAAAAACGTGAAAGTCTACCGCCCGTAGTGACGCCTCAGAGCCAGTCAGCGCCTGTTCAGGTCTGACTGGCTGCATTGTCTTAAAACAGATTGTTCAACTCAGCGTGTTTACGCCTGATAGTCATAAATGCCGGGAGCAAGCACCAGCTGTGCGGCCACTTCGCGCGCCATCTCTTTTCCCACCAGCAGATCGATCAGCTTCAGCGCAAAATCCATTGCCGTGCCAGGCCCCTGGCTGGTCAGCAGATTGACGCGCGGATCCCAGACCACACGCCGCTCCATCCACTTGTCTGACGGAATGGTCTCTTTTAAGCCGGGAAAGCCAGTCATGTTACCGACCGGGAAGAGATCGTGGGGGATGAGTACCGTGCCTGCTGCTGCGCAGATAGCGGCGACGATCCTTTCATTGAGGTGAAACTGGCGTACCGTTTCGACTAACAGCGGACTGTCACGGAAGGTTTCGGCGCCTTTCAGGCCGCCGGGCAGGACGATGGCGGCGAAATCATTGTCGGCGACTTCAACCAGCGTCACGTCAGCCAGCAGACGAACACCGCGTGAGCAGACGATCTCCCGGTTGCCGTCGCTTTCGACGCTGGCGGTGACGACGTTCAGCCCGGCCCGTACCAGCAGGTCGATGGTGGTGACGGCTTCGGTTTCTTCACTGCCATGTGCCAGGCAAACCAGCACTGATGCGTTCGCGGTCATAATGGGACTCCTTGCGTTTTACAATGTCATACAGACGGGTATTCTCCGTCAGCACCAGGCCGTGCGTCCGGGCGCGGCGCAGCAGAAAACCGCTGATATAGTCGATTTCGGTAAGACGCTGGGCGCGTATGTCCTGCAGCATCGAAGAGGTGTTGGCCGCGGTGCTTTCAATCACGTCGAAGATGATGTCCTGCAGGCTTTCGCTGGCAACGTTCTGACCTTCGCGCTCCATGACCCAGCTGATCTCTTCGCACAGTTGCGCGATCTGCTCCGGATAAGCGCGCAGGGCACCGTTCTGGCACTCATACTCCACGCTAAGCGGATTGATGATGCAGTTCACTGCCAGCTTGCGCCAGCAGGCCGCCCGGATGTTGTCATGCCAGGCGACATCAGGCAGGGCATGATGCAGGATATCGGCGAGATCGCTGTAAGCGGCGCTTTTGCGGTTACCGGGGCCGATGTGGGTAATGCCACTGGCGATGTGTTTAATAACGGTGTCGTCGCGCATCGCCGCATGGGTGGTGACGCCGCGCAGCAGCGGCTGAGTCAGCCCTTTCAGCTCTTCCAGCGTCCCCATGCCGTTGTGCAGCAGCAGCACCGGGCAGTTTTCTGGCAGCACGCTTTCCAGGTTTTTCACCGCGGGCGAGACCTGCGGGGCTTTGAGCGTAACCAGCAGCAGCTGGCTTTCTGCCAGAAACAGCGGATCGTTGGCGATAAACGTGCGGTTCGAAATGTTACCCTGTGGATCAATCACATTGGCTGAACAGTAGGGCTGCGGCACCCGCAACCATCCCTGCACCTCATGTCCCTGGCGGGCAAGGGTTGTCATCCAGATCTGACCCAGAGCGCCGCAACCTAACACGGTAATTTTCATGCTGCCTCCCGCTGGCGGGCTATCCATCTATTATTTACTGTCACACTGTCATTATAGCGTTGTGTGCAGCCTGATTTTATTTAGCACCTTAAGACGCGTATTATGCATGTCACTTTAGCGTCAGGAGAAGAAGAGATGCCATCTTTCGATATCGTTTCAGAAGTCGATCTGCAGGAAATTCGCAATGCGGTGGAAAATGCCAACCGTGAAGTGTCTACCCGCTTCGATTTCCGCAACGTGAGCGCCGAGTTTGAGCTCAACGAAAAGAATGAAACCATCAAAATCACCAGCGAGTCCGATTTTCAGGTTAAGCAGCTGGTTGATATTTTGCGTGAGAAGTTACTGAAGCGCGGGATTGAAGGCGGTGCTTTAGAGGTGCCGGAAGAGATTGAGCACAGCGGCAAAAGCTGGGCGGTCGATGCCAAACTGAAAAAAGGCATTGAAAGCGACGTGGCGAAGAAGCTGGTGAAGCTGATCAAAGACAGCAAGCTGAAAGTGCAGACCCAGATTCAGGGTGAAGCATTGCGTGTAACCGGCAAAGCGCGTGATGATTTGCAGGGTGCGATGGCAATCGTGCGCGGCAGTAATCTGGGGCAGCCATTCCAGTTTAAAAACTTCCGCGATTAAGCGGGGGCAGGCTGAATTTCAGCATGAATGCAGTGATAAAAACCCGGCTAAGGCCGGGTTTTTTGTTGTTGAGTTTGGGTGGGCTTCTGTCGCTTTAAACAAGTCGAAATTCTGGAGAGAGTTGGGAGCTGTAGGGCGTCTGTGCGATCGCGCGCTTGCTCAGGGAGCCTGTGCCTTTAGCAAAGACGCAAAAGCGCCATCCATGGCGGCTCAGCGCGGGCGATTACGCACCTCATCCCTGAGGTGCGCCCGTAGCCGGGCCAACGCGTTGCGTTGTTCAAAAACGCTCCCGGCATTTTTGTCCCTGGCCCGCGATGCTTTGCTACAGGCACAGGCTCCCATCGCCTTGGATTTATGAGTTGTCTGTAAGAAGGCTTGTGCCGGGTTTGGCGCGGTTGAGCCTATGCTGGCCCCCTTGCTTTGAGTTTATAAGCTGTCTGAAACCAGGATTGAGTTGGATTTGAGTCTATTAACAGATTCAAATCCTGGGGGAACTTAGCAGCAACTCAAAAGCTCAGGGGCGCAGGGGGCACGGTCAGAGGAGGAAAGCGTCCCGCGCCAGGACGGCGCGGGCCGAGCGTGCCATGGATGGCGGCTTTTGCGACTTTCCGATCTGACCGTGTTCCCTGAGCCAGCTCGATCTCACAGCGAAATGGACTGATGTTGCTCACCCTATCAAGCTGGCTCTCTGGGCCTGCTTCCTAAGTCAGATCGATCTCACAGCTAACATGCCAAACCGGTTTTTTATCAGCAACTACCCAGCAGAGCTTCCAGCTCAGGGCGGCTGGTAACCTTGCTATCAATTTTGATGTAGGCGCTTTTCTCTTCGGGCACGATAAACACAGAGTTAACGCCCGGCTGCGCTTTCAGGCGCTGCTCCAGATTCGGCACGGCCAGTGCGGCATCACTCAGCACGATGCGCAGGCTGCTGACATAAGGCGGCTCCTGCATTGTCATGCTGACAAACAGCCAGGCTGCGGCCACCATCGCGCCAACCAGGAATACGGTCTGCGCATCGAAATGACCAAATACCCAGCCACCCATGCTGCCGCCAACGGCCACGCCCAGGAACTGGCTGGTGGAGTAGATCCCCATCGCCGTGCCTTTGTAGCCTGCAGGCGACTCTTTACTGATCAGCGAAGGCAGAATCGCTTCCATCAGGTTAAAGGCGAAGAAGAAGAGCTGAACACCCACTACCAGCGTCCAGAAATGTCCTTCCGCGCCCCACAATACGATCTCGGCAATGACAATCATCCCGACGCAGCCGACAAAGACACGCTTCATGCGGCGCTTCACTTCGGCATAAATGATGAAGGGGACTACGCCGGCAAAAGCGATCAGCATGGTGGAGAGATAGACTTTCCAGTGTTCGGGAGCCGGGAAGCCTGCCTGTTCAAACTGCCCCGGTAACGCGACAAAACTCGACATCAGCAGGACGTGCAGGCAGAAAATACCGATATTGAGCTTCACCAGACGTGGGTTAGCCAGCACTTTGCGGAAGCTGCCTTTAACCATGCCTGATTCACGGTTCAGAACATGATGGGAGGCCGATGGCACCACCAGCAGAGTGATCACGATACCCAGCGACGCCAGAATCGCAATCATCCAGAACAGCGCATGCAGGCCCAGTGCGTGAGTAACAATCGGGCCGACCACCATGGCGATCGCGAAGGTAACGCCAAAACTGATGCCGATAAACGCCATCGCTTTGGTGCGGTTCTGCTCACGGGTTAAATCGGATAACAGCGCCATCACGGCAGCGGCAATCGCGCCTGAGCCCTGAAGTGCACGGCCCAGAATAATGCCCCAGATGGAGTCGGTGCAGGCAGCAATAATACTGCCCAGGACAAACAGCAACAGTCCGCCAACGATCAGCGGCTTACGCCCGATGCGATCGGAGAGCAGACCAAAAGGAATCTGAAATATCGCCTGGGCAAGGCCATAAATGCCGATTGCCAGGCCAATTAAGGTTTCACTCGCGCCCTGTAATGCCATGCCATAAGTGGTCAGTACCGGCAGGACCATAAACATTCCCAGCATGCGCAGGGAAAAGACCGTACCGAGGCCCCATGTGGCGCGCAGCTCCACCGGAGTCATTTTATTATCGTTCATTCCAACCTCTGTTAATGTGCTGCATTTATTCTAGGGGGCGGGGCAGGGCGGGTAAAACAATAGTTTTTAAGCAGTGGTAACAAAAAGAAAGGGCGCGAAAATCGCGCCCTTTTCATGCTGTATCGGTGCCGGTTACCAGACGTAAGTCAGCAGGTCCTTCGAGGCCGGAGCCATCGAATCCACCGACATCATCACGCTCAGTGCGGTGATGGTCACGATAGAGAAGACAAACAGTTTACGCGCCCAGACACGGTCATCAGCGGTTTTATAACCCGATAACGCCATGCCCAGCCACCAGACGCTAACCGCAGCAGCCACCACCAGATATTTGTAGCCCGCGTAGCCTCCCAGCGTCAGCATCAGCGTGGCAATCATAAACGCTAGGATATAGAGCGTAATATGATTTTTAGCCACGGAAATGCCTTTCACCACCGGCAGAACCGGGATGTTCGCTGCCTGGTAATCTTTAAAGCGGAAGATGGCAATCGCGTACGAATGCGGCATCTGCCACAGGCTAAAGATCGCCAGCAGGATTAATGCGCCAGCATCAAACTGGTTAGAGACCGCGCAGTAGCCGATAACCGGCGGCGCAGCACCCGACAGACTGCCAATCAGCGTACCGTAAACGGAATTACGCTTCATGTAGAGACTGTAGATGCCCACGTACACCACGAAGCCCATCACCGCCAGCCACATGGCCAGCGGATTAGCACCGAAGTAGAGCAACGCAAAGCCAGCAATACCCAGCACAGTGGCATAAACCAGGCTTACTTTCGCGGAGATGAGGCCTTTTACCAGCACCCGATTCCTGGTTCTCTCCATCTTGATGTCAATGTCGCGGTCGATCACGTTGTTAAACACACAACCCGATGCAACCACCAGTGACACGCCCACCAGGGTGATGAGAAACAGGGCGTAATCCGTGTTGCCTTTGGAAGCCAACAGAAATCCGCCGATCACAGAAATTAAATTCCCGAAAATAATTCCTGGTTTTGTAACTTGCAGGTATTGCTTAAACATTACGCGTGACTCTTTAGTGAGGCATCATGTTGTAGTTGAGGTTCCACATGATCCACAGTGAGCCTACTACGACAATCAGGATGATGATGGCCGAGAAGACAATGGCTACCATGTTCCAGCCACCCTCAGATTTGCTGTCTAAGTGCAGGAAGTAGACCAGGTGAACCAGCACCTGAATCACCGCACATACCAGAACAACACCAAGGATAGTACCGTGAGATGCACTGCCATCCATTACCATCCAGAACGGGATCGCCGTCAGGATGATAGAGAGGATGAAGCCGATCATGTAGGACTTCACGCTACCGTGTGAAGCGCCATGTTCGTTAACAGAATGACTCATTACATGGCTCCCATCAGGTAAACAACGGTGAAGACGCAAATCCAGACCACGTCCAGGAAGTGCCAGAACAGGCTCAGACACATGATACGGGTGCGGTTAGTCGCGTTCAGGCCACGTTTGGAAATCTGGAACATCAGAACCAGCATCCAGATCAGACCTGAGGTCACGTGCAGACCGTGGGTACCGACCAGCGTAAAGAAGCCAGACAGGAAGCCACTGCGATCCGGACCAAAGCCTTCAGCAATCAGATGATGGAATTCATAGATTTCCATCCCGATGAAGCCCAGACCGAACAGGAAGGTCAGCGCCAGCCAGCCGATAACGGCACCTTTTTGCTCCTTGTTCATGGAGATAACAGCCATGCCGTAAGTGATCGAACTCAACAGCAGCAGGGCGGTTTCTACCAGAACAAACGGCAGCTCAAAGATATCTTTACCTGCCGGGCCACCGGCAGTGTTGTTGACCATGACAGCATAGGTCGCAAACAGGGTTGCGAAGATAATGCAGTCACTCATCAGGTAGATCCAGAAGCCAAAGACTTTATTGGCTCCTGCATCGTGATGCCCATGCTCCGCATGGGCGTCGTGGTGATGTTTAATCAGAGTTTCAGTTGACATTATTTCAGACCTGCTTTGCTGATTTCGTCAAAGTGCTGGTTCTCAATCTTCTGAACTTCGGCAACCGGAACGTAGTAATCCACGTCTTCGTCGAAGCTCTTCACGATCCAGGAAACGATCATGCCGAGGAATGAAACACCCGCCAGCCACCAGATATGCCAGATCAGCGCGAAACCCATTACCGTTGCAAATGCGCAGATGATAATTGCGGCACCGCTGTTTTTCGGCATATGAATCTCTTCATAAGATTCCGGCTGTTTGTACGCTTCGCCTTTCTCTTTCATTTCCCAGAAAGCGTCACGCTCATGCACATGCGGGATGACAGCAAAGTTATAGAACGGTGGTGGTGAAGAGGTTGCCCACTCCAGCGTACGACCGCCCCATGGGTCACCCGTCACATCACGGTTCTGATCGCGGTCACGTACCGAGACGTAGAACATGGTCAGCTGACACAGAATACCCAGCGCAATCAGACCGGCACCGCCCGCAGCTACCACCAGTAAGGTGTGGAACTGTGGATCGATATCCTGGCTCAGACGACGTGTCATACCCATGAAGCCCAGTGCGTACAGCGGCATAAAGGCAACGAAGAAGCCAATGATCCAGAACCAGAATGCGCGCTTGCCCCAGGTTTCGTTCAGGGTGAAGCCAAATGCTTTCGGGAACCAGTAGGTCACGCCCGCCATACAACCGAACACCACACCACCGATGATAACGTTATGGAAGTGTGCAATCAGGAACAGGCTGTTGTGCAGAATAAAGTCAGCACCCGGAACGGCCAGCAGTACGCCGGTCATACCCCCTACAGAGAAGGTTACCAGGAAGCCAACGGTCCACAGCATGGCAGAGTGCATCTGAATGCGGCCCTGATACATGGTGAACAGCCAGTTAAAGATTTTAACCCCGGTCGGAATCGCGATGATCATCGTCATGATACCGAAGAAGGCGTTAACGTTGGCACCTGCACCCATGGTGAAGAAGTGGTGCAACCAGACGATAAACGACAGCACGGTAATGGCGATGGTCGCCCACACCAGTGAGGTATAACCAAACAGACGTTTTTTGGAGAAGGTCGCGGTAATTTCTGCGAACACACCAAACACCGGCAGTACCAGGATATACACTTCCGGATGGCCCCAGACCCAGATCAGGTTGACGTACATCATCATGTTCCCGCCCATTTCATTGGTGAAGAAATGGAAGCCGAGATAACGATCAAGGGTCAACAGCGCCAGGGTCACGGTCAGAACCGGGAACGCAGCGATGATCAGGACGTTGGTGCACAGCGCGGTCCAGGTAAATACCGGCATTTTGAACAGGCTCATGCCCGGTGCACGCATCTTCAGGATGGTCACGAAGAAGTTAATACCGGTTAAGGTCGTACCAATACCTGAAAGCTGAAGGCTCCAGATCCAGTAATCGACCCCGACCCCGGGACTGTACTCCGCGCCGGAGAGCGGCGGATAAGCCAGCCAGCCGGTCTGTGCGAACTCGCCCACACCCAGAGACAGGTTAACCAGGATCACACCGACCGCAGTAAACCAGAAGCTCAGGTTGTTCAGGAACGGGAACGCAACGTCACGTGCACCAATCTGCAACGGAACCGCGATGTTCATCAGGCCAACCACGAACGGCATCGCCACGAAGAAGATCATAATCACGCCATGCGCGGTAAAGATCTGGTCGTAGTGGTGCGGTGGCAGAATGCCCGCTTCACCGGCCGAAGCCATAACCTGCTGGGTACGCATCATAATGGCATCAGCGAAACCACGAATCAGCATGACGAACGCCATGATGATGTACATGATACCCAGGCGTTTGTGGTCGACTGACGTCAGCCATTCAGACCACAGATATTTCCACTTACCAAAATAGGTGAGCGCAGCAACCAGCGCTGCACCACCTATCAGGATAGCGGCAACCGTAACCATGATAATCGGCTCATGGTACGGCACTGCATCAAGTGTTAATTTTCCGAACATCGTATTATTCCTCGGCTCCCGCGGAAGCGGCGTGACTCATGTCCATACCTTCATGTTTTGGCATGTCCATTTTCCCGTGGCTCATCTTGAACTTGTCGATGACTTGCATGAACAGTTTCGGATCAGCTGAAGAGAAATATTCCACCGGGTGATTTTCGCTTGGCACAGCCACTTTCTCGAAATCATCCATAGTGTTCAGCGTGTTAGGGGCTGCTTTAACTTTAGCCACCCACTGCTGGAATTCCGCATCGTCTTTGGTTGCAATGGCTTTAAACTTCATGCCAGAGAAACCACGACCACTGAAGTTCGCAGAGATACCGTCGAAAATTCCCGGCTCATTTGCAATCAGATGCAGCTTGGTCTGCATACCAGCCATCGCATAAATCTGGCTGCCGAGCGTTGGGATGAAGAAAGAGTTCATGACGGAGTTAGACGTGATTTTGAAGTTCACCGGAGTATTTGCCGGGAAGGCAATCTGGTTCACGGTCGCAATACCCTGTTCCGGGTAAATGAACAACCATTTCCAGTCCAGTGCAACCACATCGATCTCAACCGGTTTCACATCAGATTGCAGCGGTTTGCTGGGCTCCAGTGCGTGGGTTGATTTCCAGGTCAGCACGCTGAGGAAGAGAATGATCAGGATCGGAATGGTCCAGACCACGGCTTCCACTTTGTTAGAGTGTGACCAGTTAGGGCTGTACTTCGCATTCGTGTTGGACGCCCGATATTTCCAGGCAAACACCACGGCCATCAGGACTGCGGGGATGACGACGATCAACATCAGGCCAAAGGCAGTCAGTATCAGCGAACGTTGCTCCAGTGCAATCTGTCCTTTGGGATTTAACAATGCACTATCGCAGCCACTCATTAATAAAGTGCCTGCAATTAATGACAAAATCCCCAAACTTTTATTGTATTTACTGAGTCTCATTTAACGACCTCAATGACAAAGGGCTCTATTGTCGTTTAAGTGTGCGCGCATTTTACGGGAAGGTTTATGCAGTGTAAACCAGCTTAAGGATGTGTCAGATACGTGTTGACACCTTTTGCTAAGGGTGTCACAGATGTTGCGCCAGGTGACAAATAATTAACGCAGACAAGCAGTTGGCATCAATATAACAAAAACCAATGGAAGTAACCGTAAAAAAATCAGGGAAAGGAATAACCCTTACTTTTAACTCCCAAATATTTAACAAGTCTGCATCATTTGCGCGATGAAATTTAACTAAAGTAATTGCTCACCGGTTTTTAGTATTTCCGCTACGCCTCCTCAGGTCATATTGTTATTTTTAAAAAATAACACGCGATGATAAATGGCGGCGACTTATCGGCGTGTCATAAAATAAGCCGCAGCCCGTAAACCTATCGATTTCACTTAAGCATCTGATGCAGGCAACGCAGGGGTTCTCTTCAGCGCCCGATAGTCCAGCAACACTCCCGAAAGCACCGCCAGCAGGGAGAGTGTCATACCCAGCTCAAACAGGCGGGTAAGCAGCGGTGTCAGCGCCGTCACGCCCAACGCATTCAGTGCCAGAGCCACCAGCCAGAGTGCCAGCACGCCGCATCCGGCTGCAAACAGACGATTAGTCCAGCGATAGCCATGAGGATAGTAGCTACGTGTCAGAAAATTGCCACTTTGCTCGACCTGATTCAATGTTTGTCGGCAAAAAGCCAGCAGCACCAGGCCCGGCAGACCCGCCATCACCGTGAAAGCATAAAAGGTCGGCCAGCCCCAGAGTTCCACCAGCCACCCCGCCGCCGGGCCAACATAGACCCGACCCACCGCTGAGAGCGCCGACAACAGTGCGAACTGGGTAGCGGAGAACGACTTATTGCACAGCGTCATTAACAGCGCCACAAAGGCCGCGGTGCCCATGCCGCCACAGAGATTTTCAACAAAGACCGCGCTGGCCATGCTCCACAACTGTTTATCGGTCACCGCCAGCAGCCAGTAACCAAAGTTCGAGACAGCCTGCAGCAGACCGAAAATCATTAGCGCCCGGAACAGGCTCAGACGCTGCATCAGTACGCCGCCATAGAGCGCGCCGATAATGGTCGCCAGCAGACCCAGCGTCTTGTTGACCAGACCGACGTCACCGGCGTTGAAGCCCACGCCGCGAATCAAAAAAGTGGTGGTCAACGAGGCGGCAAACGCATCGCCCAGCTTGTAAAGAATAATCAGGGTAATCAGCAGCCAGGCGTTGTTGCGCTGAAAGAAATCTTTTAGTGGATCGACCACCGCCTGACGCAGTGAATGGGGTGTGGAGATACGGGTATCTGGCTCGCTCGCCACCAGCGTGGCGATAATGCCCGGCACCATCATCAGCGCCATCAGCCAGTAGGTTGCCTGCCAGCCGAGGTAGCGGTCAGCCAGCCACAACGCCAGCCCGCCGGAAATCAGCATTGCCAGTCGATACCCCAGCACGGTAATCGCCGCGCCGCTGCCACGCTCTTCAGGCGGCAGGATGTCCGTTTTCCATGCGTCAAAAACGATGTCCTGTGAGGCGGAGCAGAAGGCAATCAGCACGGCCAGCGCGGCCATCAGGGTAAGATCGCGTCCCGGTTGCAGAAATCCCATCGCGATTATCCCGCCAACCAGCGCCAGCTGACTGACCAGTAACCAGCCGCGACGCCGGCCCAGAAACGGCGGCGTATAGCGGTCCATCATCGGTGACCAGAGAAACTTAAAGACATAGGCCTGGCCGACCAGCGAAAAGAAGCCGATGGTTTTCAGGTCGACATTTTCCACCGTCATCCACGCCTGCAACGTGCCCGATGTCAGGGCCAGCGGCAGTCCGGAAGCAAAACCAAGAAGCAGCAATACGGCGGCGTTTTTCTGGCTGAAGAGGCGAAGATAGTGGTTCATGCGGATCCTGCAGATAACAAAAAGCCCTGCGCAAGGCAGGGCAGAGGAGAGACTGAATTAACGGGCGTTCTGCTTGATGAAGTCGTTGACGCTGGTGTCCTGAGCCATATCCGCGATCACATCGCTCATAGTTGCGTTCACCGCGTTGGTAATCTTCTGGTTATTGGCGTTGAACGCGCCTTCTACGCTGTAAGTCTGGCGGTAGTTTTTAACCTGTTTGTTGCCGTTTTTCGCTGTTGCGATAATAGAGATGTCCGCTTTGGTGGTGATGCTGTAGCGCACATTGCCCTGAGTGACGTCGGCATAGAGGTTGTTCACCACAATCTGCAGATCGACCGCGCCATTAGGACCAATCATATAGCCGCGTGCTGTCATCTGCTTCTCCAGCACTTCCTGCAGCAGGAAGCGCAGGTCACGCGATGACGTTAAGGTCACTAACTGACCATCACGGTTTACTTTTGCCAGCGCCTGATCTTTACGCTGGTCGGCACCGTTGATGCTGACAGTCACGCCCATCAGGCCTGGGTCCTGCTGCGGTAACTGAATTTTAGGCTGGATAGTCAGGGTATTATTGCTGGTTGCACAGCCGGCTAAAATGAACGCAGCCAACAGTGGGAATAACAGTTTTTTCAACATACTTTTTCTCGTTGGTGTCAGGGGGTTGGTTTGCAAAAACTGCGGTCATCATAGCATTGCCCGGCAGTGAAAAAAGCCCTGTTGCCGGGGAAATTGTGTCTGAAACCGTTTTAAGCCTCTTCTCTGACAGGTCGGTTTGCTGTTCGTTTCAGCTGCGTTATTATGCGTGCCGGAAGCGGCCTGACATAAAATGCAATATTTAGCGTGCGCTTGCGGGTAAGCGCACTAAAAGCGACTAAGATTGAATGAGATGGGGCACTGCGCTCGCCATTGAGGAGTAATAGCCATGATCCGCGAACAAATAGAAGAAAAGCTGCGTGTGGCGTTTCAGCCAGCTCATCTGGAAGTGCACGACGAAAGTTACCGGCACAATGTTCCTGCCGGATCGGAAAGTCACTTCAAAGTGGTCATCGTGAGCGACTGCTTTGCAGGCCAGCGTTTTCTGGCGCGTCATCGCCTGATTTATGGCGAACTGGCCGCTGAGTTAGCGGGCAGCGTACACGCCTTAGCCCTGCATACTTACACCCTGAAAGAGTGGGAAGGGTTGCAGGATACCGTACTGGCTTCGCCTAACTGTCGTGGTGCCGGAACACTCGCCTGATCTCCCTTCTCTGAAACGGCCTGCGGGCCGTTTTTTCTGTTATTTAGCGAAAAACGCGATCCCTGGCTCAAAAAAGCAGCAAACCTGCTGAAAAGTGGTGAGTTAGCATCCTCGACTCATTCCAGCGATGCCGCTATAATGCTGCGTCTATTTTTCCGGAATGTCTTCGGGACGCTTCTGGTAACAGGGATCAGGTTCTCTTCACGGAAGCCGTCCCGGTTGTTGGATACGGCGCATTTCACTATGTGTGGTGTCTGAAGTTGACCGAGCACGTGATTTTTTGAGGTAACAAGATGCAAGTTTCTGTAGAAACCACTCAGGGCCTGGGCCGTCGCATTACGATTACTGTCGCTGCTGACAGCATCGAAAGCGCTGTAAAAAAAGAACTGGTTGACGTTGCCAGGAAAGTTCGCATCGATGGTTTCCGTAAAGGCAAAGTGCCGATGAACATCGTGGCACAGCGTTACGGCGCTTCTGTCCGTCAGGACGTGCTGGGCGAGCTGATGACGCGCAACTTTGTTGACGCCATCATCAAAGAAAAAATTAATCCGGCTGGCGCACCGAACTACGTGCCAGGCGAATACAAAGAAGGTCAGGATTTCACCTACGCGGTTGAATTCGAAGTCTATCCGGAAGTTGAGCTGAAAGGCCTGGAAAACATCGAAGTCGAAAAACCTGTCGTTGAAGTAACTGATGCTGACGTTGATACCATGCTGGACACTCTGCGCAAGCAGCAGGCCAACTGGATCGAAAGCGACGCTGCAGCAGGTCCGGAAGATCGTGCCACTATCGATTTCAACGGTTCTGTGGACGGTGAAGAGTTCGAAGGCGGCAAAGCCTCTGATTTCGTTCTGGCCATGGGCCAGGGCCGCATGATCCCAGGCTTTGAAGAAGGCGTTGTGGGTCACAAAGCGGGCGAAACTTTCACTATCGACGTGAAATTCCCGGACGACTACCACGCAGAAAACCTGAAAGGGAAAGATGCGAAGTTCGAGATCGTGCTGAAGAAAGTTGAAACGCGCGAACTGCCAGAGCTGACTGAAGAGTTCATCAAACGTTTCGGCGTTGAAGATGGTTCAGTTGCCGGTCTGCGTACTGAAGTGCGTAAGAACATGGATCGCGAGCTGAAAGGCGCTATCCGTAATCGCATCAAAACTCAGGCAATCGACGGTCTGGTTGAAGCGAACGAAATCGACGTGCCAGCTGCGCTGGTTGACAGCGAAATCGACGTTCTGCGTCGTCAGGCTGCACAGCGTTTCGGTGGCAACGAACAGCAGGCGCTGGAACTGCCACGCGAACTGTTCGAAGAGCAGGCTAAACGCCGTGTGGTTGTCGGTCTGCTGCTGGGCGAAGTGATTCGTACCCACGAGCTGAAAGCTGACGAAGCGCGCGTAAGCACCATGATTGAAGAGATGGCTTCTGCGTATGAAGATCCGCAGGAAGTGATCGAGTTCTACAGCAAGAATAACGAGCTGATGAACAATATGCGCAACGTTGCGCTGGAAGAGCAAGCGGTTGAAGCGGTCCTGGCGAAAGCTAAAGTGACCGAGAAAGAGACCAACTTCCAGGATCTGATGAATCAGACCGCTCAGGCCTGATCACGCATTTAACCGTCTGTGCTAAGCCCGTGACTGAAAAGTCGCGGGCTTTTTTGTGTTTTGCGTCCGGATAGCCACTCTTCGGCGCTATTTGTTTAATAAACAGGCGAATTATTCACGCATCGCTTTTTCCGGGTTAGCGAACAGGGAAAAGATTGTTATGCTTGAAACATGCGTGCAGCATCCCCAGATACAGGGAGTATGCAGAAATAAGAGTGAGGCTGGCTGATTAACCGTCCTGAAGGTGTCGGAAAAAGGCGCGGCGTGGAGTTTCCCGCGCGTCTTACGTAGAATCGGTACAGAATGTTGCCAATGAAATTTATCCAGGAGACGGTAATGTCATACAGTGGCGATCGTGAATATACAGCACCGCACAATGCGCTGGTGCCAATGGTGGTTGAACAAACTTCGCGTGGTGAGCGTTCTTACGACATCTACTCCCGTCTGCTTAAAGAGCGCGTCATTTTTCTGACTGGCCAGGTCGAAGACCACATGGCTAATCTGATTGTGGCGCAGATGCTGTTTCTGGAAGCTGAAAACCCGGAAAAAGATATCTATCTCTACATTAACTCGCCAGGCGGTGTCATCACTGCCGGTATGTCGATCTACGACACCATGAAATTTATCAAACCGGATGTCAGCACTATCTGTATGGGTCAGGCCTGTTCTATGGGCGCTTTCCTGCTGACGGCGGGGACCAAAGGCAAACGTTTCTGTCTGCCAAACTCACGTGTGATGATCCACCAGCCGCTGGGCGGTTATCAGGGTCAGGCGTCAGACATCGAGATCCATGCGCGCGAAATCCTTAAAGTTAAGCAGCGTATGAATGAGCTGATGGCTGAGCACACCGGTAAAACGCTGGAAGAAATTGAGCGTGACACCGAGCGTGACCGTTTCCTCTCTGCAAATGAAGCGGTAGAGTATGGATTAGTCGATTCAATTCTGACGCATCGCCAATAAGACCCGACTTACCGTTGTCCCTGGTCTATAGTTAACAGGACAACGGTACTATTATGGGTTGAATGAATTTCGGCCGTCTCCGCACGGCCTGAGCCGTACGCGGGTATGGCCTGAGAACAAGAAGAGGTTAACTGATGACAGATAAGCGCAAAGACGGTTCAGGAAAGTTGCTGTACTGCTCTTTTTGCGGCAAAAGCCAGCATGAAGTGCGAAAGCTGATTGCCGGGCCGTCAGTGTATATCTGCGATGAGTGTGTTGACCTGTGCAACGACATCATTCGCGAAGAGATTAAGGAAGTTGCCCCGCATCGTGAACGTAGTGCGTTGCCAACCCCACATGAAATTCGCCATCACCTCGATGATTATGTCATCGGTCAGGAAAGAGCGAAGAAAGTGCTGGCGGTTGCGGTTTACAACCACTACAAGCGTCTGCGCAACGGCGATACCAGCAATGGTATCGAGCTGGGCAAAAGCAACATTCTGCTGATTGGCCCGACCGGTAGTGGTAAAACGCTGCTGGCAGAAACGCTGGCACGCCTGCTGGATGTGCCGTTTACCATGGCTGATGCCACCACGCTGACTGAAGCCGGTTACGTGGGTGAAGATGTTGAAAACATCATCCAGAAACTGCTGCAGAAATGCGACTACGACGTACAGAAAGCACAGCGCGGCATCGTTTACATCGATGAAATCGACAAAATCTCACGTAAGTCTGATAACCCGTCGATTACCCGTGACGTGTCAGGCGAAGGCGTACAGCAGGCACTGCTTAAACTGATTGAAGGCACCGTGGCTGCCGTTCCCCCGCAGGGTGGACGTAAGCATCCGCAGCAGGAATTTTTGCAGGTTGATACCTCTAAAATTCTGTTTATCTGCGGCGGCGCATTTGCCGGCCTGGACAAAGTGATCGCCCAGCGTGTTGAAACCGGATCCGGTATCGGCTTCGGCGCGACCGTGAAAGGGAAATCGCAGAAAGCCAGCGAAGGCGAACTGCTTGCGCAGTGTGAACCAGAAGATTTGATCAAATTTGGTCTGATCCCTGAGTTCATCGGTCGTCTGCCTGTTGTTGCGACCCTGAGCGAGCTGAGCGAAGAAGCGCTGATTCAGATTCTGCGTGAGCCTAAGAACGCCCTGACCAAACAGTACCAGGCGCTGTTTAACCTGGAAGGCGTTGAGCTGGAGTTCCGTGACGAGGCGTTAACCGCCATTGCTAAGAAAGCGATGTCACGTAAAACCGGTGCACGTGGTCTGCGTTCAATTGTAGAAGGCGCGTTACTGGAAACGATGTATGACCTGCCTTCCATGGACGACGTGGAAAAAGTAGTGATTGATGAATCAGTTATTGAAGGTCAGTCTGAGCCCATGTTGATCTACGGTAAGCATGAAGCCCAGGCATCTGGCGAATAATTAAACAGATCGTCCATCTTGTCGTAATAAAAAAGGGGAAAATGTTTCCCCTTTTGCTTTTCTCGCCTCTGTGACGTTGAATGTCGGACAATCATCCCCATATACTCAGATACCTGTGGGTTTAACTGCATACCTGCCTGATGCGGTTCCCATCACCTGGCGGACATTAAACAAAGAGAGAGCTCTATGAATCCTGAGCGTTCTGAACGCATTGAAATCCCCGTGTTGCCGCTGCGCGACGTGGTGGTTTATCCGCACATGGTAATTCCGTTGTTTGTTGGCCGGGAAAAATCAATTCGGTGCCTTGAAGCCGCAATGGATCATGATAAAAAAATCATGCTGGTCGCACAGAAAGAGGCTTCAACGGATGAACCTGGCATTAACGATCTCTTCTCAGTAGGGACCGTTGCATCAGTATTACAAATGCTGAAACTGCCGGATGGCACCGTCAAAGTCCTGGTCGAAGGTTTACAGCGCGCCCACATTACGACGCTGGCCGATAACGGTGACCATTTTGTGGCACAAGCTGAATATCTGGTTTCGCCAGAGATTGAAGAGCGCGAGCAGGAAGTGCTGGTGCGCACGGCGATCAATCAGTTTGAAGGCTACATCAAACTCAACAAAAAGATCCCACCCGAGGTTTTAACCTCGCTGAACAACATTGACGATGCGGCCCGCCTTGCCGACACCGTCGCAGCACATATGCCACTGAAGCTGGCAGACAAACAGTCTGTGCTGGAGATGTCCGACGTCAACGAACGTCTGGAATATCTGATGGCGATGATGGAATCTGAAATCGATCTGCTGCAGGTTGAGAAGCGCATTCGCAACCGTGTTAAGAAGCAGATGGAGAAGAGCCAGCGCGAGTACTATCTGAATGAGCAGATGAAGGCGATTCAGAAAGAGCTGGGCGAGATGGACGACGCGCCCGACGAGTACGAAGCGTTAAAACGCAAAATCGATGCGGCAAAAATGCCGGAAGAAGCGCGCGAGAAAGCGGAAGCTGAGCTGCAGAAGCTGAAGATGATGTCCCCGATGTCCGCTGAAGCGACCGTGGTTCGCGGCTATATCGACTGGATGGTGCAGGTTCCGTGGAACGCGCGCAGCAAAGTGAAGAAAGATCTGCGTAAAGCGCAGGAGACGCTGGATACCGACCATTACGGGCTGGAGCGCGTGAAGGATCGTATTCTTGAGTATCTTGCGGTTCAGAGTCGCGTCAGCAAAATCAAAGGGCCGATTTTGTGCCTGGTCGGACCGCCAGGGGTAGGTAAAACCTCTCTCGGTCAGTCGATCGCCAAAGCGACCGGACGCAAATATGTGCGTATGGCGCTGGGTGGCGTGCGTGATGAAGCTGAAATCCGCGGTCACCGTCGTACTTACATCGGCTCTATGCCGGGTAAATTAATCCAGAAAATGGCGAAAGTCGGGGTTAAAAACCCACTGTTCCTGCTGGATGAAATCGACAAAATGTCCTCTGACATGCGCGGCGATCCGGCTTCAGCGCTGCTGGAAGTGCTTGATCCTGAGCAGAACATTGCGTTCAACGACCACTATCTGGAAGTCGACTATGACCTTTCTGATGTGATGTTCGTTGCTACATCGAACTCAATGAACATCCCGGCACCGCTGCTGGACCGTATGGAAGTGATTCGTCTGTCGGGTTACACCGAAGATGAAAAACTGAACATCGCTAAGCAGCATCTGCTGACCAAGCAGATTGAGCGCAACGCCCTGAAAGCCAATGAAATTACGGTTGAAGACAGCGCGATTGTGGGCATTATCCGTTACTACACCCGTGAAGCCGGTGTGCGTAGCCTTGAGCGTGAGCTGTCGAAATTGTGCCGTAAAGCGGTGAAATCACTGCTGATGGACAAGACGAAAAAGCACATCAACATCAATGGCGAAAACCTCAAGGATTTCCTGGGCGTTCAGCGCTTCGACTACGGTCGTGCGGACAGCGAAAACCGTGTGGGTCAGGTAACGGGTCTGGCATGGACCGAAGTGGGTGGCGATTTGCTGACTATCGAAACCGCCTGCGTACCAGGTAAAGGCAAGCTGACTTACACCGGTTCTCTGGGTGAAGTGATGCAGGAGTCGATTCAGGCTGCGCTGACCGTGGTGCGTGCCCGTGCCGAGAAGCTGGGCATCAATGGTGACTTCTACGAAAAACGTGATATTCACGTTCACGTCCCTGAAGGCGCTACGCCGAAAGATGGTCCAAGTGCCGGTATCGCCATGTGTACTGCGCTGGTCTCCTGTCTGACCGGTAACCCGGTGCGGGCGGATGTGGCGATGACCGGTGAGATCACCCTGCGTGGTCAGGTGCTGCCGATTGGCGGGCTGAAAGAGAAACTGCTGGCAGCGCACCGTGGTGGCATTAAAACCGTGCTGATCCCTGACGACAACAAGCGCGACCTGGAAGAGATTCCACAGAACGTGATTGCCGATCTGGAGATTTATCCGGTGAAACGCATTGAAGAGGTGCTGAATCTGGCACTGGAAAATGCGCCATACGGTATGCAGGTTGTAACAGCAAAATAGTGATTAACGGCAAAAACCGTTAAAAAGCGGAGCTGGCAAGGCAATTGGCGCTTGCCAGCTTTTTTTTGTGCCGTTAATTTAGGTGGCTGCCGACGCGACGTTCTCAGAGAAATTCCGTTGTTTCGGCTCCACAGGCTTGATATAACTTGCTGCGCGTTCGCACCCTGCCGGATGCAGGGTACGATGTGAAATAATAAAAGAGGGGATGAAGAGAGTGAATAAGTCACAATTGATCGACAAAATTGCTGCCGATGCTGATATTTCTAAAGCTGCAGCGGGACGTGTTTTAGATGCATTTATGGGCTCAGTTTCAGATGCGCTGAAAGACGGTGATGAAGTGGCTCTGGTAGGTTTCGGCACATTCTCTGTGCGTGACCGCGCTGCACGTACCGGCCGCAACCCGCAAACCGGTAAAGAGATCACCATCCCGGCCGGTAAAGTACCAGGCTTCCGTGCTGGTAAAGCATTGAAAGACGCTGTCAATTAATAACAACGAATAGATTCATTGACGCATTTTCTTCAGTGGATTAGAGGACGATTAACCCGTTCTCATGTAACATACGGGCACATCAATCAGATGTGCCTTTTTTGTTTTAACCGGTGAGAATCGGGCCGTAAGATGGACCTGGACCGGATTGAGACTGCCAGCTAAGCCAGCAGTTGCGTGAGTCGCCAGCCAATGGCGAATTGCGACCGAGCTTTACATTCACACTACAGCGGAGTGTTGCCATACCATGATGGACAATTTACGCGCGGCGTCGAACCATGTCGTGCTCAAGATTATTTTGGGGCTGATTATCCTCTCCTTTGTGCTGACGGGCGTTGGCAACTATCTGATTGGCGGCAATAACGACTATGCGGCCAAAGTTAACGGCCAGGAGATTAGCCGGGGACAGCTGGAGCAGGCGTTCAACAGCGAGCGCAGTCGTCAGCAGCAGATGCTGGGCGATCAGTTCTCACAGCTGGCCAGCAACGATGGCTACATGCAGCAGATTCGCCAGCAGGCGCTGTCGCAGCTAATCGATCAGGCGCTGCTTGATAGCTACATCAAAGATCTCCACCTCAGCATCAGTGACGATCAGGTGAAGCAGGCTATCTTCAATCAGCAGGCTTTTCAGACCAACGGTAAATTCGACAATGCCAAATATCTGAGTCTGATCAGCAATATGGGCTTCAGCGCCGACCAGTATGCCGAAGCGTTGCGTAAGCAGCTCTCTAATCAACAGCTGATCAATGCCGTGGCTAACACCGACTTCACGCTGAAAGGCGAAGCCAGCAAACTGGTGGACCTGGTTTCACAGCAGCGTGAGATTCGTCAGGCGACGCTGGACGTCAATGCACTGGCGGCGAAGCAGGCCGTTACTGACGACGAAATCAGTCAGTATTATCAGCAGCATAAAACCAGCTTTATGGCACCAGAGCAGTTCCGTGTCAGCTACCTCCTGATGGATGCGGCCAGCATGCAGCAGGATGCCAGCGAGGCCGACATTCAGGCCTGGTACGACCAGCATAAAGCGGACTATTCGCAGCCACAGCGTACGCGCTACAGCGTCATTCAGACCAAAACTGAAGCCGATGCCAGTGCGGTCCTGGCGCAGCTGAAAGCAGGTGCCAGCTTCGCTGACGTGGCAAAAGCCAAATCCATTGACCCGATCTCTGCGCGTAAGGGCGGCGATATGGGCTGGCTGGAACCCTCTACGACGCCGGATGAGCTGAAAAATGCCGGTCTGACTGAGAAAGGCCAGATGTCAGGCGTCATCAAATCTTCAGTGGGCTTCCTGGTGGTTCGTCTTGACGATATTCAGCCAGAGCAGGTTAAACCACTGGATGAAGTGCGCAGCGCCATTGCAGCGAAAGTGAAGCAGGAGAAGGGCGTTGATGCCTTCTACAAAGTGCAACAGAAAGTCAGCGAAGCGGCCAGCAATGACAATGAGTCACTGGCGGGTGCAGAGCAGGCTTCTGGTCTGAAAGCGAAAGAGACTGGCTGGTTCAGTCAGGATACGCTGCCAGATGAGCTTAACTTTGATGCAGTGAAGCAGGCGATCTTTAATGGCGGTCTGGTCGGGCAAAACGGCGCGCCGGGCAACAACTCCGATATCATCACTGTCGATGGCGATCGTGCCTTTGTGCTGCGTATCAGTGAGCATAAACCGGAAGCGGTAAAACCGCTTGAGCAGGTTAAGGCGCAGATCACTGACACGCTTAAGCATGATAAAGCGACGCAGCAGGCCAAAGCTCAGGCCGATAAGCTGCTGGCCGATCTCAAAGCCGGTAAGCAGGATGCGCTGACTGCAGCGGGTCTGACGCTGAGTGCCAGCAAGACCGTTGATCGCAATGCGCAGGATCCGGTGGCACAGACTGCCTTTAACCTGCCTCAGCCTGCGGAAAATAAACCTTCCTGGGGTGTCAGCGAAGATATGCAGGGCAATGTGGTACTGGTGGCGGTTGATAAAGTTAAAACCGGCAGCATGCCGCAGGCGCAGATTGACGAAATGGTCAAAGGCGTCACGCAGAATAATGCGCAGCTGGCGTTTGAAGCGTTACTGCAAAACCTGCGTAAAGAGGCCAAAATTAAGTACGGCGCTGCCGCACAAATGCAGTAAGCCTCGCAGAAACTGCGCAACGACTGTAACAATCAAAGGCCGCATTCGCGGCCTTTTCCATTTCTGAAATCCCGCTTTTGAGCCTTGTGTGCAGTAGTGCCACTCTGTCGCTGCTGTTTACATACAAGGAGAAACACAGCATGGCTAAACCTAAACTCGTTGCCTTCTATCTTTCACTCGCGCTGGGCGGCGCACTCTGTCACAGCAGCGTCTCTGCGGCACCTGAACCTGTCAGCGCAGCCGTCACGCAGAGCTCACATCCTGCGTCGAAGCCGGAAGCCGCCGCGCAGCCACAGCAGGAGCAGGTCAGCATCAATGAAGCAACAGCCGAACAGCTCTCTGCCGTTATGAATGGGGTGGGGCTGAAAAAGGCGCAGGCAATTGTGAGCTATCGCGAACAGTACGGACCGTTTAGCGCAATTCAGCAACTCAGTGAAGTGCCGGGTATCGGCAATGCGTTGATAGAGCGAAATGCGGCCCGGCTGAAATTGTGAAGCAGTACACATCTGTGATGCTTAACCCACGATAGACAGGCGACTCTGCTAAAGTGAACAGGTCCAACCAGTTAATTCACAGCAGCAGGAGAGCATGATCATGCAGACCACCATAAAAGTGCGCGGCTATCATCTGGATGTCTATCAGCACGTCAATAATGCGCGCTATCTTGAGTTTCTGGAGGAGGCGCGCTGGGAATGGCTGGAAGAGGTGGAAGCATTCCACTGGTTGCAGGAACAGAAACTGGCTTTTGTGGTGGTAAACATCAACATCAACTACCGTCGCCCGGCCGTGCTGGGCGACGTACTGACTATCGACAGTGAGATCACGCAGTTGAATGGCAAAAGCGGCATTATTGCGCAGCGGGTTTTGCTGGCAGGGCAGGAGACCGTGGTGGCGGATGCCGCACTCACTTTTGTCTGTATTGATTTGCGGACTCAGAAGGCGGTTGCGCTGGAAGGGGAGTTGCGCGAGCGACTGATGCGTCTGATGGCATGAGCCGAAAAAAAGGCGGCACCCCGGATTCTCTGCCGCCACGTCAGACACTCTTAGTTAAGGCCGCTTTTTGCTTTCATTGCCGCCATTACGCCAGCACGATCGTTGAGATAACCCTGCAGGCCATTGGCCCGTAAATGACAGGCTGCACACTCACCGCATCCGTCACCTTTCACGCCGTTATAGCAGGTCAGCGTCTGCTCGCGTACCAGCGCA
This sequence comes from Pantoea sp. K16, assembly GCF_048452805.1. Taxonomy (NCBI): domain Bacteria; kingdom Pseudomonadati; phylum Pseudomonadota; class Gammaproteobacteria; order Enterobacterales; family Erwiniaceae; genus Pantoea; species Pantoea sp. K16. The sequence goes on along the minus strand of NZ_JBLWNV010000007.1, from coordinate 184,804 downwards.
AGTTGCTGCCAGTAATCCGCCAGCGCCCAGGTTTCCGCTTTATTGAGCCACATTAGCGGCGTCTCAAAACGAACATCGCGCGCCATGCCAAGCGACACCGCATGGTTCAGCGCTTTGACAAACTCATCGCGACAATCGGGATAGCCGGAGAAATCGGTCTCACAGACGCCAGTGATCACCGCTTCCGCTTCGACCTGATAAGCGTAAACCGAGGCCAGCGTCAGAAAGAGAATATTGCGTCCCGGCACAAACGTACTGGGTAATCCACTGGCCTCGGGATTATAAGCCGGCACCGGAATGTTATCCCGCGTCAGGCTGCTGACGGCGAGTTCGTTCAGCATGGTGACATCCAGCACTTTATGCGCGCGCGCGCCCAATTTAATCGCCAGGTCGCGGGCCACATCGATCTCTTCCCGATGGCGTTGTCCATAGTCGAAAGTGACGCAATGAACATCATCATATTGCTCTAAGGCCTGAATCAGGCAGGTAGTGGAGTCTTGTCCACCGCTGAAAACTACAACAGCGCGTTTCATGGTGTTTTCCTGATAATTAATTTTGCGCTTATGGTAATGCCTCAGTCCGCCGCTGAACAGCTGCATGGCAGATCAATGGGCGGCGGGATCCATGCGCGGCTGAAATCGAACCAGCCCAGCGTATTCAGTTCAATCCCTTCAACGCCCGGCGGCGCGTAGATTTGATAGCGATAATTGAAAAGTGGCAGCAGGATGCCGCCCGTCATCAGCTGATGATAAAGCTGATGCAGCGTGCGGGCACGGGTTTCGTCGTCAGCAATTTGCTGGATAGCCAGCAGTTGCGCCTGAATCTCTTCGCCCTGCGGCGCGGGCCACAGCGGCCGCCATAGCGGGTCAGTCTGCAACCAGCTGGCCAGCGTAAAGACCGGCGCATCACCAATCAGTCTGTCGCCCATCACGATATCTGCCTCATCAAGCGGGTCGATGCCGTGCCAGTTTTTTACCGGATGAAAAACTACCTTCAGGGTGCAGCCGTGCTGTTTTAACAGTGCAACCAGCGCCTGTGACATCTGATGCAGCTCAACCGGCAACTGATAATGCAGCGTCAGGGTTGCCGGTAAGGGAACCCTGACAGCATCAATCAGCGGCACACTCCAGCCAGGTAACAACTCTTTACTGGGAGTGATGAGTCCCTCATCCAGAGGCAACCGGCTGACAATGCCGCTTTGCTGGATCAGCTGGAAAAGCGTGCGCGCCTGATCAGCGGTAAATCCGGCTCGCGGCCGGCAGACCAGATAACAGAAGCCGAGGCTGATACTGCTGCTGACCGGTTGCAGCGTCCTGAGCTCTGTGGCATCGCCTATCGCAATCTGCACCGGATGACGACAGCTGCTGCCGAGAGCGGGATCAAACAGCTGAGGGGTAATCCAGTACTCCACCGCCTGCAGCAGAGGACGCTGCAGATGCCAGCGCGCGTGACTTTCAATCCTGACCAGTTCGGTGCTGAAGTGCCTGAGTTTCCACGGCCCGCTGCCCGTGGCGGGATCGATGGGATGGGGCAGCAGGCACAACAAGTGGGCGAGCCGATGGGGCAGCCAGAAATCAGGGCGTCGCAGTACGAAACGCACCGCAAGCGGATGGGGCGCATCCACGCTGACCACATCGGCCAGCAACACACTGACGCGCCTATCCCGCAACAGCTGGTGGAACTGCGCCACCAGTTGTGCGGCCTGCAGAGGCTCGTCGTTGTGCCACATCAGCTGAGGTCGTAACCAGAATAACCAGCCAGATGACGCCTCGTCATATTGCCAGTGATGCGCCAGATCGCCGACCGGCTCATCCTGCTCAAAGCGGGTCAGACCGGAATAGATCTGGCGAGCCAGGTGCTGTTCGGCCCGACCAGTAATCTGGCGCGGCTCTGTGCTCTCCATCGGACGATAGTAGGGGATGCGCAGAACCGGCGTATCGTTCTGCCACTGTCCACCCATTAATGGCCGCAGCATATTGATTAGCCTTTCCGGCGGCAGATCCAGCAGCTGCAAGGCCTCAGCGGCGTCTCCGGCGTCGAGCTGTTGTTGCAGCAACTGCTGCCGTAATTGTTCAGGTGAGCGCAGAAATACTATCTGTCCCTGTTTGCCACGGCCAGGCTCGCCGCGCCAGCTGAGCCAGCCTGCATGCTGCCACTGTGACAGCAACGTGCGCAGATGACGCTCGCTGCAGATACAGTGGCGGGCCATCTCCGCCACGCAGGTTTGCTGTGGGGCGCCCTGACTCTGCTGCCACAGACGCTGGAACTGATTAAGACGGTTAAGCTGGCGCATGTTAAACCCGGAACAGTTTTTTAAAAGTATTCACTATTAGTTCCGCAATTAACAGGCAATAGTGGAGTTCATCTTTCAGCAGGAGGTAAATCATGGTGCGTTTAGCCGCGTTCGATATGGATGGCACATTATTGCTGCCGGATCATCAGCTGGGTCAGCAGACGCTGGATAGCCTGCAGGCGTTGCATCTGCGTGGCGTTAATCTGGCGCTAGCGACGGGCCGCCATCTGCTGGAGATGCAGATCTTACGGGAAAAAATGACACTGCCCGCGTGGCTGATTACCGGTAATGGTACCCGTGTACACGACAGGCAGGGCAATCTGATCTTTGCGCGTGATCTGCCCTCTTCGGTCGCCGAAGAGGTGATCCACCGCCGCTGGGATACGCACGCCACCCTGCATGTTTTCAACGATCAGGGGTGGTTTACCGATCACCCACAGCCTGAACTGCTGGTGGCCCATCAGATCAGCGGATTTGGCTATCAGCTGTGCGATCTTAAAAGATTGCCCGCGCATCAGGTGACAAAAATCTGCTTTATCGATCAGCATCAGCGCCTCTGTCAGCTAAAAACAGAGCTGGATGCCGCACTGGGCGAGCAGGCTAACATCTGCTTCTCTGCCGTGGATTGTCTGGAGGTGTTACCCGCCAGCTGTAATAAAGGCAGCGCGCTGGCACTGTTATGTGACCATCTGTCGCTGACCATGGCGGAGTGTATGGCGTTTGGTGATGCGATGAACGATCGCGAGATGCTGGCGCAGGCCGGACAGGGTTTTATCATGGGCAATGCGATGGCGCAGCTGAAAGCCGCGCTACCGCATCTGCCGGTATTAGGGCATTGCGAGACACAGGCGGTGTCTCACTATTTAAATCACTGGCTGGCAACACCCGACCTCGCGTATTCCCCCGAATGCTGAGGATTGCCGTGAACCGGACAGGATGTCCGGTTTTTTATTCCAGCTCGCGCTGCCATGGCGTGATATCGCCAATATGTTTTGCCACCCACTCAGGCTGATAGTAGCTATCGGGATAACGTTCGCCGCTGTCGCACAGCAGTGTCACCAGCGCTCCCTGCTGATTCGCTGCCCGTAGGCGTTTTGCCACCTGCATCATGCCCCAGAAATTGGTGCCGGTAGAGGCGCCAGGCTTGCGTCCCAGAATCTTTTCCAGTTTCAGCATGGCGGCCAGCGTTGCACCATCCGGCACTTTGATCATTTCGTCGATCACGTCAGGCATAAACGACGGCTCCACTCGCGGACGGCCAATTCCTTCGATCATGCTGCCGCGCGCGCTGGTCAGGGTAGCATCACGCTGCTGCCAGTAATCAAAAAACACCGAATGCTGCGGATCAACCACCAGCAGTTTGGTTTCCAGTCCCTGATAACGGATATAGCGGCCCAGCGTGGCTGAGGTGCCGCCGGTGCCCGCACTCATGATTATCGTATGGGGAATCGGATAAGGTTCATGCTCCATCTGACGGAAAATGCTCTCTGCAATATTGTTATTGCCGCGCCAGTCGGTGGCACGTTCAGCATAGGTAAACTGATCCATAAAATGGCCATTGAGCTCCCGCGCCAGCCGTTCAGATTCAGCATAGAGCTGGCAGGGATCTTCAACAAAATGGCACTGTCCGCCATAAAAGGTGATCTGCTCAATTTTACGCTTCGCTGTGCTCGCCGGCATCACCGCAATAAAGGGCAGACCCAGCAGCCTTGCGAAGTACGCCTCAGAAACGGCAGTGCTGCCTGACGAGGCTTCGATAATCGGCGTATCCTGTTTAATCCAGCCGTTGGAGAGGCCGTAGAGGAACAGGGATCGTGCCAGCCGGTGTTTAAGACTGCCACTGGGATGGGTACTTTCATCTTTCAGATAGAACCAGATACCGGGAAAGTCCGCCAGATCGAAACGGATCAAATGGGTCTCAGCCGATCGTTGAAAATCAGCGTTAATTTCGTTGATAGCGTGGCGAATCCAGCAGGTGTGCATCTCAGGCGTCCGGTAAATAAGTGATGCGGCTATTTTATGGCACGTGCAGGAAAAAGAGATTGCACAATTACCGCTAAAATGGCGGTAATGGAGAAAATGATTCTCCCGGAGCCGCGAATGTTAGATAAAACTGACCTTAAATTGCTCTCACTGCTGCAGCATGACTGCACGCTGTCGCTGCAGGCGCTGGCGGATGCCGTCAACCTCACCACCACACCCTGCTGGAAGCGCCTGAAAAAGCTTGAAGATGATGGCATTATTCGCGCACGGGTGGCGTTGCTGGATGGAGATAAAATCGGACTGTCACTGACGGCGTTTATGTTTGTTAAAACGCAGCAGCACAGCCGCGACTGGTATCAGGCATTTGTCTCGGTGGTGAGCAGCATGCCGGAGGTAATGGCCTTTTACCGTATGGCAGGCGAGTATGATTACCTGCTGCGCATTCAGGTGGCCGACATGAAAAGCTATGATGCTTTCTACAAGCGAGTAGTGAATGGGGTGCCCGGCCTGATTGATGTGACATCCAGCTTCGCCATGGAAGAGATTAAATACACCACGGCTTTACCTGTCGCCCCCTGAGGGCCTGAGATTGAGAGCAGCGTTGTGCGATTATTCAGTCAATTAAGTTGGTATTTTCTGCGGGAGTGGCGGCGCTATCTGGGCGCGGTCCTCCTGCTGATTGTTATTGCTATTCTGCAGCTGCTGCCACCGCATGTGGTCGGGGTGATTGTCGATGGCGTGACGCGTGACAACATGAGCACCAGCCGCATCATGATGTGGATTGGGATCATGCTGGCAACGGCGGTGGTGGTCTATCTGCTGCGCTATGTCTGGCGCGTGCTGCTGTTTGGTGCCTCCTACCAGCTGGCGGTTGAGCTGCGCGAAGATTTCTATCGCCAGCTGAGTCGTCAGCAACCGGCATTTTATCTGCGTCACCGCACCGGCGACCTGATTGCGCGCGCCACCAACGACGTGGATCGGGTGGTGTTTGCGGCCGGGGAAGGGGTTCTGACGCTGGTCGACTCGCTGGTCATGGGCTGCGTGGTGCTGCTGGTAATGAGCACGCAGATCAGCTGGCAGCTGACGCTGCTTGCGCTGGTGCCGATGCCCATTATGGCCATCGTGATCCATCGCTACGGTAATCAACTGCACCATCGCTTTAAGCTGGCACAGGCCGCCTTCTCCAGTCTCAACGATCAGACGCAGGAGAGCCTGACCAGCATCCGGATGATTAAATCCTTTGGCCTTGAACAGCATCAGTCGCAGCAATTTTCCGATATCGCCCGCGATACCGGTGAAAAAAACCTGCGCGTGGCGCGGGTCGATGCCCGTTTCGATCCCACTATCTATATCGCTATCGGCTTCTCAAACCTGCTGGCGATTGGTGGCGGCAGCTGGCTGGTCTGGCATGGAGAGATGACGCTGGGGCAGCTCACCAGCTTTGTGATGTATCTCGGCCTGATGATCTGGCCGATGCTGGCGCTGGCGTGGATGTTTAATATTGTTGAACGCGGCAGCGCCGCCTGGAGCCGCATCGGCGCGCTGCTGGCGGAAGCGCCAGCGGTGGAAGATGGCGATAAGTCACTGCCATCTGAACCGGGCACGCTGCAGGTCGCGATTCGTGCCTTTAACTATCCGGCCAGCGTGGGTCCGGTCTTAAGCGATGTCAGCTTCCAGCTGAAACCCGGCGAGATGCTGGGGCTGTGCGGACCAACCGGCAGTGGCAAAAGCACGCTGCTTAGCCTGATTCAGCGCCACTTTGATATTCAGCAGGGCGACATCCGTTATCACCAGATCCCGCTGCCGCAGTTGCGGCTGGATAGCTGGCGCAGCCGTCTGGCCGTGGTCAGCCAGACACCGTTCCTGTTCTCAGACAGCGTGGCGAACAATATTGCGCTGGGGAAACCGGGCGCAACCCAGCAGGAGATTGAGCATGCCGCCACGCTGGCCTGCGTTCATGACGATATCCTGCGTTTGCCGCAGGGCTATGAAACGGAAGTCGGGGAGCGCGGTGTGATGCTGTCGGGTGGGCAGAAGCAGCGTCTTTCGATTGCCCGGGCGCTGCTGCTGAATGCGGAAATCCTGATTCTGGACGACGCGCTTTCCGCGGTCGATGGCCGTACCGAACACGAAATCCTGCATAACCTGCGCATCTGGGGGCAGGGACGCACGCTGATTATCAGCGCGCACCGCTTATCGGCACTGACGGAAGCCAGTGAAATCCTGGTCCTGCAGCAGGGCAGAGTGGCGCAGCGGGGCGACCACGATGCGCTGACCGGCAGTGCTGGCTGGTATCGGGACATGTACCGTTACCAGCAACTGGAAGCGGCGCTGGATGATGATGAAAATGAGAAAGGAGTGCCGCATGGCTAAGTCTGCACGCTTGTGGCCTACCCTGAAGCGTCTGCTGAGCTACGGTAAGCCGTGGCGCAAATCCCTGTCGCTGGCGGTAGGGATGCTGTGGATCGCTGCCGCGGCGGAAGTGACCGGACCGGTTCTGGTCAGCTATTTTATCGACAACCTGGTGGCGAAACATCAGATGCCCTGGGGAGTGGTCGCAGGACTGGTGGTCAGTTTTATCCTGCTTCAGCTGCTGGCCGCCGGGCTGCACTACTGGCAGGCGCTGTTGTTTAACCGAGCCGCTATCGGTGTGGTACAGCGGTTACGCAGTGACGTGATGAATGCCGCACTCTGTCAGCCGCTGAGTGCCTTTGATACCCAGCCGGTCGGGCAGATTATTTCACGCGTGACTAACGACACCGAAGTGATCCGCGATCTCTACGTCACGGTGGTTTCAACCGTGTTGCGCAGTGCCGCACTGGTCGGCGCCATGATGGTGGCGATGTTCAGCCTTGACTGGCGCATGGCGCTGGTGGCGATGATGATCTTCCCGCTGGTACTGGTGGTGATGTTCATCTATCAGCGTTACAGCACGCCCATTGCCCGTCGGGTTCGCAGCTATCTGGCAGACATCAATAATGGCTTTAACGAAGTCATCAGCGGTATGAGCGTGATCCAGCAGTTTCGTCAGCAGGCGCGATTTGGTGAGCGAATGGGCGAAGCGAGCCGCTCTCACTATCTGGCGCGAATGGAAACGCTGCGTCTGGATGGTTTTCTGCTGCGTCCGCTGTTGAGTCTGTTTTCAGCGATGGTGTTGTGTGGGCTGCTAATCCTGTTTAGTTTCTCGATGCCTGGCGTGTTTGAAGTGGGGGTACTCTATGCCTTTATTACCTATCTGGGGCGTCTGAATGAGCCGCTGATTGAGCTGACCACTCAGCAATCGATGCTGCAGCAGGCGGTAGTTTCAGGTGAGCGTATTTTCGAACTGATGGATGCTGCACAGCAGCAGTATGGTGCCGATCAACAACCGCTGGCTTCAGGTCGTATCACCCTGAACAATCTGAGCTTTGCCTACCGTGAAAACCGCGATGTGCTCAGTGATATCAATCTTGAGGTTGCCCCACGCGAGTTTGTGGCGCTGGTGGGACATACCGGCAGCGGTAAAAGCACGCTGGCGAACCTGTTAATGGGTTACTACCCGGTGACGCGCGGCGAGATCCGCATTGATGATCGACCCATTAGCGACCTGAGCCATGCCGTGCTGCGGCGCGGTATCGCGATGGTGCAGCAGGATCCGGTGGTGCTGGCCGATACGCTGCTGGCGAATGTGCGGCTGGGACGCGACATCAGCGAAGAGGCCGTCTGGACGGTGCTGGAACAGGTGCAGCTGGCTCCGCTGGCGCATGCGTTGCCGGAGGGAATACATACCCGGCTGGGCGAGCAGGGCAATAATCTGTCGGTCGGGCAGAAGCAGCTGCTGGCACTGGCCCGGGTGCTGGTTGATCTGCCGCAGATACTGATCCTCGACGAAGCGACGGCCAATATTGATTCCGGCACCGAGCAGGCCATTCAGCAGACGCTTGAGACGCTGCGCCAGCACAGCACGCTGGTGGTGATTGCTCACCGCCTCTCAACGATTATTGAAGCAGACAAGATTCTGGTGCTGCATCGTGGTCGTGTGGTTGAGCAGGGTACGCATCAGCAACTGCTGGCGATGCAGGGACGTTACTGGCAGATGTATCAGCTGCAGCAGGCAGGTGAAGATCTGGTATCGGGCGTCGCTGTAACAACTGAAGGCTGAGTTGCACCTTTTTTGCGCACCTTTATCAGATTAATCTGTATAAATGCACTCCTTTGACGCCTGAAGCACCAAAGGAGTGCAGCCCTCCGCTGCAATTACCCCTGTACGGCCTCTCTGTTTCCCATCCTCTTTAAAGCATCCCTTGTCGCGTCTCGCCTGAACAACGGATTACCGTCATTTTCACACTCTGGCACAGGCTTTGCTTATATCCCTGCGTGTCCGTAAACGTTACCTATTTACTCGCTGGAGGGGATCCAATGAAGCTGGTTACCGTCGTAATTAAGCCATTCAAGCTGGAGGATGTACGTGAAGCTTTATCCTCTATCGGCATTCAGGGACTGACCGTCTCCGAAGTGAAAGGTTTTGGCCGTCAGAAGGGCCATGCAGAGCTTTATCGTGGCGCAGAGTACAGCGTGAACTTCCTGCCTAAGGTCAAAATTGATATCGCTATTGCCGACGATCAGTTAGACGAAGTGGTGGATGTCATCAGTAAAGCAGCTTACACCGGCAAAATTGGCGACGGTAAAATTTTCGTGGCTGAACTGCAGCGCGTCATCCGTATTCGTACCGGCGAGACCGACGAAGCCGCTCTGTAATAAAGACTCAGTACTGTGATGGGATGGAATAAAAATGAATAAAATTTTCGCTAAGTTGGGCCTCACCAGCCTGGCACTGTTACCCTCACTCGCAATGGCTGCGCCTGCCGTTGCGGACAAGGCTGATAACGCATTTATGATGATTTGCACCGCGCTGGTGCTGTTTATGTCAATTCCAGGTATCGCGCTGTTTTATGGTGGTTTGATTCGCGGTAAAAACGTGCTGTCGATGCTGACTCAGGTTGCCGTCACCTTCTCACTGGTCTGCGTATTGTGGATGGTTTACGGCTATTCACTGGCGTTCAGTGAAGGCAACGCCTTCTTTGGCAGCTTTAACTGGGTGATGCTGAAAAACATTCAGCTGACCGCCGTCATGGGCAGCTTCTATCAATATATTCATGTCGCGTTCCAGGCCTCGTTTGCCTGTATCACGGTGGGCCTGATTGTCGGTGCTATCGCAGAACGCATCCGTTTCTCTGCCGTACTGATTTTTGTCGGCGTCTGGCTGACCCTGGCTTACCTGCCTATCGCGCACATGGTGTGGGCTGGCGGTTTCCTGGCACAGGATGGCGCGCTGGACTTTGCTGGCGGCACCGTGGTGCATATTAACGCCGCTGTCGCCGGTCTGGTGGGCGCTTATCTGGTGGGCAAACGTGCCGGCTTTGGTAAAGAGGCCTTCAAACCACACAACCTGCCAATGGTATTCACCGGCACCGCCATTCTGTATGTCGGCTGGTTCGGTTTCAACGCCGGTTCTGCTTCTGCAGCAAACGAAATCGCGGCGCTGGCCTTCCTGAACACCGTTGTCGCAACAGCGGGCGCCGTGTTGTCATGGACCTTTGGCGAGTGGGCGGTACGTGGTAAGCCTTCGCTGCTGGGTGCCTGTTCAGGCTTTATTGCCGGGCTGGTAGCGATTACGCCTGCCTGTGGTTATGTCGGCGTCGGCGGTGCATTAATTATCGGCCTGGTTGGCGGACTGGCGGGACTGTGGGGCGTGACCACCCTGAAAAAATGGCTGCGCGTGGATGATCCCTGCGATGTGTTCGGCGTGCATGGCGTGTGCGGCATTGTCGGCTGTATCCTGACTGGCGTGTTTGCCTCCTCTTCACTGGGCGGCGTAGGCTACGCAGAGGGTGTCACCATGGGCCATCAGGTTTGGGTACAGCTCTTCAGCGTGGGCCTGACTATCGTCTGGTCGGGCGTTGTCGCCTTCATCGGCTTCAAGCTGGCTGATTTGATTGTCGGTCTGCGCGTTCCGGAAGAGCATGAGCGTGAAGGTCTGGATGTAAACAGCCACGGCGAGAATGCTTACAACCAGTAATGGATGGGCAGTGAAAAGATCAATCGGGGGCGAGTAATCGCCCCTTTTTTTATTCGCTGCGCTGACGCATGACCCCTTCCTGAACCGTTGAGGCCACCAGCACACCCTTCTGATTGTAGAACTCGCCCCGGACAAAACCCCGTGCGCCTGACGCCGAAGTACTGACTACGCTATAGAGCAGCCATTCACTGAAGTCGAACGGGCGGTGGAACCACATTGAGTGGTCGATAGTGGCGACCTGCATGTCCGGCTCTAAAAAGCCTTTGCCGTGCGGCTGGAGCGCGACCGGCAGGAAATTGAGATCGGAAGCATAGCCGAGCAGATACTGATGGATACGTAAGTCGTCGGGCAGTGGGCCGGTGGCGCGGATCCAGACCTGGCGCTCCGGCTTATCCACATGGCCCCGAAGAGGATTGTGAATCTGTATCGGGCGGATCTCCAGCGGACGCTCAGCAATGAATTTTTCACGTAGCTTTTCTGGCAGCAGATGCGCCATTTTCTGCGCCATCGCCTGTTCAGTTAACAGATTCTCTGGCCCCGCCACCTGTGGCATCGGATTCTGATGTTCAAAGCCGCTTTCCGGTGACTGGAACGAGGCGGTCATATAAAAAATCGGCTGCCCATTCTGAATGGCACTGACCCTACGTGCACTGAAACTTTTGCCATCTCGCAGCGTTTCAACATCATAAATAATCGCTTTCTGACTATCGCCGGGCCGCAAAAAATAGCTGTGAAAAGAGTGAATAATGCGATCTTCCGCCACGGTTTGCTTTGCGGCATACAGCGCCTGACCCACCACCTGACCGCCAAACACCTGACGAAGGCCAATATCTTCGCTCTGGCCGCGATATAAACCCTCTTCCAGTTTTTCCAGATTTAATAAATTCAGCAGATTTTGCAGTGCCTGACTCATGGCGCATTCCTCAATATAGTGACCTGCTCAGTGTGAAAGATCGGACCAGTTGACGTCAATCAGACTTTCTGGATTGTCGGTGCCAGGCAAAATTTCATTTTTGTGCCAACATTAAGGACATACGGCGAGTGAAGCGCTGTAAGCAGGATTCGCTGCCGACAATCATTTTGATCAAATGGAGACGACATCAATGAAACTCAGGCATGTGTTCAGTGGAGTAGTTATGGCGGTTGCTGTTGTAGGATGCGCCGACAAGAGTAAACCCGTGCCAACGCCAACTCTGGGTTCTGCGGTTGCAGGACAGACGGCGGCGATTGCGCAGCCTAACGTAAGTGGTTCAGTCTTTATCCGCCAGCGCATTGCGCTGCCGCCGGATGCAGTATTAACCGTGACGCTCTCTGATGCGTCCGTCGCCGATGCACCCTCAAAAGTGCTGTCGCAGCGCGTGGTGCGTACCGAAGGCAAACAGGCACCGTTCCAGTTCGTGCTGCCGTTTAACCCAGCCGACATCAAGCCTGATGCACGCATTCTGTTAAGCGCAGCTATCTCAATCGACGGTAAACTGGCCTTTATCACTGAAGGCGTGAAGCCAGTGATTAACCAGGGTGGCACCAAAGCAGAGCTGCTGCTGGTACCGGTACCGTCTATGGCGATGCCAACCCAGCCGGGCGCAGCGACCACCGTTCCTTCGACCTCACCGACTCAGGTGACGCCGTCTGCTGCGGTTCCTGCTCCAACCCGTCTGTAAACTCATTTCGGGGCGACATTGTCGCCCTTTTTACCCTGTCTAAACTCGCCAGCGATAAGCCTCGAGATCGAGCTGTCCATCATCACTCACCTCTATGCCTTCCGCCTCCAGTGCATCCCGCTGCCGCAACAGACGGTCACCCTGAAGAGAAATTGTGCCGTGTCGGTTTACGACGCGATGCCAGGGAAGGGTAGTGCCCTCGGGTAAGCGACTCAGCACGCCACCAACCTGACGCGCCGCGCGCGGAGAACCGGCCAGTAGCGCCACATCGCCATAGGTGGTGACGCGGCCAGCCGGAATAGCGGCAACAATTTGCCAGATGCGTTGCTGGAAAGTGTCTGGCTGATTCATGTACTTATTTCATCAGGAAAAAGGGTTTTAACTTTAGCACGGGGAAAAGGCGGAGAAAGCGTAAAAGCGGTGGTTGTTCAAGAAAACAACGGTTGTCCCGACTACGCTTGCAATTGCCACCTCCTTCCCAGATAATGCCCCCGCTCTCGTAAAGAGGGCTTGTCAATGGGGGCCCTGTTGGTTCTCCCGCAATGCTAGCTTGTGAACTCGGTCAGATCCGGAAGGAAGCAGCCGTAGCAGGTGACGCGTGTGCCGGGATGTAGCTGGCAGGGCCCCCACCACTTTCCCCCTTCGATATTCTCCCCCTAAGCTGCAGACAGGCAAAACCCGCCTGGGCCGATCCTTTGCCGGCAGGCAGGATTATCCGGTACTTTATTGGGGTAAAACTGAGCAGTAAGCGATCAGATTAACGGACAAATTTCCATACTGAACCCGGGACTTTATCGTAGAGCTTGTTCATCGTCAGTTCCGCCAGGCGATGGTCAGCTGCTGAGTAAAATACCGCTAATTCATCTTCCGGTAATTCATACTTATTTTTTTCAATCACCCTTTCCAGGGTATCAAGAGAGCGGCAGCGCCGCAGTCGCATCAAATAATCGGTTTTAGTCAGGGTTTTGTTCATAAATAAACCGTTCTCATGTCTTTACTATAATGAATGGCTCGGTTGCTGGAGAAAAGCGCACTCTTCAGTGAACAGATTAAATAAGCGTTTTGCTGAACGTTGCCACCGCTGAAGATCCGGACTATTGACACCATAATTGCTGAATAGCATAAAAGTATCATCAAGATATTCATCGATTTGCGAAATCAGCGCTTCATCTTCAACGTGCTTAATTTTGTAATTCATGGTGAAAGAGGCGATATGCTCAATCAAATCGTTAAGCTGTAGATTGCTTTCAGAAGTGGGATCATTAACCCAGCCATGATGACTGTCGGTTAATGTTGCCATGCTGTCGTCAAACAGACTCTCACAAAGGTATTTAAGCTGGGCAATATCATGCCGTTTCGGTGAGTATTCGTCCATCTTTTTCCCCTCCATAGCTAGCACAGTTGCCGCAGGGCGGCGAGAGAAGATCACGCGGCCAGGAAGCGATTATTCGGGCAGTTATTAAACGGGATACCTTAAAGATAGTGTAAAACCATTAGTTCTGCTCACCTCCATTACTAAATATTACAATTCATCGCCAGGGGAGGGTTGCTCATTGTCGATCACATCAAACTCAAGTGCACCGGGCTTAATGTGAAAGTTTACCTGTTCTGACTGCGTCACGGTTTCATTTAGATCCAGGCAGGGACTAAATAAATTCCAGTCAAAATCGTAAAGTAATTTAAAACTATTCAGATCCTGGTATTCAACCGAAATGATTTTTAAACTGCCTGGAACTAACCGGGCATTTTGTGAGTACCAGCGTAAATCCCCTACCAGCAAATCGGTTATTTTGAGAATATTCCGCTGAACAATCTCTGCTATTTTTGCGCAGTCCGATTCACCCGCGGCAATATCACATTCAATGCGTGACAGCATATCTGTTCCACTTATAACCGTTAATAAACCTATCATTGGTTTTCTGCAACTGGTTTGCAAGTCAGTTGAGCACAAAACTCTCAGTTTACGAGATTTGCCAGACGCAGCCGCAGGCCTTATCGCCAGCGCGGGTCTGCCAGTGCGTGCAGCTGGTATTTATCTTTTGATACACAATCCCACATTCAACAGAGAGCAACATCAGGTATCTTTACTGTTATGTTATAACATTATGGTGAAGTAATGCGTCAGAGTGGACTACTTATGTCACTGGGCGGGCGGCTGGGAGTAGCACTGCTATTTATCACGCTGCTTGCTGTGGCAATAAAATGGGGGATCAGCGCATGATCCTGTTTAACGCGCTTCGCGCGGGCTACCAGGGACAGGTTGTGACCCCGGCTATTACCGGCCAGCTCGCAGCCGGCTCGATGACCGCGCTGGTCGGCGCGAACGGTAGCGGCAAATCAACCCTGTTAAAAACCATTGCTGGCTTACTGCCACCGATAGCCGGGCGCTGCGAGCTGCAGGTTGCACGCCGGGATATCGGCTGGTTGCCGCAGCGCACCGAACTTGAGACCCGCTTTCCCCTGACGGTATTTGAACTGGTCTCTATTGGCTGCTGGCCACGCTGCGGCTGGTTCGGCGGCATTAACCGGATACTGCGTCGGGAGATCTGGCAGGCGCTGGAAGCGGTTCAGATGAGTGATTATGCGGATGCGCAGCCCGCGACGTTATCCGGCGGACAACTGCAGCGGGTATTGTTTGCGCGGCTGATGCTGCAGCGCAGCCAGCTCTGGCTTCTGGATGAGCCTTTTAACGGCATTGACAGCCAGACGGTGACGCTACTGATGTCGATCCTTGAGCAGCAACAGCAGGCTGGAACAACCCTGCTGGTGGTGCTGCACGATCGTCCGCTGGTGGCGCGCTACTTCAGTAACGTGATGTCGATGGATGAACGTGAGGTTAACTGCACCTGCCTGCCTGCTTCCTCTCTGGGGAGTCGTGCGCCGTGACTCTCATTCAACCCTTTATTGAGTTTGGTTTTATGCGACGCGCGCTGGTGGCCTGTCTGGCGCTGGCCGTCAGCGCCACGCCGCTCGGGGTATTCCTCTCCCTGCGACGTATGAGCCTGATTGGCGATGCCTTATCACACGCGGTGCTGCCCGGTGCCGCCATTGGCTATCTGATCTCCGGATTGTCACTGGTCGCGATGGGTGTTGGCGGCCTGATCGCCGGTTTAGCCGTGGCGCTACTCTCTGGCGCGGTCAGTCGCTACACGCCGCTGAAAGAGGATGCCAGTTTCGCCGGCTTCTATCTGGGTTCACTGGCGCTGGGCGTCACGCTGGTTTCATTACGCGGCTCAAGTGTGGATCTGCTGCACGTTCTGTTTGGCTCGCTGCTGGCGGTAGACAACGCAGCGCTGTTGCTGGTGGGCGGCATCGCTGCCTTTACGCTGATTCTGCTGGCGGTGATCTATCGTCCGCTGGTCATCGATGCGTTTGACGGCGACTTCCTGCGTGCGCAGGGAAAATGGAGCGCGCCGCTGGTGCATGGTCTGTTTTTAATGCTGGTGGTGCTGAATCTGGTGGCGGGTTTTCAGGTGCTGGGCACCCTGATGTCAGTGGGTTTAATGATGTTGCCCGCCGCCAGCGCCCGCTTCTGGAGTCGCCATCTCGCCGCGATGCTGGTTATCGCCATTTTCATGGCAATGATTTCGTCGCTGGCCGGGCTGATGCTCTCCTGGCACTTCTCATTGCCGGCGGGTCCCGCTGTGGTGCTGAGCGCCGCCATGCTGTTTTTTTTCTCCATTCTTACAGGGCCGTGCGGCGGAATTTTACGCCGCCATTAATCTTAAGGGGTATCTATGAAAAAATTACCGGTTAGCCTGGCGCTCGCTGCGCTGTTTGCCACGCCTCTGGCGATGGCCAAAACGGTGGATGTCGTGGCGAGCTTTACCGTGCTGGCTGACATCGTTAAGCAGGTCGGCGGCGATCATGTAAAGGTTAAAAGCCTGGTGGGGCCGAATGGCGATCCTCATACTTTTGAACCGACACCGCAGGACAGTCAGGCGCTGGCGAAGGCCGATCTGGTGTTTGTCAGCGGACTGGGACTGGAAGGGTGGATGGATCGGCTGGTCAGCGCCTCAGGGTATCGGGGTCAGCCCGTTGTCGCTTCAACCGGTGTCACCACCCGCAGCATGGAGGAGGAGGGTAAAACCGTTACCGATCCTCACGCCTGGAACAGCATGCAGAACGGCGTTATCTACGCGACCAACGTGATGAATGCGCTGGTCAAAGCCGATCCTGAAGATGCTCCGGCCATTCGTCAGCGTGGACAGAATTACATTCAGCAACTGCAGGCGCTGGATCGCTGGGCAAAAACCGCCTTTGACGCTGTGCCAGCCGATAAGCGTAAAGTGCTGACCAGTCACGATGCGTTTGGTTACTTTGGACAGCGATATGGCGTGACTTTCCTGGCGCCGGTAGGGTTCTCTACTGAGGCGGAAGCGAGTGCCAGCAACGTGGGTAATTTAATCACCCTGCTTAAGCAGCAGCACATCAATCGCTATTTCATTGAGAACCAGACCGACCCGCGTCTGGTAAAACAGATTGCCAGCGCCACCGGGGCAGAGCCGGGTGGTGAGCTCTATCCGGAAGCGTTATCCACGGCCTCTGGCCCGGCAGCCACCTATCAGGCGGCTTTTAAACACAACGTGAATGCGATGCTGAAGAGCATGCACTAAGCATAAAAAAGGCCGGGCAAGCCCGGCCAGTCATCACGACACAAACTAGCGTTTTTTCTTTCTTCCCTGTACTGCTTTAAACCGCGGGTTCGATTTACAGATCACGTAAATACGGCCTTTGCGGCGGACTACTTTACAATCCCGATGGCGATTTTTTGCTGAACGCAGCGAGCTTAATACCTGCATGATCCTCTCCTCTATTTCTTTCCAAGAAAGCGCCCGAAACGCTGGTTAAAGCGCGCGGTGCTGCCCTCTTTGGCAAAATCTTTCTGTTTACCGGTGTAGAACACATGTGAGGCAGACGACACATCCAGGGTGACGTAGGGCAGCGTTTCGCCTTCGAACTCCACGGTGCGATCGGTTTTGATGGTTGATCCGATTTTGAACCAGACATCAGCCGATGTGTCATGGAAAACCACGTGACGATAGTGAGGATGAATATTCGCTTTCATAATGCACACCTATGTAATGTTATACTATAACAATATTATGCGATGCACAGGCCAGGATTGCAACTGTCCGTGAGACAGGAAAAGCAAGGGGACAGGAAATGAGAAGGGCTGAATCGCAGGCATAAAAAAAGGCCGCTTGCGCGGCCTCAGATGATTTACAGCTTAGTGAGTCTGGTTATGCTCAACCGGATGACTGTTCGCTGATTCTTCTTTTTTCTTGCCAAAGCGGCGGCGTACCACCACAAAGAACACAGGAACGAAGAAGATCGCCAGTATGGTCGCGGTGACCATACCACCGATAACACCGGTACCTACGGCGTTTTGCGAACCGGAACCGGCACCAGTACTGATCGCCAGCGGCAGTACCCCGAGAATAAACGCCAGTGACGTCATCAGGATAGGACGCAGACGCATACGGCACGCTTCCAGCGCAGCTTCAATCAGCCCTTTACCCTCTTTATCCATCAAATCTTTAGCAAATTCGACGATAAGGATGGCGTTCTTGGTGGAGAGGCCGATGGTTGTCAGTAACCCCACTACGAAGTAGACGTCATTACTCAGGCCACGCAGGGTGGTAAAGATCAGTGCACCAATGACCCCGAGCGGGACAACCAGCATAACCGAGAATGGAATCGACCAGCTCTCGTACAGTGCGGCGAGACACAGGAAGACCACAATCAGCGAGATGGCATAGAGCGCAGGGGCCTGGTTACCTGACAAGCGTTCCTGATAGGACATACCGGTCCAGTCATAGCCGATACCGGCAGGCAGTTTCGCCGCCAGCTCTTCCATCAGGTCCATTGCCGCACCCGAGCTTTTGCCTGGCGCAGCCTGTCCCAGGATTTCCATCGCAGGCAGACCGTTGTAACGCTCAAGGCGCGGTGAGCCATATTGCCATTTCGCTGACGAGAAGGCAGAGAAGGGCACCATGGTTCCGCTGCTGTTGCGCACGTACCATTTACCAATGTCGTCCGGCAGCATGCGGGCGTCCGCTTTACCCATGACGTAAACTTTCTTCACGCGACCGCGGTCAATGAAGTCATTGACGTAGGAACCGCCCCAGGAAGCCGCCAGCGTGGTGTTGATATCACTCAGTGATACGCCCAGCGCCTGTGCTTTCTCCTGATCGATGGTCAGCTTGTACTGCGGGGTATCTTCCATCCCGTTAGGACGGACGCCAACCAGCGTATCAGGATGCTGCGCAATCATGCCGAACAGCTGATTACGCGCTTCCGTCAGCTTATCGTGGCCAAGGTTATTCTGGTCGATCAGCTCAAAGTCGAAGCCGGTCGCGTTACCCAGTTCAATAATGGCTGGCAGGTTGAAAGGAATGACCATTGCATCTTTGATCGCCCCCAGCGCCTGCATGGCACGGCCAGCAATCGCCGGTACTTTCATGTCGCTGCCGGTACGCTCATCCCACGGCTTGAGACTGACGAAGGCGATACCGGTATTCTGTCCACGACCGGCAAAGCCGAAGCCGTTAACGGTAAACACCGATTTAACCGTGTCTTTCTCCTGGGTCAGGAAGTAATCCGTCACCTGGTCCAGCACTTTCTGCGTACGCTCCTGGGTTGCACCAGCAGGCAGCTGCGCCTGAGCCAGCAGCAGACCCTGATCCTCTTCCGGTAAGAATGAAGAGGGCAGTCGCACAAACAGAAACGCCATACCGACCACGATCACCAGATAGATCACCATATAGCGACCCGTACTGCGAACCATGTGACCCACACCATCCACATAGTGGTTGGTGCTTTTGTCGAACATGCGGTTGAACCAGCCGAAGAAACCGGTGGTTTTACCGTGCTCGCCTTTTTTAATCGGTTTCAGCATGGTGGCACAGAGTGCCGGCGTCAGAATAAAGGCGACCAGCACCGACAGCGCCATTGCCGAAACGATAGTGATGGAGAACTGACGGTAGATAACACCGGTCGAACCACCAAAGAACGCCATCGGAATAAATACGGCAGCTAGCACCAGTGCGATACCGACCAGTGCGCCCTGGATCTGCTCCATAGAACGCTTAGTCGCTTCTTTTGGCGGTAATCCCTCTTCCGCCATTACGCGCTCAACGTTCTCGACCACCACGATGGCGTCATCTACCAGCAAGCCGATGGCCAGCACCATCCCGAACATCGTCAGGGTGTTTATCGAATAGCCAAAAGCGCTGATAACGGCAAACGTACCCAGCAATACCACAGGGACCGCGATGGTAGGAATGAGCGTGGCGCGGAAGTTCTGCAGAAACAGATACATGACCAGGAACACCAGCACGATCGCTTCGATCAGCGTTTTCACCACTTCGAAAATCGAGATTTTAACGAAAGGCGTGGTGTCATACGGATAGACCACTTTCAAACCGGCCGGGAACGTCGGCTGCAATTTGGCCAGTTCTTCTTTCACCGCATTGGCGGTATCCAGCGCATTCGCACCGGTGGCCAGCTTGATACCGATACCGGACGCAGGCTTGCCGTTATAACGGGCAACGATTTCGTAGTTTTCCGCGCCAAGTTCAATCCTTGCCACATCACGCAGACGAACCTGAGAACCATCTTCATTCACTTTCAGCAGGATTTTGCCGAATTCATCGGTAGAGGTGAGACGGGTTTGCGCAATGATCGAGGCGTTAAGCTGCTGTCCCGGAACCGGAGGCGTACCGCCCAACTGACCGGCAGCAACCTGGGTGTTCTGCGTATTCAGGGCGCTGATAACATCAACCGGCGTCAGGTTGTAGTTGTTCAGCTTGTGCGGATCCATCCAGATACGCATCGCGTACTGCGCACCAAATACCTGGGTATCACCCACGCCTTTGGTACGGCTGATCGGGTCTTTGATGGACGATGAAATAAAGTCAGAAATATCATTCTGCGTCATATTGTCATCGTCGCTGATGAAGCCCGCTACCATCAGGAAGCTACTGGAAGATTTCTTAACCTGAATCCCCTGTTGCTGTACTTCCTGCGGTAACAGCGGCGTCGCCAGCTGCAGTTTGTTCTGCACCTGAACCTGCGCGATATCGGCATCTGTTCCTGACTCAAAGGAGATCGTCAGGGTCAGCGTACCGGATGAGTCGCTGCTTGAGGACATATACATCAGTCCATCAATGCCGTTCATATTTTGTTCGATGACCTGGGTCACCGAGTCCTGCAGCGTTTTAGCATCTGCACCAGGGTAGGTGGCCTGAATCTCAATCGCCGGCGGTGCAACATTGGGATATTGCTCAATCGGAAGTTTGAGAATCGATAGCGCACCGACCAGCATAATGATGATGGCGAGCACCCACGCAAAGATGGGCCGATCGATAAAGAACTTAGCCATGAATCAACGGCTCCTGTTATGACGATGACTTGTCAGACTGCGGCTTTGAATCGGGTGCCGCTTTCGCATCGTCTGAGACTTCTTGTGGGGTAACCTGTGCGCCCGGCTTGGCTCGCTGCAGACCCGTGCTGATCACACGTTCACCCGCTTTAACACCGTCGGTGACTAACCACTTGTCGCCAATCGCCTGAGAGGTGGTGACCTGACGAGCTTCCACTTTGTTATCTGCACCCACCACCATGACCGTTGCCTGACCCGTTGGGGTGCGGGCTACCGCCTGTTGCGGAACCAGCAACGCATTAGGATTGGTACCTTCATCCAGACGAGCGCGAACAAACATACCCGGTAACAGCGCATGGTTCGGGTTCGGGACAATGGCGCGAAGGGTGATAGAACCCGTGGTTTCATCAACGGTAACGTCAGAGAACTCCAGCGTACCTGTCTGTGGATAGCTGTTGCCGTTCTGCATCAGCAGGGTCACGTTGGCTTTGCCATCGTTCTGCTTCAGCTGACCCGACTCCAGTTCTGAACGTAAGCGCATGAAATCTTCGCTCGACTGGGTGACGTCGACATACATCGGGTCAAGTTGCTGCACAGTGGCCAGAGCGGTGGTTTGTGCGTTTTGTACCAGCGCACCTTCCGTTACTGACGATTTGCCGATGCGGCCACTGATAGGCGAGGTGACTTTGGTATAAGCCAGGTTAATGCGGGCCGTTTCTACATTGGCTTTTGCTACCTGAACCGCAGCATCGTTTTGCGCGGCCGTGGCAACGGCGGTGTCGTAATCCTGCTGACTGATATATTTGGTGCCGAGTAAAGGCTTATAACGTTTGACGGTCAGCTGAGCGATGCGTGCATTGGCCTGCGCCTGAGTTAAATCACCTTTGGCGCTGTCATAGGCAGCCTGATAGGTAGCAGGATCGATCTGATAAAGAGACTGACCCGCTTTGACATCGCTGCCTTCAACAAAGTTACGCTTCAGAATGATACCGGAAACCTGCGGACGGACTTCGGCGACACGATATGCCGAGGTGCGGCCAGGTAATTCAGTCGAGATTTTCAGGGGTTCAGTTTTCAGTGTTACAACCCCCACTGCTGGCGGTTGCTGGGCGGCTTGTTCGGATTTATTGTTGTCACATCCTGTTAACAAAAAGCTGCCTGATAGCATCAGGACGGCCGCCAGAGGCGATAATCCTCTGATTTTATTCATAAATAAACCTCTAGTGTCCGATATCAATTGGTCAATGGATCACAAACTGAAAAACCCATTGCTGTGTCAAGTCGCAGGTCATGCTATGGTACATACATTCGCAAATGTATGTAAACTTACCTGTTTGTAAAAAAAGCCCCTTATGGCACGAAAAACCAAAGCGCAAGCACTTGAAACGCGACATCAAATTCTTGATGCCGCCATTGTTCTGTTTTCGCAGCAGGGCGTTTCAGCCACTTCTCTGGCGGATATTGCAACCGCTGCCAGCGTCACGCGAGGGGCCATCTACTGGCACTTCAAAAATAAAGCCGATGTATTACATGAAATATGGCTTCGTTGTGATGCTGGTCTGGACGATGTGGAACTTGAGTATCAGACAAAATACCCTGGCGATCCACTCTCTGTGTTGCGAGCGATGCTGGTCTATATCTTTGACGCGACAGCAAAGGATCCGCAGCGCCGCGCCTTGATGGAGATCATTTTCCACAAATGTGAATTTGTTGGCGAAATGTCGGCGCTGAAGAATATGCAGCAGAGCTTACTGCTGGAGTGCTACGACAAAATTGAAGATGTGCTGCGCCAGTGTATCGAAGCCGGACAACTTCCGGGCAGTCTCAGCACGCGTCAGGCCGCTCTTATCCTGCGCGGTTACGTCAACGGTATGATGGAAAGCTGGCTGTTTGCTCCGGACAGTTTTGATTTAGCCGGAGACGCGCCGACGCTGGTCAATGCCTTTATCGATATGCTGCGCCTCAGTCCGACGCTGACTGCCCACCACTAAGCCGATGGGCGATCACGCTTGTTTTCGAAATCGCGCTGCACCATGGCCAGCGCTGAAAGCACGGTTTCTACCGGCAGTTGATGCTCTTCCAGTAGTTGAATCAGATCAACTGCCAGTTTGACGTCGTCAGGGGCATTTTCCAGTGACATCTCTTCTCCTAAATACGTAGTCGGGCCGCGACCAGCAGCATCACTAATGCACCGAGAATCGCCATGCCCAGTGCGCCAATATGCAGCGTTGCCAGGGTACCCAGGTCAAAATAGGTGGCGATATAGCCGCCAATCAGAGCCCCGATCATCGACAGCGTCAGGGTAGCAACCAGGCCGCCCGGTGGTCCCGGCATCAGCAGGCGCTTCAGCAACCCCAGCAGTAAACCGCTTAACAGCCACACAAGTAAAGCCATGGTTCTTCTCCGCGCCGAATCACACCCAGTATAGGAGCGCTTTTGTCACGCTGCGCTTTATTCGCTGCCGCGCAACGAAGAGGCCCATTCAACCGAGCGAATCGCCTGCCGACAGCGTGCCAGTCGCTGCTCTAACGTTTCCAGATCCTGTTTCAGCTGATGCTGTACCGCCAGCGTTTCGGCCAGCGCCAGTCTCTGCTCACGCTGATCGATCATTGCCAGCAAACGCCGTTCAAATTCACGGTACTCCTGATATTTTGCGGCGCGTGGGTTCCTGACGGGCTGTTCGCGTCGGGTACGCAGCTGTTGCGTACTCGCCTCACGTTGCAGGGCGGCAATCTGATCGACCAGGCGTTCAGCCAGCCAGGCACTGCGGGCCAGATCGTGGCTGCTGTCGCAGAGCCGGGCAAAATTCTGTTCCACTTCCAGCAGGTAATCAGCCAGCCGCGTGCCTTTGGTGCGAAACAGCTGAGTATCAAAACGTGGCAGACGGCAAACCCCATCGGAATGGCAGGCGAGTTCCTGCCGCAGGGCGATAAGGAGCTGTTGCAGGCGCTGTTGTATGGCGATCGCACTCATCGCGTCACGCTCAATTGTGCTAACGTACGCTGATGAGGAAAGAGTTGGGCGGCATTCATGCAACGCATTCTGTTATTAACCCTCGGCTGGCTGGCGATTGTGCTGGGGACGCTGGGCATTGTATTACCTTTATTACCTACCACGCCATTCATGCTGCTGGCGGCCTGGTGTTTTGCCCGTTCATCGCCGCGTTTTCATCACTGGCTGCTGTGGAAATCGCCATTTGGCCGCTATCTGCGTCACTGGCAGCAGCATCGCGCGATGCCGCCAGGGGCTAAAGTACGCGCTATCTGCCTGATAGTCGCCACCTTTAGTCTCTCACTCTTCCTGGTGCATCAGCTCTGGGTACGCATTATGCTGCTGATCATGCTGGCGGCGCTGCTGCTGTTTATGTGGCGTATTCCGGTGGTGGCAGAAGCAGCGGACGCACCGCCGCCGCCGCGATAAAGTTGCATTTAGCCGGTCATTTGCTTAGATTTGGGCGTCTTCGTGCGTGGCTTCCCTTTGTGAATTGACTTCCGCTGAGCCTGTTATCAGGTATTAGCGCTTTTGAAGCTGCGCGAAACAGAATTTTTTACCAGGCGTATCATTATGACCGACACTGCGCAGCAGCTTGAATTCATTAAAAACAGCATTAAAAGCATTCCCGATTATCCTAAGCCAGGCATCCTGTTCCGCGATGTCACCAGCCTGCTGGAAGATCCCAAAGCCTATGCCGCGTCGATTGCGCTGCTGGTTGAGCGTTACCGTAATAAAGGCATCACTAAGGTGGTGGGGACGGAAGCGCGTGGTTTCCTGTTTGGTGCACCGGTGGCGTTAGGCCTCGGCGTCGGTTTTGTTCCTGTGCGTAAGCCCGGCAAACTGCCCCGTGAGGTCTACAGCGAATCCTATGAGCTGGAGTACGGCACCGATAAGCTGGAATTGCACAAAGATGCCATCCAGCCAGGCGATCTGGTGCTGGTGGTTGACGACCTGCTGGCGACCGGCGGGACGATTGAAGCGACCGTTAAACTGATTCGTCGTGCAGGCGGTGAAGTTAAAGACGCGGCTTTCATTATTAATCTGTTCGATCTGACCGGAGAAACGCGTCTTAATGCCATGGGCGTTGAGAGCTACAGCCTGGTTAAATTCCCCGGCCACTAAGCCACTCTTTCGGCCTTGCCATCCGGCGAGGCCGTCACGCCTTCGGCGTCAAGATAACGAGTGCCAGCCAAAAGCGTAGCTGATAGACTACTGCAATCTTATACAGGGGTTGCAGAGCGTCTGCGCTCATCTTTCCATCCAACTTCGTCGAACTCCACATGAGCTATCAGGTACTTGCGCGAAAATGGCGTCCCCAGGCTTTTGCTGATGTTGTCGGTCAGGAACATGTTCTGACGGCGCTGGCGAATGGATTGTCTCTGGGACGCATCCATCATGCTTATCTCTTCTCCGGCACCCGCGGAGTAGGGAAAACCACTATTGCGCGTCTGCTGGCCAAAGGCCTTAACTGCGAAACCGGTATCACTGCCACCCCCTGTGGTCAGTGTGATAACTGCCGTGAAATTGAGCAGGGCCGCTTTGTCGATCTGATTGAGATCGACGCCGCATCGCGTACCAAAGTTGAAGATACCCGCGATCTGCTCGACAACGTGCAGTACGCCCCGGCGCGTGGCCGCTTCAAAGTCTATCTGATCGATGAAGTGCATATGCTGTCGCGTCACAGCTTCAATGCGCTGTTAAAGACGCTGGAAGAGCCCCCTTCACACGTTAAATTCCTGCTGGCGACCACCGATCCGCAGAAACTGCCGGTGACCATTCTCTCGCGCTGCCTGCAGTTTCACCTCAAAGCGCTGGATGTGGATCAGATCCGTCAGCAGCTTGAGCACGTTCTGAAGCAGGAACAGATTGAGAGTGAAACCCGGGCGCTGCAGCTGCTGGCGCGGGCTGCCGATGGCAGTATGCGTGATGCGCTGAGCCTTACCGACCAGGCCATTGCCATGGGGCAGGGCGCGGTGACCAGCAGTACGGTCAGCGTCATGCTCGGCACGCTGGACGATGAACAGCCGCTGGGGCTGCTGGAAGCGCTGGTCGACGGTGACGGTCAGCAGGTGATGAGCCTGTTGAGCCAGGCCGCGTCACGGGGTGTGGAATGGGAAGCGCTGCTGGTAGAAATGCTGCGCCTGCTGCACCAGATTGCGATGGTGCAACTGCTGCCGACCTCGCTTAATGACGATGATGAGAGTAACGCACTTCGCTTGCGTGAACTGGCGCGGGTGGTGCCGCCCGCCGATCTGCAACTCTATTATCAGACCCTGTTGATGGGCCGCAAGGATCTGCCTATTGCGCCCGATCGTCGCATGGGTGTGGAGATGACGCTGCTGCGTGCACTGGCGTTTCATCCTAAAGCTGCCGTGGCTGAACCCATTGCGCGTCCCGCATTAACTCAGCAGACGGCGCCTGTCGCCCCTGCGCAGACATCACCGGCAGCATCCGGGCCATCGCCGTTAGCACGGCAACCGGCAGCACAGCCAGCCTCACCGTCACCTGCCGCTGCGCCGCCGTCGCACACCGCGTCGCCCGTCGCGCAGCAGACTCAACAGCAGATGCCGGAGCAGACGCAGCAGCAGGTTGCTGCTCAGCCGCAGATGGCCGCGCCCGCTGCTGCACCGCAGCATTCGCCGTCGCCAGATGTCACACCTGACACCGCACTCTCCAGTTCCACCAGTCAGCTCCTGCAGGCGCGCACTCAGTTGTTGCGTCAGGGAGCGAACAAGCCAAAAAAGCGTGAGCCGGCAGCGCCAGGTGCGCGGCCGGCCAACTCCGCGCTGGAGCGGCTGGCCTCGGTCACCGAGCGCAGTCAGCAGCGTATCCGCGATCGCGAGCCTGCCGCCCCGGTAAAAGAGGAAGCGTACCGCTGGAAAGCGGTTAATCAGCCGGTGGAAGTGGCGGAGCCGGTGGCGACGCCAAAGGCCTTGCGTTCTGCGCTGGAGCATGAGAAAACCCCTGAGCTGGCGGCGCGTCTGGCCGAAGAAGCGCAGCAGCGCGATCCCTGGGCCGCAGAGATTGCGATCCTGCCGCTGCCGAAACTGGTGCAGCAGCTGGCGTTAAATGCCTGGAAAGAGACCACCGAAACTGGGGTCTGCCTGCATTTGCGTAGCAGCCAGCGTCACCTTAATTCACCGTCGGCGCAGCAGGTATTAAGCGATGCGCTGAGTCAGCATGCCGGGCAGAGAGTTGAACTCTCGGTAGTTGAAGACGATAATTCATCGGTGTTGACGCCACTTGAATGGCGTCAGGCCATTTACGAAGAGAAACTGGCGCAGGCGCGTCAGTCGATCACCTGTGATACCCACATCCAGACGCTGCAGCGCTTTTTTGATGCCGATCTGGATGAGGAGAGTATCCGACCTGTTTGAACACGCTGCTGCTATCTTAACGATAGCGTTGTAGCCTCAGCTGAGAGAGAAAACTATGTTTGGTGGTAAAGGCGGATTGGGCAACCTGATGAAACAGGCCCAGCAGATGCAGGACAAAATGGCCAAGGTTCAGGAAGAGATTGCCGCGATTGAAGTGACCGGTGAGTCTGGTGCTGGCCTGGTAAAAGTCACCATTAACGGCGCGCACAACTGCCGTCGCGTGGAAGTCGATCCCAGCCTGCTGGAAGATGACAAAGATATGCTGGAAGATCTGATTGCAGCCGCGTTCAACGATGCGGCACGTCGCATTGATGAAACCCAGAAAGAGAAGATGGCTTCTGTCTCTTCAGGCATGCAGCTGCCACCAGGCTTTAAGATGCCGTTCTGATGCAAACCAGTCCACTGCTTGAATCTTTGATGGAGTCGCTGCGCTGTCTGCCCGGCGTTGGGCCGAAGTCGGCGCAGCGCATGGCGTTTCAGCTGCTGCAGCGCGATCGCAGCGGTGGCATGCGGCTGGCGCAGGCGCTGACCCGGGCGATGTCGGAGATCGGACACTGCGCCGATTGCCGGACATTCACCGAGCAGGAAATTTGCACCATCTGCGCCAATCCAAGGCGTCAGCAGAATGGTCAAATCTGCGTGGTGGAAAGCCCGGCGGATATTCACGCCATTGAGCAAACCGGCCAGTTTGGCGGTCGCTACTTTGTGCTGATGGGACATCTCTCGCCGCTCGACGGCATCGGTCCGGCTGATATTGGCCTGGATCGTCTGGAGCAGCGACTGGAGAGTGAAACCCTGCAGGAAGTGATCCTCGCCACCAACCCGACGGTTGAAGGCGAGGCGACCGCGAACTACATCGCGGAACTCTGTGGTCAGTATGGCGTCGACGCCAGCCGTATCGCGCACGGCGTGCCGGTGGGCGGTGAGCTGGAGATGGTTGATGGCACCACGCTGTCCCATTCACTGGCGGGCCGCCAGAAGTTTAAATTTTAATCACTTGCCGGTGTTGTGACAGACACCGGCTTGAAAATCTCCCTGTCACCCCCACATCAACCTCAACGTTTGTTCAACCTGTTTTGTTGAGGTAGCAATGACCATGAAAGGACAAGAGACCCGTGGCTTTCAGTCGGAAGTAAAACAACTTCTGCACCTGATGATCCATTCTCTCTATTCAAACAAAGAAATTTTCCTGCGTGAGCTGATCTCCAACGCCTCGGATGCGGCAGACAAACTGCGCTTCCGTGCCCTGTCAGATTCCAGCCTGTATGAAGGTGATGGCGAGCTGCATGTTCGTCTCTCTGTTGATAAGGACAACCGTACCATTACGCTCAGCGACAACGGTATTGGTATGCGTCGCGATGAGGTCATTGAGAACCTCGGGACTATCGCCAAGTCAGGCACCAAATCTTTCCTTGAATCCCTGGGCTCCGATCAGGCTAAAGATAGCCAGCTGATCGGTCAGTTCGGTGTCGGTTTCTATTCTGCATTCATCGTGGCGGATAAAGTCACTGTGCGTACCCGTGCCGCGGGCGCGTCAGCCGAAGAAGGCGTGTTCTGGGAATCCGCAGGCGAGGGCGAATATACCCTGGCTGAAATTGAGAAAGCCGATCGCGGTACCGAGATCACCCTGCATCTGCGCGAAGGTGAGGATGAGTTCCTGGATGCATGGCGCGTGCGCAACATCATCAGCAAATATTCCGATCACATCGCACTGCCGGTTGAGATCGAAAGCAAAGATGAAGAAGGCGAAGGGACACACTGGGAGAAGATTAACAAAGCCCAGGCGCTGTGGACCCGCAACAAATCTGAGATTAGCGACGAAGAGTACAACGAGTTCTACAAGCATATCGCCCACGATTACAGCGATCCGGTCGCCTGGAGCCACAATCGGGTGGAAGGTAAGCAGGAATATACCAGCCTGCTCTACATTCCGGCGCGTGCGCCATTCGATATGTGGAACCGCGATCAGAAACATGGCCTGAAACTCTACGTACAGCGCGTCTTTATCATGGATGACGCTGAGCAGTTTATGCCGAACTATCTGCGCTTTGTGCGTGGCCTGATTGACTCCAACGATCTGCCGCTGAACGTCTCCCGTGAGATCCTGCAGGATAGCCGCGTGACCCAGAGTCTGCGCGCCGCGCTGACGAAGCGTACCCTGCAGATGCTGGAAAAACTGGCAAAAGATGACAACGAGAAATATCAGACCTTCTGGAATGAGTTCGGTCTGGTGCTGAAAGAGGGCCCGGCGGAAGATCACGCTAACCAGGAGACGATCGCTAAGCTACTGCGTTTCGCCACCACCCAGAGCGAAGGTTCGGCACAGACCATTTCGCTGGAAGATTACGTCAGCCGCATGGTGGAAGGTCAGGAGAAGATTTACTACATCACCGCTGACAGCTATGCCGCCGCGAAGAGCAGCCCGCATCTGGAACTGTTCCGCAAAAAAGGCATTGAGGTGCTGCTGCTCTCCGATCGCATCGACGAATGGATGATGAGCTATCTCACTGAGTTCGATGGTAAAACCTTCCAGTCAGTCAGCAAAGCGGATGAATCGCTGAGCAAGCTGGCGGATGAAGAGACCGAAGAGCAGAAAGAGGCGGAAAAAGCGCTGGAGCCTTTTGTTGAGCGGGTGAAAACTCTGCTGGGCGAACGTGTGAAAGAGGTGCGTCTGACGCATCGCCTGACCGATACTCCGGCGATTGTCACCACCGACGCCAACGAGATGACCACGCAGATGGCGAAGCTGTTTGCCGCGGCCGGACAGGAAGTGCCGGAAGTGAAGTACCTGTTCGAAATCAACCCGGATCATCCGCTGGTTAAACGTGTTGCGGATACGCAGGATGAAGCACGCTTCGGTGAGTGGATTGAGCTGCTGATGGATCAGGCCTTGCTGGCCGAGCGCGGTACGCTGGACGATCCTAACCAGTTTATCCGCCGCATGAACCAGCTGCTGACCGCATAACGGCAACAGGCCGGTGGTTTTCACCGGCCTCAGACGGCTGATAAAGCCACAGCATCAAGCCGGTGACCCTCACCGGCTTTTTTTATGGTTTTGCGGCATCCTGCAGCCAGTCGCGAAACAGGCTGATCTCCGTATCGTGCCGACGGCTCTGCTTTGTCATCATCCATGTGGCCCGCTCGACGCGTACAAAGCCAAGCGGCGCAAGCAGCGTGCCATCCTCCAGCTCTTTGCGTACCAGCAAACGCGGTGCCATCAGGACGCCAAGACCACTTCGTGCGGCCTGAATCCCCAGTGTCAGACTCTCAAAATGCTTTCCGCCGTTAAAGCGGCCGCTGACCCCAGCTTTGTCCGCCCACTCTGACCAGGCGTGCAGCCGGGTATCCGCATGCAGCAGGGGCATCGCGGCCAGATCCTCGCCGACCCGCAGTTGCGAAGCAAAGTGAGGTGCGCAGAGCGGCCCAATCTCATCCTCGCTGACCAGCGTGGCGTCTATGTCAGATTCAGTTGGCTCGCCGTGACTGAGGATCAGCACATCCACATGTTCGCTGCGCAGTTGCGAGATCTGCGTCAGCGGCTGGAAGTGAACCTCAATCTCCGGATAGCGTTGATAAAAACTGGCGATACGGGGAATCAGCCATTGCGACAAAAAGCTGGGGGCGCAGGAGACCCGAATCTGCTGAAGCAGCCCGGTACGAATGCTTTCGCAGCTGCTGCGCAACTCACTGAACGCCTGCTGACAGCTCAGCAGCAGACGTTCACCGTGTGAGGTCAGTTTCACGCGGCCATGGCTGCGGACAAAAAGTGGTTTGCCCATCCAGCTCTCCAGCTGGCGAATCTGATGGCTGATGGCGCTGTGCGTAACATGCAGATGTTCAGCCGCCACGCTAAAACTGCTGTGTAAGGCTGCCTGGTGAAAATAGTGCAGCGCTCTCAGTGGCGGCAGTCCGTTCATCCTCTTCCCCTGTGCAAAAATCTAACAGGGATTGTCAATTTATATCATTTTAAAGTCCAGCCGCATTGACCTACTCTGTAGGGCAAATTCTGGCGGGTTGACTCAGCCTTATATCTGTGATTTTTCAGGGTATTCCGCCTCGCTTAACCAGCGTTCACGCCGCACACTCCCCGAAGCGAGACAACCATGGCACACCGCTCTTTATCCTCTGAAACTTCAGCAGAGGCGCGCCATCGGTTACGCCTGGCGCTCTCACGTTTTTACCGGCTGGAGCAGTTCGATCTCTTCTTCGCGCCCTCGCTGCATGTGGCGCAGGTCCTTCTTTCTCAGCTCTTTCTGCGGCAGGAGCAGGCGCGCAATCAGCACCGTTACGCCTCGCACTTTCCGGTAACCGAACTCAACATCCTGCCAGCAGTTCCGCTGATCGCGGGCAGCATCATGCTGGTACCGCATGTCGAATTGCCCAATGGCCGCGTGCGTCCGCTGCGGGATTGCCAGAACCAGGGTGTGACGGAGGCGAGCGAGAGTTTTGCCAGCGTGCTGCATCAGAAACTGATCGACGAAGCCCATCTGTTTGTCACCCGACTGGATCGCCACGCTGAGATCTGCAGCGATCTGGTGCTGGTGGCGTTGCGGACCCATGACTTCAGTACGCTGGTGCGCAGCGAACTGCGGCTTTTCGAACAGGGGCTGACCCTGACCGCCACGCATGAGGCACTGCGCCGCTTCGACGATCCGCACTGGCGGCCTTACAATGCCGCCACCGTCGATGCGCTCTCCCTGTCAGACCCGCTGCCGCTGAACTCCTGCCATCAGCCCGGTTTGCCGTTTGCCAGCTTTAATGTCCCGGCCTCCGTGATCACATCGCTGTCAGATGCGGAAGATGTGGTGAAATGGCCGCAGCAGGCGCGGCTGCTGCTGAATGCTAACGTGCGCGGCAGCGGTAAAAAAAGCGTGAATATGACCCATCATCTGAGCCGACGACTGCAATTCCTGCTCGGCTCAGGCGGTAAATCTGAAAAAGCGTCCGGCAGGCCAGGCGGGTAGGGGGCAGGGCCAAAAAGCAGCTCAGGTCGCCCTGCGCGATCCGCGCCCTTCCTTGTGATGAGCGGGTCATAATGGTATGTTCTTTCGCTTCTAAGATAGATCAATGCGATTCGCAAGGGGATTTACGCAATGCGTATTATTCTGCTCGGAGCTCCGGGCGCAGGTAAGGGGACTCAGGCCCAATTCATCATGGAGAAGTATGGCATTCCGCAAATCTCCACCGGCGACATGTTGCGTGCAGCAGTAAAAGCAGGCAGCGAGCTGGGCAACCAGGCGAAAGCCATTATGGATGCTGGCAAACTGGTGACCGATGAGCTGGTGATTGCGCTGGTCAAAGAGCGTATCACCCAGGAAGACTGCAAAAACGGTTTCCTGCTGGACGGTTTCCCGCGCACCATTCCTCAGGCAGATGCAATGAAAGAGGCCGGGATCACCGTTGATCACGTGCTGGAGTTCGCCGTACCGGATGAACTGATCGTTGAGCGTATCGTGGGCCGTCGCGTTCACACGCCATCAGGCCGCGTTTATCACGTCACTTTTAATCCACCGAAAGTGGAAGGCAAAGATGATGTGACCGGCGAAGAGCTGACCATGCGTAAAGACGATCAGGAAGAGACCGTGCGTAAGCGCCTGGTGGAATATCACCAGATGACCGCGCCGCTAATTGCTTACTACAGCAAAGAAGCGGAAGCGGGCAACACTGCCTATCACAAAATCGACGGCACCCGTAAGGTGACCGAAGTCAGTGCCGAGCTGGCTAAGATCCTGGGCTAAGTTCACAGGGGCCGGTATTACTGGCCCCTTTTGCAGTAATCGCTTTTACCTCCCACTAATTCCGCTACAATTTCCCCGTTTTCACGCATCCCCGTTGTTATCAAGGAACTCAAATGAGGCAAGATAAGGCCGGCGTGTTATTGGTTAATTTAGGTACGCCAGACGCGCCCACCACACCTGCAGTTAAACGCTATCTGAAACAGTTTTTAAGCGATCCGCGCGTGGTCGATGCGCCGCGCTGGCTCTGGTGGCCGGTTCTCAATGCCGTTATTCTGCCGTTTCGCTCGCCGCGCGTCTCTAAGCTCTACTCATCGGTCTGGATGGAAGGCGGTTCACCGCTGCTGGTTTACAGCATGCGTCAGCGCGATGCGCTGGCGGCACGGGTCGATATGCCCGTCGAGGTGGGCATGAGCTACGGTAATCCCAGCCTGAAAAGCGCGGTTGATAAGCTAATGGCGCAGGGCGTGACCCGCCTGATTGTGCTGCCGCTCTATCCGCAATTCTCCTGCTCCACCGTGGCGGCAGTGTGGGATGGCCTGACCGCGGTATTCAAAGATTACCGCTCGCTGCCTGATGTGCAGTTTATCCGCGACTACGCCGAACATCCGGCCTATATCGCCGCGCTGAAAGCGACGGTGGAGCGATCCTTTGAGCGGCACGGTCAGCCCGATCTGCTGGTGTTGTCGTTCCACGGCATTCCGCAACGTTTTGCTAACGAAGGCGATGACTACCCGCAGCGCTGTGCGGATACCACGGCGGCCCTGGTCAAAGCGCTGGGCCTGCGTGATGATCAGTATATGATGACCTTCCAGTCGCGTTTTGGTCGTGAACCCTGGCTGATGCCCTACACCGATAAAACCATGGAAAGCCTGCCCGCTAAAGGGATCAAACATGTTCAGGTGATGAGCCCGGGCTTTTCGTCAGACTGCCTGGAGACGCTGGAAGAGATCAGTGGTGAAAACTGCGAAATCTTCATGCATGCAGGGGGTGAGAAGTTTGAGTATATCCCTGCGCTGAACGCCGATGAGGCGCATATCGACATGATGGTGCAACTGGTCGACGCACGCCGTTAAAGCGCAGGCGGAGAGTGTGATATCATTCTCCGCCTGTTTTTCCAGACGGCACCTCCCGATGAAATTTCCCGGCAAACGCAAATCCAAACACTACTTTCCCGTCAGCGCACGCGATCCCCTGTTACAGCCCGCCCAGCACGACGTTGATGCAGGCAGCTGGGTAGTGGGTATCGACCAGACGCTGGTGGATATCGAAGCCAAAGTCGATGACGCTTTTCTTGCACGTTATGGCCTGAGTGCCGGGCACTCGCTGGTTATCGATAATGCCGTCGCGGAAGCGTTGTACAACGAACTGATGCAGGAAGCGCTGATCACCCATCAGTTTGCTGGTGGCACCATCGGTAACACGCTGCATAACTTCTCGGTGCTGGCCGATGACCGCTCCGTGCTGCTGGGCGTCATGTGCAATAACATCCAGATTGGCGGCTACGCCTATCGCTATCTCTGTAACACCTCAAGCCGTGTCGATCTTAACTATCTGCAGGGCGTGGATGGCGCTATTGGTCGCTGCTTTACGCTGATTGGCGAACATGGCGAGCGAACCTTTGCTATCAGCCCCGGCCAGATGAACCAGCTGCATCCGGATAACGTACCGGAAGAGGTGATC
This sequence comes from Pantoea sp. K16, assembly GCF_048452805.1. Lineage (NCBI taxonomy): Bacteria > Pseudomonadati > Pseudomonadota > Gammaproteobacteria > Enterobacterales > Erwiniaceae > Pantoea > Pantoea sp. K16. Next base: position 150,634 of record NZ_JBLWNV010000007.1, on the reverse strand, counting down.
GCCGGAGCCTCTGCGCTGGTACTGACCTCCTATCTGGTGCGCTGTGCCGAAGGTGAACCGATGCCGCAGGCAACGTTACGGGCGATTGAGTATGCCAAACGCCACAACGTGCCGGTGGTGCTGACGCTGGGCACCAAACATGTGATTGGCGACAATCCTCAGTTCTGGCGCGATTTCCTGCGCGAGCATGTCAGCATCGTGGCGATGAATGAAGAGGAAGCGCTGGCGCTGACCGGCGAAAGCGATCCGCTGCTCGCCGCCAATATGGCGCTGGACTGGGTCGATCTGGTGCTGTGTACTGCTGGCCCGATTGGGCTCTATATGGCGGGTTACACTGAAGAAGAGTTCAAACGCAAAACCAACCATCCGCTGCTGCCTGGCGCGATTGCTGAATTCAACCAGTATGAGTTCAGCCGGGTGATGCGCCAGCAGGATTGCCAGCAGCCGCTGCGCATTTTCTCGCACATCGCGCCTTATATGGGCGGACCGGAAAAGATCATGAACACCAACGGCGCCGGAGATGGTGCGCTGGCGGCGTTACTGCATGACATCACCGCCAACAACTATCACAGCCTGAATGTGCCAAACTCCAGCAAACATGCGCGTCCTTACCTGACCTACTCGTCGCTGGCGCAGGTATGTAAATATGCCAACCGCGTCAGCTACCAGGTGCTGAATCAGCATTCGCCGCGTCTGACACGCGGTCTGCCGGAGCGGGAAGACAGTCTGGAAGAGTCTTACTGGGATCGGTAAAGCTGGCAGCTGCCGCGCATAAAAAAGCCCTTCTGAAGAGAAGGGCCTTAGAAGACTGGCAATGTCTGGCTCGGTTAGCGATGAGATCGAGCCTGTTAAGGGAACACGGTCAGATCGGAAAGTCGCTTAAGCCATCCCGGGCCGCTCGTCCCGCACGACTACGCACCTCATCCCTGAGGTGCGCCCGTAGCCGGGCCAACGCATTGCGTTGTTCAAAAACGCTCCCGGCGTTTTTGTCCCGGTCGGCGGGACGCTTTGCTCTTCTGTCCGTGTTCCCTGCGTGTTGAGTTTATTCGTTGCGGTAAAATTCAACCTGATTTTGATAGATCAGTAGCCTGCCAGGTTTTGCTTAACACGAATCAGCGCACGACATCGCAGGGCTGTAAATCTTCGCCCTGGGTCATCTCATCCTGCAGGATTTGCAGCATACTGCTGGCAATCTCACGTTCACCCATCACCACACGGGTGGCACCCCGTTCCATGATGTACTCGACTTCATCGTCATAGTGGGCGCGGGCGATAATCTCAATATTCTGATGTTTTTCACGCGCGGCGGTGACCACTTCACCCGCTTCATAGCCATTCGGAATAGTCAGTAACAGCCAGCGGGCGCAGTCGAGTCGGGCCAGTTCCATGGTGTCAGCGCGGGCTGCATTACCCAGCACCGCCTTAATACCGCGCTCGCGCAGCGCTTCAACACGGGCGCGGGAGTTTTCAACTACCACCAGCGGAACATTGGCCTCAAGCAGCTTCTGACCAATCAGACTGCCCACCCGGCCGTAACCTACAATTACCGCGTGATTGCAGAAATCCACCGGGATCTGCTTCTCTTCTTCAATCGCCTCTTCCAGCGTCTGCTCTTCCATCGTCTCCGTTTTCGCCAGGAAACGCTCCAGCAGGGTAAACAGGATCGGATTAAGCATAATCGACAGGATGGCGGCGGCCAGCACCAGGTTGCGGCCCTCGTCAGTCAGCAGGCCCAGCGAGATACCCAGACCGGCCAGAATAAAGGCGAATTCACCAATCTGCGCCAGACTAACCGAAATGGTCAACGCTGTACGACGTGAATGGCCGAGCAGCGATACCAGCAGCCAGGCGGCGACCGATTTACCCACCACAATAATCACCAGCGCGCCCAGCACTGCCAGCGGCTGCGTCACCAGAATCGACGGGTCAAACAGCATGCCGACCGAGACAAAGAACAGCACGGCAAAGGCATCACGCAGCGGCAGCGTATCGCGCGCGGCGCGGTGGCTCAGTTCCGACTCGTTCAGCACCATACCGGCAAAGAAAGCGCCCAGCGCAAACGAAACATCAAAGAATTCAACAGCACCAAAGGCGATGCCCAGCGCCAGCGCTAATACCGCCAGAGTAAACAGCTCACGCGAGCCGGTGGCGGCGCTGCGGGCGAGGATCCAGGGGACGGCACGCCGTCCCACCACCATCATCAGCACCATAAAGGCGGCGACTTTGCCGATGGTCCACAGCAGGTCCCAGGCCAGCAGTCCGGCACTGGCGTTGCCCTGTTCCATCATGCCGGCAATCGCAGGCAGCAGCACCAGTGTCAGCACCATCACCAGATCTTCAACAATCAGCCAGCCAATCGCAATCTGCCCGCGCTGGCTATCGATCAGTTGCCGCTCTTCAAGCGCGCGCAGTAACACCACGGTACTGGCGGTAGAAAGGCAGAGACCAAACACCAGGCCGGTCATCCACGACCATCCCATTGTCCACGATAAGCCCATTCCCAGTAACGTCGCGACCGCGATCTGTGCGATGGCACCGGGAATGGCTATCGACTTTACCGACATGAGATCTTTCATTGAGAAGTGCAGGCCGACACCAAACATCAGCAGGATAACGCCGAGTTCTGCCAGTTCAGGAGCCAGATTGGTATCGGCAACAAAGCCGGGGGTAAAAGGGCCAGCCAGCACGCCTGCCATCAGGTAGCCAACCAGGGGCGAAATACGCAGGCGGTTTGCCAGCATCCCAAGGAGAAATGCCAGAACCAGTGCTCCGACAATGGTAGTGATCAACGGTGTGGTGTGATGCATGCCTGTCTCCTTGTATACAAATGTATCCGCTTGTAACAAATGAGTTTAAAACAAAATCTATTCTTTCGCTGAGCAATTTGCGGGAATACCCTAAAAAAGCAGGAAAAAAAGTCAAATGCACAATCGAAAGGGTGTTTTTGTTCATTATCCATAATATTGGCTGATTTGACGGTTTAAAGCGGTCCGGGTAAATAAAAATTAGCATCCCTAAATGCCGTGGGTATGACACAAATAAGGGTTAAATGCGCGCACAGACAGGGTAAAGCCCGTCAGCGGCACTTTTGCAGGGGTAAACAACTGGTTAACATCAGGCCTGGCTACCCGTTCTGGCTTATCCGGAACAAACCAGTCTGACGCGGGCGCGGCCTTGCGGCTATTGTCATGCTCAGCAAAAGCGGTCCGGAGATAAAAAGAGCGGCAGACAGAGACAGGCGAATGTGCGTTGGCCTTGAGTTCGCCGGGGGAATGTGCGACACAGTGGGGCAAACCGGCAGAAAATCGGGCCAGACGGCAAATTAAGGAGAATCACAGTGTTGTTATCTAAATGGACAGGGGCGGGCGTGGCACTACTGGTGGCCCTGATGCCGCTGTTTTCACAGGCCGCCCAGGCCGATCGCACCTATCGTTTCAGCCTGCTGCACACCAACGATGAGCATGGTCATTTCTGGTTTACTGAGCAGGGTGAATATGGTCTGGCGGCGCAGAAAACCTTAATGGATACGATGCGCTACGATGTGCAGTCCAGAGGCGGCGGCGCATTGATTCTCTCTGCCGGTGATGTGAACACGGGCGTACCGGAGTCCGATGAGCTGGACGCTGAACCCGATTTTCGCGCGATGAACCTGATTGGCTATGATGCCATGGCGCTGGGCAACCATGAGTTCGACAAGCCCATCGCGGTCCTGCGCAAGCAGGAGAAGTGGGCGCGATTCCCGCTGCTCGCCGCCAACGTTTATCAGAAAAGTACCGGTCAGCGCCTGTTTAAGCCCTGGGCGGTATTCAATCGTCTCGGGCTGAAAATTGCGGTGGTCGGGCTGATCACCCCGGATACGGCGAAACTGGCCAATCCGGCGGGCCTGACGGATACCGAGTTCCGCGATCCGATTGCGGAGGCGGAGAAGGCGGTTGCCGAACTGCGCGCCACAGAGAAGCCGGACGTGATTGTCGCGCTGACCCACCTTGGTCACTATGACGACGGTAAGCATGGCAGCAATGGCATTGATGACGTCACCCTGGCGCGCAGCCTGCCTGCCGGCACCATCGATCTGATTGTGGGTGGTCATTCGCATGATGCGGTCTGCATGGAAAAAGAGAACGTCAGCGTTAAAAATTATCAGCCGGGCCAGCCCTGCAAACCCGATCAGCAGAACGGGATCTGGATTATGCAGGCGGATAGATGGGGCAAATATGTCGGACGTGGTGACTTCACCTTCCGTAACGGGCAGGTGACGCTGGAGGCTTATCAGCTGGTGCCGGTCAACCTTAAACATCAGATAAAGAACGCGGATGGCAGCGAAACCTGGCTCACCTGGCAGGAAGAGATCCCGAAAAACACCGCCATGATGAAACTGCTGATGCCATTCCAGAAACGGGCTGAGGCGAAGTTAACCGTGAATGTCGGCAGCGCCGACGGCAACTTCAGCGGTGAAAAAGAGCAGGTTCGCTTTGAGCAGACGAATCTCGGCCAGCTGATTCTGCGCGCCCAGATGGCGCACACCAAAGCCGATTTTGCGGTGATGAGCGGTGGTGGTATTCGCACCTCGCTGAAATCGGGCAAGCTGAGCTGGCGTGACCTGCTGCAGGTCCAGCCGTTTGGCAATCAGGTGGTCTCGGTCAGCCTGACCGGGGCGGAGATCAAAAAATATCTGGATGTGGTCGCCAATATTCAGCCTGACTCAGGTGGCTACGCCCAGTTTGCCGGTATCAGCCTGACCGCAGACGGTAAACATGTCAGCGACGTCAGCATTAACGGTAAACCGCTGCAGGATGCGCAGCATTATCGCATGGCAACCAACAGCTTCAATGCGGCTGGCGGCGACGGTTATCCGCGTCTGGATAATCATGCGGGTTATCTCAACAGCGGGGCAGTCGATGCGCAGGTGTTACGTGACTGGATCAAGACGCACTCGCCGGTCAAAGCCAGCGACTATCAGCCGAAAGGGCAGATTGTGCATCTGACCGATGAGCAGATCCGGGCGCGGGATGAAGCTGCGGAAAAAGCGCGGAAGCGTAACTATCCAAAAATGATCCTGGCGTGGATCTGGCCGTGGGGGAACGAAACAGCCGCCACGCATTGAACTGACCGGGAGGCGCTTGCGCCTCCCGTTTTTCTTACGCCCGGCAGGCGTGACGTCTGATCCAGCGCTCGCGCAGTTTGTCCCACACCCAGTTGTAGGCCATGGTGTAGGGCAGGAAGAAGAGGAAAAAGGCCACTTCGACCAGGAAAGCCTGACCCAGAGAGATATCCAGCATCCAGGCGGCAATGGGCAGACCAATCAGGATAAATCCACCTTCAAACCCCAGCGCATGTAATACACGCACGCCCGGGCTACGTTTCTGGCCTGGCGCATAGAGGCGATCAAATCCGCTGTTGTAAATCATGTTCCATAGCATCGCGACCGTAGAGAGCATAATCGCCAGCGATCCCATCTGAAACAGCGGTTTATTCATTGCCCATGCCGCCAGCGGCGAAACGGTCAGAATCGCCAGCGTTTCAAAGCAGACAGCATGAAGAATACGTTCTTTAAGTGAGCGGGTACGCATTGTGAGTTCTCCTTCAATAATGCGGCGCATTTTCACACGTCGGAATGCTAAGATAAAATGAACACCTATCGAAAAAAGCGATGGTTCAGATGCGTTACTCCCCGGAATCCCTTGAGGCTTTTATGCAGACTGTGGCGAGCGGTTCTTTCTCTGCCGCTGCGCGCGCGCTGGGTAAAAGTCAGTCCACCATCAGCGCGGCGGTAGCCAGTCTTGAAGACGATCTCGGCTTTGCGCTGTTTGAACGGGCAGGTCGTCAGCCGGTCCTCACCGAGCAGGGACGCCGCGTTATTCCTCAGGTTCAGCAGATCCTGGCAGCCAGCGAGCGGCTGGATGCGCTGGCGATACGGCTGTCGCAGGGCGTTGAACCCCGGCTCAGTTTTGCCATGTCAGACTTCTGGCAAACCGATCATCACGAGCATCTGCTCAGGCAATTTGATGCCCGTTATCCGGAGATTGAACTGGAGGTCATGATTGCCGAGGATGGTGATGTGCTGGATCTGTTGCAGGCCGGACGGGTACATCTGGGCGTGGTGCGGGCACAGCCCAATCTGCCGGTGGATATTGCCGTGGCGCGACTGCAGGTTGAAGCGCAGATGGCGGTCTTTTTACATCGCGATCATCCGCTGGCCCAGCTTAAGACCCTGAGCGAAAGCGAGCTGGAAGGGGTTCGTCACCTGCGGTTAAATACCTGGGTTGAAGCATCTGAACCCGCGCCAATGGGCCGCATCTGGTCGGCACCGACCTATCTGTTACTGCTGGAGATGGCGGAGCAGGGATTTGGCTGGACGATTCTGCCGCGCTGGCTGGTGAAACAGTTTGGTCATGGCGTTCTGAAAGAGTTGTCGATGCCGGGCTGGCCGCAGCATATCGCCATTGAGGTGGTCTGGTCACGCCGTACGCCACCCGGTCCGGCGGGTCGCTGGATGATCGATCAGCTCTGCGCACAGCCACGGGTTTAGTCGTGGCGGGCGATATCCGCAAACGGAGCGTCCAGCAGTCGTGAAAGATCCCGGGGAGCCAGTTCGATATCCAGTCCACGCTTGCCGCCTGAGATAAACATGGCGTCAAACGCGCTGGCAGAGTGGTCGATCACCGTAGGCAGCCGTTTTTTCTGGCCCAGCGGACTGATGCCGCCCACCAGATAGCCAGTGACCCGCTGCGCCAGTTGTGGGTCGGCCATATCCGCTTTCTTCGCGCCCAGCGCTTTTGCCACTTTCTTCAGATCCAGTTGCGTCGATACCGGCGTAATCGCCACTGCCAGCTGTTTCGCCTCGCCATTCAGCGCCACCAGCAGCGTCTTATAGACCTGGCGCGCATCCAGATTGAGTTTACGTACCGCTTCGTCACCAAAATGGGTTTCGCTGCTGTCATGCTCATAGGGATGCAGGGTGAAGCTGACTTTTTGTTTTTCCAGCAATTTTACGGCGGGCGTCATACAGGTTCCTTACTAAGAATAATCTTATTACGCAGAATCGTGGAAAAAGGTGGCGAAACTTTGTTCTTTGAGTGAAAATTAGCCGCGCGCCAGCAATCTGATTGCTGAGCGATAACCAAAATCATAAACAAATTCCTCTTTGACGGGCCGATAATATTATCGGCTCTCTTTTTTTCAGGGCTTCTTCAGCATCTCAGGCAGGTTATCTTCGCCGTAGAGATGCAGAGCACCGACCGCTACCACATAGTTTCCTGCTGATAATCCCTGAAGCCGGTCACACCACTGCGCATTTCGCTGACCGATCAACGTATCATTCAGCGCCTGGCTGAAGGTGGCGGGCAGGGTGATTTCCGGCTGGCGTGGCGGCGTATCGAGCCACCAGCTCACCATCATCTGCAGCAGGCGCGCATTGGTGTGCCAGTGCAGCAGCGTATCCTGTAACAGCGCCATGCCGTCATCCGGCAGCGCAGTCAGCAGGGCGATCTGCGCCTCTGCGCCTTCCAGTTCAATCACCGGTTTGTTGAGACCTTTTGCGGCCTGCAACAGCTGATAATCGATGCCGTAGTCAGGTCGTAATCCCAGCCTTTGTGCCTGCTGCGCCTGTAACATCAGCGCCACCTGCCAGGCGGGCAGATTATCAAACAGGCTCAGATTGAGGCTCATCTCCTGACAGAGTGCGGTGAGCGTTTGCATCGCGTGACTATCCAGCCGGGTGGAGAGCGCAGGACGATCGCCGTGGTGATCAAAGGGTGAACCACCCTGAGTAATATCCGCTTCCACAATCAGTGCATCCGCCTGCTGCAACTGACGCAGCAGACGGGCGGGCAACGGCTGCATGTCGCGCGTCCCCATGTGGATGCTGCCGACCAGATGCAGTTGACGATCGCCAAGCCGGACATCCATCGCAGGCCAGCGGTAACTGGCGGGAAAAAGTTGGCTGATAAAGCCGCGCAGTGAGCGCCAGATGTTGCCTGTCATTCCCGGTCCTTTGCGATTCAAAACCCCATGCTAGCGACTTCAGCGCGTGAAAAACAGCGCTGAAACGGCGATTACTCGCGCGGTGGCCGGTAACGCAGCAGGCGGTTAGCATTGCTGACCACGGTAATGGAGGAGAGCGCCATCGCTGCACCCGCCACAATTGGGCTGAGCAGGGTACCGGTCAGCGGATAGAGCACACCCGCTGCCACCGGAATGCCGATGCTGTTATAGATAAATGCCCCAAACAGATTCTGCCGGATATTGCGCAGCGTCGCGGAAGAGAGCGCTAACGCGTCCGCCACGCTGTTCAGGTCGGCACGCATCAACGTGATGCCCGCGGTTTCCACCGCCACATCGCTGCCGCCACCCATGGCAATGCCCACATCGGCCTGCGCCAGTGCGGGCGCGTCATTGATGCCATCGCCCACCATCGCGACGCGACAGCCCTGCTGCTGTAAGTGTTCAATTGCGGCCGCTTTGCCTTCCGGCATCACGCCCGCAATCACTTCATCAATACCGACCTCGGCAGCAATGGCGCGCGCGGTATTTTCATGATCGCCGGTCAGCATAATCAGGCGATAACCCTGCTGATGCAGTCGCTTCAGGGCTGCGCCGCTTTCCGGGCGAAGCTGATCGCGCAGCGCGATAAGCCCGGTTAGCTGGCCCTGCTCAGCCAGTAACACCGGCGTTGCACCCTGTTGCGTCAGCCGCGCAATCTCTGCTTCCGCCGCCTGGTAATCGACGCCGTTATCCTGCATCAGCGCGGCATTACCCAGCAGCAACGTTCTGCCATCCAGACTACCGCTGACCCCTTTGCCGCGTATTGTACGAAATTGCGCTAACAGAGGCGGCTGGGTCAGTTTCGCTTCGGCGACAATCGCTTTTGCCAGTGGATGACCCGAGGCGAACTCCAGCGCAGCCGCGGTCGCTAACACTGATTCACGGGTGGCATCGCCCCAGACCTGCACGTCACTGACCCGCGGCTTGCCGGCAGTAAGTGTGCCGGTTTTATCAAACACCAGGGTGTCGATTTGGCTGGCGCGCTGCAAGGCATCGGCGTCGCGCACCAGCACCCCCAGCTCGGCGGCGCGGCCAACACCGGCAATAATCGACATCGGCGTCGCCAGGCCCAGCGCACAAGGACAGGCGATAATCAGCACGGTTGTCGCGATCACCAGCATGTAGGCAATTTGTGGCTGCGGCCCGAACAGATACCATACTGCGCCGCTGAGCAGTGCGATCAACACCACCACCGGGACAAAAACGGCGGAGATGCGATCCGCCAGACGGCCCACGTCCGGTTTACTGCTCTGCGCCTGCCGCACCAGCCGGATAATGCGCGACAGGGTGGTGTGATTACCCGTCGCCCGGGCGATAAATTCTACCGAGCCATCCTGCACCAGGGTGCCGGCAAAGATGGCTGCGCCCGGGGTCTTGCTTTGCGGCACCGCCTCGCCGGTCAGCATCGCTTCATCAAACCAGGCTTCACCGGTAGCGATTTCGCCATCGACCGGCACCCGATCGCCGGTGACCAGGCGCAGCGTCATGCCGGGCTGCACTTCGCTGACCGGAATCAGCCTGTCGCCCTGTTGATCAACCTGCCGCGCCTGGGCTGGCGTCAGATCCAGCAATCTTTCCAGCGCTTTAGAAGATCGCTGACGCGCCCGCTGCTCCAGGGCATGCCCCAGATTGATCAGGCCCAGGATCATGACGCTGGCTTCGAAATAGAGATGGCGCGCCTGCGGCGGGAAAAAGTCGGGCCACAACACCACGCTAAAGGAGTAAATCCAGGCGGCGCCTGTGCCGAGTGCCACCAGCGTATCCATGGTGGCGCTGCCATTGCGTAAACTGCGCCAGGCACTGCGATAAAAATGGCTGCCGGTGACGATCATGATCAGCAGAGTCACGATGCCCAGCGTCAGCCAGACGCCGTGGTTGTGGTCGGTGAGCATCATGTTGTCGCCCACCATGCCCCAGATCATCAGCGGCAGGCCAAACGCCAGGGCAACAGCAGCCTGCCAGCTGAAACGCCGCATCGCGCTGCGGGCGCTGAGCTGCTGCTTCTCTCGTCGCTCCTGCTCGTCATCCACTACCTGCGCGCCATAACCCGCGGCATCGACGGCCGCTACCAGCTGCTGCGGATCAGCGTCGCCCAGCACCAGCGCACTGCGTTCGCCGAGATTAACGCGCGCCTGGCTGACGCCTGCGACCTGCTGCAGCGCTTTTTCCACCCGGCTCACGCAGCTGGCGCAGGTCATGCCCTCAATCAGCAGCATATGGGTGGGGAGGGTTGTTCCTGCCGGACGGGAAGCAGTCTCCGTTGTCAGCGCCTCCGGCGGCGGCTCTGATGCTGTCAACGGTTCAGACTTTGGGGAAGCGTCCGCGGTTTTCAGCGTCGCGTGATAACCCGCCTGCTCCACGGTGGCGATCAGCGCGGCCGCATCTGCGTGACCGGAAACCTGCGCTTCCTGTTGGGTCACGTCGGCCTGGTCAACATCATCGCGTTGTTCCAGTGCCTCTTTGACACGTTTGACACAGTGGCCGCAGGATAAGCCGTCCAGTGCCAGAGAAATAGTGTGTGACATAATCAACTCCTTCTGTAATCCCATTTGACCGATTGGTCATTTTCGATTCATGCTTAAGCATAAACCTTCCATCAAGGGGAAGGTCAAGGGGACGAAAATGAACATCAGCGATGTGGCAAAAAAGACCGGACTGACCAGCAAGGCGATACGTTTTTACGAAGAGAAGGGGGTGGTGACGCCGCCGTTGCGCAGTGAAAATGGCTACCGCAGCTACAACGGACACCATCTTGAGGAGCTGAACCTGTTACGTCAGGCGCGACAGGTTGGCTTCACGCTGGATGAGTGTCGTGAGCTGGTGGCGCTGTTTAACAATCCGTCGCGCCACAGTGCCGATGTAAAAGCCCGTACTCTGCAGAAAGCGGATGAAATTGCGGCGCATATTGAAGAACTACACGCCATGCGCGCTCGCCTGCTGGCGCTGGCAGAGGCCTGTCCCGGCGATGACAGCGCCGAATGTCCGATTATCAACAATCTTGCCGGGTGTTGCGGTCAGCGTGGCTGAATACGTAGCGTAATCCCCTCAATGCCGTTTACGACCACTGCTGTGCCCGCAGGCAGATCCTGCTCCGCCTCAACCCGCCAACTGCTGTCCCCGATCCGCACATGGCCGGTGCGGTTATGCAGCGCGGTATCCAGCGTCAGCTGCAACCCGATCATCTGACTGCCGCGCTGGTTCAGGGCATTGGGTTTCTGACGCGCTTCACGGTGGCGCATCCAGCGATACCACAAAAAGACGCAGACCAGCGTCATCGCAGCAAACAGAGAGCCCTGCGCCGTCCAGCTTACCGGCACAAACCACTCAATGAGGCCGACGATGACCGCCGCCAGCCCGCTCCAGAGCAGGTAACCGCTGGTGCCCAGCATCTCAGCCGCCAGCAGTAACCCACCCAGCGTCAGCCAGAACCAGTGCGGATGCGCGATAATATCGACCAGCATCAGCGTTTCGACTCAGTGCGTGATTCCTTCAGCAGTTCACCGATGCCTGCAATCGAACCCAGCAGACTGCTCGCCTCCAGCGGCATCATCACCACTTTGCTGTTATTAGCTTCACCGATTTTTTGCAGCGCATCGGTATATTTCTGCGCCACAAAGTAGTTGATGGCCTGAATATCACCTGATGCGATCGCTTCCGAGACCATCTTAGTGGCGTTAGCTTCCGCTTCAGCCTGACGTTCGCGCGCTTCTGCCTGCAGGAACGCCGAGGTCCGTTCACCTTCTGCTTTGAGGATTTGCGACTGCTTATCACCTTCAGCGCGCAGGATCGCCGCCTGTCGCACCCCTTCGGCTGTCAGAATATCGGCGCGTTTAGTTCGCTCCGCTTTCATCTGCGCATTCATCGCGCCAATCAGCTCCTGCGGCGGACGCACATCGCGGATCTCGATGCGGGTGATCTTGACGCCCCACGGATTGGTCGCTTCATCCACGATATGCAGCAGGCGGGTGTTTATGCTGTCGCGCTGTGACAGCATTTCGTCCAGCTCCATGCTGCCAAGCACGGTACGCATATTGGTCATGGTGAGGTTAAGAATCGCCTGCTCAAGATTGCTGACTTCATACGCGGCACGCGCGGGATCAACGACCTGAATAAAGCAGACCGCATCAATGGTGACGTTGGCATTGTCTTTAGAGATGATCTCCTGCGAGGGAATATCGAGTACCTGTTCCATCATGTTGATCTTACGACCGACACGATCCATGAACGGCACCACCAGGCTTAATCCTGGCTGCAGGGTGCGGGTATAACGGCCAAAGCGCTCAACCGTCCATTGAAAACCTTGTGGCACGATCTTGACGGTGGCCCAGACCGCCACCAGCGCCAGAATAATCAGGGCAGGAATTACAGTTATCATACAACCTCCGCGTTGTCAGATTAACGGGCCGAGTCGCTTCGGCCCGGGGTGCTGCCGCTTAGTAGAGCAGGGAATAGAGCTGACGGCGATAACGCGCGGCAAGTGCATCGCCGGTACCCAGCGCCGCCAGAATCTCCTGCAGCATTTTACGCGCCTGGCCATCAGCGGCATTGAGGTCGGATTTCAGGAAGCTGAACAGCAGTTCCAGTGCTTCTTCATTACGACCCACCTGATGGAGCTGTAACGAGAGTTTAGCAGCCAGCCCGGCGTTAGTCGGGTCAGCCTCCAGCTGGGATTGCAGCTGCTGAATCTCCGGCGTATCCGCTGCCTGTTTCAGCAGATCGATCTGCGCCATCAGGCTCTGATAGCGGGTATCCTGATCCTGCAATGGCACCACTTTCAGCACCGCTTCCGCTTCATCGCTGCGGTTCAGGGTAATCAGTACGTCAGCCAGCAGGAAACCGATCTCGCTGGACTGATTGCTCAGCTGCCACGCATCTTTTAACAACGGCAGCGCCTCCAGCGGTTTACCTTCCTGCATCAGCGCCATCGCCTGCTGCGCTTTCAGCTCTTCTTCGCGCGGCAGGACTTTTTCCAGCAGGGCGCGGATCGCTTCTTCCGGCTGCGGTCCCTGGAAGCCATCAACCGGCTGACCATCCTGGAACAGATAGACGGTCGGGATTGAACGCAGACCAAACTGCGACGCCACCCTTTGCTCTTTGTCGCAATCCAGTTTTGCGAGAATAAACTGACCCGCGTACTCCTGCGCCAGGCGCTCCAGCACGGGCGTCAGCTCCTGACAGTGCTGGCTGCGCTCAGACCAGAAGTAGAACAGCACCGGCAGCTGCATCGACTGCTCAAGGGTCTGCTGCAGGTTAGATTCGTTGATGTCGATGATAGAAGCTTGTGGTGACATGGATAAGTCTCTTTGCAAAAAGTGTTCTAAGAATATGGGGCCAACTGGCCCGGCTTCAAGCGCTATTGCGCATGGCTGATTAATGGCTGCGCAAAATGCGATCCAGCATCCAGCCGGGCAGTAACCGTTTCAGCAGGCTCATTATGTGTGCGACCAGTGTCACCGGATAGCGTAAACGCGGATGTTTACTCTCGAGTGCATGACGAAGTTTAGGCAGAATGGCTTCTGGTGGCAGAGTAAAACGTGCCGCGATGCCGGGGTTACGCACCGGGTTATGCTGTTCGCCCTGCGTCACATTGTCGGTAAAGCGGGTCTGAATCGGACCCGGTTCAATCAGGCTGACCCGGATGCCGCGGCTGCGCACTTCAAGCCGCAGCGCATCGCTCCAGGCTTCCAGTGCATATTTACTGGCGGCATAGGCGCCCCGGCCTGGTGTGGAGATCAGCCCCAGCACCGAGCTGGTATTAATAATGCGGCCATCGCCGCTGGCCTGCAACGCCGGCAACAGACGCAGTGTCAGCTGATGGACGCCGAAAAAGTTGCTGGAAAACTGCTGTTCCAGCTGCTGGCGGGAGAGGGTGTGCAGCGGGCCATAGAGACCAAATCCGGCATTGTTAAACAGCGCTGTCAGACGGTTATCGCAGAGCGCGAGCACTGTGTCGGCGGCCTGATCCACACTTTGCGGATCGTCGAGATCCAGTTGCAGCCCGGTAAAGCCCAGTGTTTCCATGCGGGCGACATCCTCTGCTTTACGGCAGGCGGCGATCACCCGGTAGCCCCGCGCCAGTAAATCGTGAGCGGCAACCAGGCCAATACCGCTCGAACAACCTGTAATCAGAATGGTTTTTTGCATAAATTCATCCCCTTCGAATCTCATGTTTTTTTAATAAGCTGTTATTTCTTCTGAATGTATACCTGATTGCAATGAGTCAGCATTTCACGTTTCTCTTTTATCTTCCTCCTGATTTACCAGGAGTCTGCCGTGAAAAATGAGTTATTACGATAACATCTTAATAATGATCAGACCCAGACCGGGCATAAAGTCTCTGCCATTTTGATGTTACTGGTTTTGCTTGCATCATCTGGCGAAATGACAGATCTGGCGTGGCACAGGAGGAAATTCTGGCTGGCGGGTAAACTGAAGAAATCGTCTGGAAGCACTCATGAACTTTAGTTATTATTCGTACAGATTCAGGACCGCAGGGATGATATATGGACATTAAACAGGCTGCACTGGGAATTCTCGATGGGATATCTTCCATACCAAATACAGCTTACATGGGTATGGTCAGAAGTTGGGAGGGGAGCGGACTCGCAGGGCAAAGTGCTAAACAAAGAAATCAGGCTGAGACGGAGCGTTTTTTCTATATGCTCAAAAGCCTGGGTAATGCTGAGTCACCTTTACGCAGACTAATTACTCTTGTTTTCACCTGGTTTTATCAAAAGCTTGATGATGAAGGAAAGGAGGCTGTTAACAATAAATTGGGGTACGGCGCTGGAAGCATTGCAGGACGAACAGCCGGGCAAATTACATTGGCACAGACAACAGCAAGTATGATGTTGCGTCGGTTGGCTATTGACGAGGCATACAGGCATTTCATCCGATTCAGTGCTTCAGCCTCTCTAAACGTGGTGATGTTACAGGGGATAATTGAAGAGTCAGCAAGAGCGTCAAGAAGGATGAAAAACAAATATCCGGCTACGCACGCCAGGGTCTCAAAAGAGAATTTAGATATGGTTTATTTCCTCGTTGAACGACAATTAGAGCCTTACCTTGTGTTCATCGAAGGACATCCTATTAATTGTAAAGGAATACAAGATGAAATTTGTAAAATCGTTAATGTCCCACGCAATTGAAGGAACCATTACCTTTTTGTCTGTGATTTTTGCTATGGGTTCTTTTTTCTGGTTTGAAAGCACATGGCTGAAACTTACCGGGTGTATCGGAGCATTAATAGTTGGCTATGTGATTTCATACGGAGCGGCGAAAATCAGAGGTGGCTGAACCTGAATTGCTGCTGTGATTTTGCAGCTATTCATAATTTTGCAGCTACTAATAATTGAGTTGAGTAGTTCTGGCTCAATGTTTTATTTAATGGTGAGATCGTTTTGTACTAACCTGCCACCAGAACGCCACAGACGCCCGCTGCGCCACACAAAAGCGCGGTCATCACACTTGATAACCCTATATAGATCATCTTCACAGCGCGGCACATGTAAAGCCGCTGTCACCACTTTGCCGCCAATAACAAAAAAACCAATATTAAATTATTGATTTAAATCATTTATTATATGCGGCAAAGTGCTTTTGCATTTCTTTACCCTTTTTGCGCATCCCGGCGCGCTACGGCTGCTTAACTAAGGGGGCCAGGTCTTTCGCCATTAACTGGGCGATAAAAGGCTGGGCATCAGGATTAGGATGAATGCCATCCTGCTGCATCCACTCGGGTTTCAGATAAACCTGCTCCATGAAAAAGGGCACCAGAGGAATGTTATGCTGCTGCGCTAATCCGGGATAGATGCCGCTGAACGCTTCGGTGTAGCGGCGGCCATAGTTGGCAGGCAGACGAATCTGCATCAGTAGCGGCTTCGCATTGGCGGCTTTAACATCGTCGATAACTTTACTCAGATTCTGCGCGATAGCGTCGGGCGGGAAACCGCGCAAACCATCGTTACCGCCCAATTCGATTAACACCCATTGCGGCTGATGCTGTTTTAATAGTGCGGGCAGGCGCGCCAGCCCCTGTGCAGCCGTATCACCGCTGATACTGGCGTTGATCACTTTAGGTTTTTGCTGCCACTGCTTATCGAGCAGGCTGGGCCAGGCCGCAGTGGCAGACATGCGATAGCCCGCACTCAGGCTGTCGCCCAGCACCATCAGCGTATCTGCAGCAGCAAGACGCGACACCAGCAGAAGAATCAATAACAGGAAGGGATAATGCCAGCGGAAAACATTGTTGAAGTTCATCATCTTACTAAGTCCGTCGGTCAGGGAGAGCATCAGTTAACCATCCTTACCGGAGTTGAGTTGGTTGTCAAACCAGCTGAGACCATTGCGCTGATTGGCGAATCCGGTTCCGGCAAGTCAACCCTGCTCGGAATTCTGGCCGGGCTGGACGATGGCAGCAGCGGCGAAGTCCATCTGCTGGGGCAGCCACTGCACCAGATGAACGAAGAGCAGCGTGCGGCCCTGCGTGCCCGGCAGGTCGGCTTTGTATTCCAGTCATTTATGCTGGTGCCAACCCTGAATGCCCAGGAGAATGTGCAGCTGCCTTCGCTGCTGCGCGGCGACAGCGACCGTCAGAGCCGTGAACAGGCGAGAGAGCTTCTGACGCTGCTCGGACTGGGTGAACGTCTGCATCATCTGCCCGCCCAGCTTTCAGGCGGCGAGCAGCAGCGCGTGGCGCTGGCCCGCGCCTTCAGTGGCCGTCCTGGTCTGCTGTTTGCCGATGAACCGACCGGCAATCTCGATCGTAAAACCGGTGACCGCATCGCCGATCTGCTGTTTTCCCTTAACCGCGATTTCGCCACCACGCTGATTCTGGTGACGCATGACGAGCAACTGGCGGCGCGCTGCGATCGTCGCCTGCGGCTGCGCGACGGTAAATTGTGGGAGGAGCAATGATCTGGCGCTGGTTCTGGCGCGAGTGGCGTTCGCCCTCGCTGCTGATTGTCTGGCTGGCCCTGACGCTGGCGGTCGCCTGCGTGCTGGCGCTGGGGTCGATCAGTGATCGCATGGAAAAAGGGCTGAATCAGCAGAGCCGTGATTTTATGGCCGGCGACCGTACGCTGCGCAGCAGTGATGCAGCGCCAGAAGCCTGGCTGGCAAAAGCGGCTGAAACCGGTCTGACGGTGAGCCGTCAGCTGACCTTTATGACCATGACCTTTGCCGATCAGTCACCGCAGCTTGCCTCAGTAAAAGCGGTGGATGATCGCTACCCGATGTTTGGCACGCTGCAGACGCAGCCACCGGGGCTGAGGCCGCAGGCGGGTACCGCGCTGGCGGCACCGCGCCTGATGGCGCTGCTGAACCTGAAAGTGGGCGACACGCTGGAAGTGGGTGACACCCAGCTGCGCATCAGCGGCGAGGTGATCCAGGAGCCGGATGGCGGCTTTAACCCGTTTGAGATGGCGCCGCGTCTGATGATCAATCTGGCGGATGCCGCCAAAACCGGTGCGATTCAGCCAGGCAGCCGCATCACCTGGCGCTATAAGTTTACCGGTAATCCCGATCAGCTGGCCAGCTATGACCGCTGGATTGAACCGCAGCTGAAGGCGGACCAGCGCTGGATCAGCGTGGAGAACTCGGAAGATGCACTGGGCCGTTCGATGCAGCGGGCACAGCAGTTCCTGCTGCTCTCGGCCTTGCTGACGCTGATGCTGGCGATTGCGGCCGTGGCGGTCGCCATGAGCCACTATTGCCGCAGCCGCTACGATCTGGTGGCGGTGCTGAAAACCCTGGGTGCGACGCACGGCGCGTTGCAGCGGCTGATCATCGGTCAGTGGCTGGCGGTTCTGCTGCTGGCGGCGATTGCCGGTGGCCTGGTGGGGCAGGGCGTGGAAGCGATCCTGATGGCGATGCTGAAACCCGTGCTGCCTGCCAGCTTACCGGCGGCGAGCGTCTGGCCGTGGATCTGGGCGGTGGGATCGCTGTTTGTGATTTCGCTGCTGGTGGGTCTGCGCCCTTATCGTCTGCTGCTGGCGACCCAGCCGCTGCGGGTGCTGCGGCGCGATGCGGTAGCCAATCTCTGGCCGCTGAAAATCTATATTCCGGTGATGATTGCTGTCGTGGTGACGCTGTTAGCGCTGCTGGTTGGCGGCAGTAAAATGCTCTGGGCGCTGCTGGTGGGTGTGGTAGTGCTGGCGGGATTGCTGGCACTACTCGGCTGGGGAACCCTGCTGCTGCTGCGTCGGCTGGTAGTGCGCAACCTGGCGTTACGACTGGCGATCAACCGGCTGCTGCGCCAGCCCGGCATGACGCTGAGCCAGCTTGCGGCCTTTTCGCTGTCGTTCATGTTGCTGGCGCTGCTGCTGGTAATGCGTGGCGATCTGCTGGATCGCTGGCAGCAGCAGTTACCGGCGGATAGCCCGAACTTCTTTCTGCTGAACATGACGGCAGATCAGGTGCCGCAGGTGCGTGATTTCCTGCAGTCGCATCAGATCACGCCCGGGACCTTTTACCCGATTGCGCGGGTACGGCTCAGTGAACTCAACGGTAAACCGGCCGATCCGAAGCTGGATAATGCCCTGAACCGTGAACTCAACCTGACGGAACTGGCCGATCGCCCGGATCATAATCCGCTGGTGGCAGGCAACTGGCCACCCAAAGCGGGTGAAGTGTCGATGGAAGTGGAGCTGGCGGATCGGCTGGGGCTGAAGCTCGGTGATACCCTGACGTTCGATGGCGATACGCAGACCTTCAGCGCGCGCATTACCAGCTTGCGTAAAGTGGACTGGGAAAGCCTGAAGCCGAACTTCTTCTTTATCTTCCCGCCGGGCGCGCTCGACAGCCAGCCGCAGACCTGGCTCACCAGCTTCCGCATGGAGGCGAATCCTGTTCTGCTGGCGCAGCTTAACCGTGCTTTTCCGGCGCTGAGTCTGCTGGATATCGGCAGCATAATGCGGCAGATCGGCCAGGTGCTGGCGCAGGTCAGCCAGGCGCTGGAGATCATGGTGGTGCTGGTGACCGCCTGTGGTGTGTTACTACTATTGGCGCAGATTCAGGTCGGTATGCGCCAGCGGCGTCAGGAGCTGGTGGTCTATCGCACGCTGGGTGCCGGTAAACGCCTGCTGCGCACGACGCTGTGGTGTGAGTTTGCGCTGCTTGGCGTGGTCTCCGGCGTGGCGGCCGCGATGGGGGCAGAAGCGGCGTTATGGGGATTACAGACAAAGATTTTCGATTTCCCGTGGCAGCCTGACTGGACCCTGTGGCTGGCGCTGCCGTTGTGTGGCGCGCTGCTGTTATCGCTGTGCGGTGGCTGGCTGGGGATCCGATTACTGAAAGGGAAGGCGCTGTTCAGGAAGTTTGATGCGGCGTAAGGGAGTGTAGGCATAAGGCTGCACTAAGCCCGCCTTTGACCTTCATCCAGATCGCACCCATCACCAGCAAGCGGGTAACGGGAAACGAAGAGCAAAGCGTCACGCGCCAGGGATGGCGCGTGCCGAGCTGGCAGGGATGCCGTTTTTGCGTCTTTGCGATCGTTTCCCGTTACCGGCGTCTCCCTCTGACTTAAAGGCGACTGCTCAATCGCTCTAAGCTGCCTGGTAAAGCCATCATCAGACTCAGGTGCGGGGATTACAGTTTTTCAACCGCCCAGGCGATGCCGCTGGCGTACCCTTCCGGGAGCTGAGGCACCAGCGAATTCAGTGCCGCTTTTAGCCGTTCTGCATCGCTGTCGGTCAGATTCAGATGGCCCACTTTACGACCCGGACGCACCTCTTTGTCATACCAGTGCAGATGCACCAGCGGCTGCTGCAGCCAGCTGAGATTCACGTCAGTGCCGATCAGATTGACCATCGCCGACGGCGCAAACACCACCGGCTGTGGTAATGCCAGACCAAGAATGGCGCGCAGATGCAGCTCAAACTGGCTGATCGACGCACCGTTCTGCGTCCAGTGCCCACTGTTATGGACGCGCGGCGCCAGCTCATTGATCAGCAATCCGTCTGGCGTAACGAAACACTCCATCGCCATTACGCCGACGTAGTTCAGTTCCTGCATGATCGCGCTCAGCATCGCTTCAGCCTGCTGCTGCTGTGCCTGATCCGCCTGCGGCAGCGCAACGCTGGTGCGCAGAATGCCATCCTGATGCAGGTTATGCGTCAGCGGATAGAACACCACCTGGCCATCGTGACCGCGCGCCCCCACCAGTGAGACTTCACCGGAAAAGTTGATGCCCTGCTCAACGATGCATTCGCCGTAGCACGCCTCCGGCAGGGTGTGAGTCTCATCGGCACGCAGACGCCACTGACCCCGGCCGTCGTAACCGCCGGTGCGGCTTTTCACAATCGCTAACTCGCCCAGCGAGTCGAACACCGCTGGCCATTCGCTTTTGTCCGCCAGCAACTGCCACGGCGCGGTGGCCAGTCCCAGCTGATCCAGCAGCTGTTTCTGCGTCAGACGATCCGCCAGACGCGGAAAGATATCGCGATTAACAAAGGCTGGATGGCTGGCCAGTTCACGCGTCAGCGCCGTCTCCGGCCAGCGTTCGATTTCGGCGGTGATCACGCTGTCGGCGATAGGGAGCGCGGTGGGATCGGCATCCAGGCCCACCGGATACACCGCGATGCCCAGGGGTTCACCCGCCTGACGCAGCATACGACCTAACTGGCCGTTGCCCAGTACGCAAACCGGCTTCATGCATCCACCCGCGGATCGGGATGGTTCAGCACCTCATCGGTCTGGCTCTGACGCCAGGTGGTCAGGCGTAACGCCAGCGCACTGTCATGCAGCGCCAGAATCTGCGCCGCCAGCAGCGCGGCATTGGCTGCGCCCGCCTTGCCAATCGCCAGCGTACCGACCGGAATACCGCGCGGCATCTGCACAATCGAATAGAGGCTATCGACGCCGCTCAGTGCCGCGCTCTGCACCGGCACACCCAGCACCGGCACCAGCGTTTTTGCCGCCAGCATACCCGGCAGATGTGCCGCGCCACCTGCGCCAGCAATAATCACCTGAAGACCCTTGTCGGCTGCCGTTTCGGCGAAGCTGAACAGTTTATCCGGGGTGCGGTGCGCAGAGACCACTTCAACATCAAAAGGGACGTCCAGGCTGGAGAGGATTTCAGCGGCGAACTGCATGGTGGCCCAGTCACTTCTGGAACCCATAACAATGGCGATGCGGGCCGGGGCGTTGGATGACATGGGGTCAACTCCTGTGAATGAACAAACAGACCTGGCCGGGCGGACAGGTTTTGAAGGGCACCGAGAATAGCATGAGAAGCACGCAAGGAAAACGGTTGCGTCGGGCTTAAGGTCGTGGATTTAACCGCAGATTAAAAGTCGAAATGGATAAGCTGAATGCCACTGGCGTCGAGCTGGATCATGGAACCCCGGCTGTGCCAGGCACCCAGCACCGCGCGTTGCGCCGTTTCACCCGGCAGGCTCAGCGTATGAATCGCCGGGCGATGAGTGTGACCGTGGATTAACAGTGGCACCTGCTGGCGCAGCATAGTGGCGACGACCGCTTCCTGATTCACATCCATGATGGTCTGGGATTTATGCTGGTTGGCCTGTTTACTGTCGGCGCGCATCCGGGCGGCAATGCGTTTACGTATCCACAACGGCAACGCGAGAAACAGCCGCTGGATCCAGGGATTATGCACTTTGGCCCGAAAACGCAGGTAACCCGCATCGTCGGTACAGAGCGTATCGCCATGCATGATCAGCAACCGATGGCCGTAGAGCGTCAGCACCTGCTCTTCCGGCAGCAGCGTCATGCCGCAGGCCTGCGCGAAGCGTCGGCCAATCAGGAAGTCGCGATTGCCATGGATAAAGTAAACCGGAACCGGCAGGGCGCGCAGGGCGCGGGCAACCTGCTGATGCAGCGGATTGGGATCGTCGTCGCCAATCCAGGCTTCAAACAGATCGCCGAGAATATAGAGCGCGTCGCAGTGGGGCGCTTCGCGCTGTAAAAAATGCAGAAAACCGGCGGTAATCGCCGGTTCTTCCTGACACAGATGGAGATCTGCGATAAACAGCGTGCTCGACATTACTCGCTGACGGTCACTTTCTGGATAACGACGTCGTCTTTTGGCACATCCTGGTGCATGCCGCTGCGGCCGGTAGAGACCGCTTTGATCTTCTCGACCACATCCATACCTTCAACCACTTCAGCGAACACGCAGTAGCCCCAGCCCTGAACGCTTTCGTCACGGAAGTTCAGGAAGTCGTTGTCAGCTACGTTGATGAAAAACTGTGCGGTCGCAGAGTGCGGCGCAGAGGTACGTGCCATTGCCAGCGTACCTTTGGTGTTTTTCAGGCCATTGCTGGCTTCGTTCTGAATTTCGGCTTTGGTTTCTTTCTGCTTCATGCCCGGCTCGAAGCCGCCGCCCTGAATCATAAAGCCGTTGATTACGCGGTGAAAAATGGTGTTGTCGTAAAAACCTTCACGGCAGTAATCCAGGAAGTTCTGTACGGTTGCCGGCGCTTTATCATCGAAAGTTTTGATTACGATATCGCCATGGTTCGTCTGGAAAGTTACCATTTTTGTCGTCCTGTAAAGGTTGTCATCAGTTGCTGAGGTCGCTCTGTCGATGGGCGTCCCCCTTTTTGTCGACCGTTCTTATATCATAATTTCCAATGACGCGTCAGCAGCGCGGCGCAGTTGGCTTGCTTTGCGTCGCGCGAGCGATAAAAATACGGCACAATGTCTGGATACTTAAAAGTGCCAACCACACGCGAAAACGGAACCGTTCAATGCTTAAGATTTATAACACCCTGAGTCGACAGAAAGAGGAATTCAAACCCATTCATGCCGGTAAAATCGGGATGTATGTTTGCGGCATCACGGTGTATGACCTCTGTCACATTGGTCATGGGCGGACGTTCGTGGCGTTTGACGTGGTGGCGCGCTACCTGCGTTACCTCGGTTATCAGCTTAATTATGTACGTAACATCACCGACATTGATGACAAAATCATCAAGCGCGCCAACGAAAACGGCGAGAGCATCGAAACCCTGACTAACCGCATGATTGGCGAGATGCACAACGACTTCGCCGCGCTGGGGATTCTGCCGCCCGATGAGGAGCCGCGCGCTACCCGTCACATCGCTGAGATTATCGAGCTGGTGGAAACACTGATCGCTCGCGGTCACGCTTATGTGGCGGACAATGGCGACGTGATGTTTGATGTCCTCAGCGACACCGATTACGGCGCGCTGTCCCGTCAGGATCTGGAGCAGTTGCAGGCGGGCGCGCGCGTTGAAGTCGCCGAGGTGAAGCGCAACCCGATGGACTTCGTGCTGTGGAAAATGTCCAAAGCGGATGAGCCAGCCTGGTCATCGCCGTGGGGCAACGGTCGTCCCGGCTGGCACATCGAGTGCTCGGCAATGAACTGCAAACAGCTGGGCACCCATTTCGATATCCACGGCGGCGGCTCCGATCTGATGTTCCCGCACCATGAAAACGAAATCGCTCAGTCGAGCTGCGCCCATGACGGTCCTTACGTCAACTACTGGATGCACTCCGGTATGGTGATGGTTGACCGCGAGAAGATGTCCAAATCGCTCGGTAACTTCTTCACCGTGCGTGACGTGCTGCAACATTATGATGCGGAGACGGTGCGTTACTTCCTGATGTCCGGTCACTATCGCAGCCAGCTTAACTACGGCGAAGATAACCTGAATCAGGCGCGTGCGGCGCTGGAGCGTCTCTATACGGCACTGCGTCACACCGACAGCAGCGTGCCTGCCCACGGCGGCGAAGCGTTTGAAGCGCGGTTCCGCAGCGCGATGGATGATGATTTCAACACCCCGGAAGCCTATTCGGTGCTGTTCGATATGGCGCGTGAAGTGAACCGCCTGAAAAGTGAAGATGGCGCTTCAGCGCACGGGCTGGCGTCGAAGCTGCGCGAGATGGCCAACGTGCTGGGCATTCTGCAGCAGGATCCTGAGCTGTTCCTGCAAAGCGGCGCGCAGGTCAATGACGAAGAGGTTGCCGAGATTGAGCACTGGGTGAAAGCCCGTGCCGATGCGCGCGCCGCCAAAGCCTGGGCGGAAGCGGACATCGCGCGCGACAAGCTTAATGCGCTGGGTGTCATCGTCGAGGATGGGCCACAGGGCTCCAGCTGGCGTCGAAAATAAACCGGAGAGGGCGAGCAATCGCCCTTTTTTATTATGGCGATTGAACAGATTCAGATCCGCGGCTTCCGCTCGATACGTAACCTGACGCTGTCGCTGCAGCAGCTGAATGTGGTGAGCGGTCCCAACGGCTGCGGTAAATCCAACCTCTACAAAGCGGTGCGGCTGCTGCATGAGGCGGCCAGCGGTCGCCTGGCACTGGCGCTGGCTGAAGAAGGCGGCATTCAGAAAGCGATGTGGGCGGGCGGCTTACGCCGGGGCGATCGCCGACACGATCCAAAGCGGCTGGAGCTGGCCGTGGTGATGGATGACATGGATTACCAGCTGGAGATTGGCTTTCCCGAGCCGCTGGTGACCAGCCTGTTTAATCTCGATCCGCTGGTGAAGCAGGAGCGACTCTGGCTGAGCGGTCAGCAGCGCCGTCCTTCCGCCTGTATTATGCAGCGCGAAAATCAGACCGCCTTTCTGCACAACGTTGAGGGCGAGCGCGTCGCCTATCCGGCGGTGCTGCATCCCGAAGAGTCGCTGTTTGGTCAGCTTGGCGAACCGCATCGCTATCCGGAGCTTTCGCAGTTGCGCGAACGTCTGCAGCAGTGGCGCTTTTACCATGAGTTTGCGGTCTGGCCTGGCTCACCGATACGGGTACCGCAGATTGGCGTGCGTGCGCCGGTGCTGAGCCATGATGGCAGCAATCTGGCGGCGGCCTGGGCGACCATTGTGGAGCGCGGTCATTCCGAACTCCTGTCTGAGGTGATGGAACAGGCGTTTCCCGACAGCCAGTTTGATGTCGATGTGCAGAATGGCCGTTTCCAGATGCTGATGTCGCGTCAGGGCATTCTGCGTCCGCTGGAGAGCGCCGAGTTTTCTGATGGCACGCTGCGGTTTCTCTGTCTGGTTGTCGCACTGCTCAGCCCGCGTCCGCCCGCCTTTATGGCACTGAATGAGCCGGAAAACAGCCTGCATGAAGATCTGTTGCCTGCGCTGGCGCGCTTAATCGCCGAAGCCAGCGAGTTCAGTCAGCTCTGGATCACCAGCCATTCACCCCGGCTCGCGACGTTGATAGCGCAGCATACGGCGGTGAATCATATTGTACTGGAACAGCGGGAAGGGGAGACGTGCGTGAAGGGGGATGAGCGGGTGTAACAGCGTCCCCGCAGGGACGCCCGGAAATCACTCGACCACAGTAATGCGGAAACCCGCGAATTCTACAGTCTGACCGGCTACGATTTTGCAGCGCTTGCGGGTTTCTACCGCACCGTTGACCTTCACTTCACCCTCGGCAATCACGACTTTCGCCTGTGCGCCGCTCTGAACCCATCCTTCCAGTTTCAGCAGGTCACACAGATCGACGTGCGGGAATTTACCCAGTGAAAAACTTGTCATTTATACTACCTCTTTATCATGAAACTCTTCGCACGCCTGCAGCGTGTTTTGAATCAGTGTAGCTACTGTCATCGGACCAACACCGCCCGGCACCGGGGTAATGTAGGAGGCGCGCTCGGATGCATTGTCAAAATCAACATCGCCCACGACTTTGCCACTCTCCAGCCGGTTAATGCCCACGTCGATGACGATGGCGCCCGGTTTGATCCATTCACCCGGAATAAACCCTGGCTTACCCACTGCAACGACCAGTAGATCGGCATGCTCAACGTGATGGCGCAGATCTTTGGTAAAGCGATGAGTGACGGTCGTGGTGCAGCCCGCCAGCAGCAGTTCCATACTCATCGGACGACCAACAATGTTGGATGCGCCAACCACCACGGCATTCAGGCCATACGTATCAATATTGTAGCGCTCCAGCAGCGTCACGATACCGCGTGGCGTGCAGGGACGCAGGGTTGGCGCACGCTGACAGAGGCGACCGACATTATAGGGGTGGAATCCATCGACATCTTTATCAGGCGTGATGCGCTCCAGCACTTTGACATTATCAATGCCGGCTGGCAGTGGCAGCTGCACCAGGATGCCATCGATTTCGTCGTCCTGATTGAGCGCATCAATCAGCTCCAGCAGCTCAGCTTCGCGGGTCGTGGCAGGCAGATCGTAAGAGCGGGAGTGGAAACCGACCTCTTCACAGGCACGGCGTTTGCTGGCCACGTAGATCTGTGATGCCGGGTTTTCACCCACCAGAACCACTGCCAGACCCGGCGCGCGTTTTCCGGCGGCCAGACGCTGCTTCACTTTTTCCGCAACCTCAACGCGCACCTGCTGCGCAATCGTTTTACCGTCAATAATTTTTGCTGCCATCAGAGAGGAAATCCACTGTGTTGTGTTGAATCGGGTAAGGGGACTATTTTGTCAGAAGCGCGGCGCGCTGTCAGTTACAGTTTCAGCCGCGTATGTGCTTTCCGGCTTTTTCGTCGCGACGAGTGCCAGCCTGCATGCGTATGATATCTGCAGGACAATCCGGGGACGATGTAATGATTTGGATAATACTTGCTACTCTGGCGGTGGTGTTTGTCGCTGGATTTCAGCTGCTCACCGCTGGCTCACGCCACGCCGCTCAGCGGCTCAGCAAACGGCTGCAGCTGCCACCGGTACAGGTGGAATCAATGATCTCTATGATGGGGAAAGAGGCGGCGAAAGAGTTTACCGACTATCTCAGCAAGGATAATGAAACGCACCTGCATAATGGCGCAGCGGTACTGCTGATCTGGCAGGTGTTCATTGTTGACGGCAGCGAGGAGAACAGCCAGCGCTGGCATGCGATTCTCAGTCGAGCCGGTTTTCCACCGCTTATTAGCCGCCAGCAGCTGCTGCTCGCGCTGGGCTTTCTGCGCCAGCTGGAACCGGACATCCAGGAGCTGCATGCACTTCGTGAGCAATACAATGCGCGTTTCACAACACAAGGGATTGAGCTGGAAGGAGAATTTACCGACAACAGTAAACTCGTGTCGCTCAGCGAATGGCGCAGGCGCCACTGACGTCAATTGGTCATTACAGCAGCACTTCGCTGCGGAGAAACGGCAAAAACGTTGACGTACCCGCTTCCCGACGTATAATCCGTGCCATCTCCATGCGCCCTTAGCTCAGTTGGATAGAGCACCGGCCTTCTAAGCCGTAGGTCACAGGTTCGAATCCTGTAGGGCGTACCAAATTCTCCCTTCTGATAATCTCTCCTGAAGTCTGTAATCCCTTAAAAACAAAAGCTCCAAAGTTAATCATTGTGCAGCAGAACAAGGGAAAAGCGAGTGATAAAACAGCCCTTTACTTCATCCTTTTAATGTCATTCTGTATCAGGCCATCATCGATATGTGTGGAGCCTTGTACGCTATGTGTGGAGCTCTCCCCATAATGTGTGGAGCTGTTGAACACATTAACCACACCCTGTGAGAAGACTTCCTCTGGTGTCATAACTGATAAGCTTGGCAGTGTGTAATGTTTGTTCTTCTACTCCCCAGCTGACGCGAGGAAACCTTAAGCAGAAACATCTGCTGCAGTCAGTAATAAGCTGCCATGCACAAGAGGAGTGATGAAAGGAAGTCGTTATTATTAATGATATAAAGCCATGGGTATCATCAACTGGCTTCCTTTTTAACCAACGGGCTGACCTTCAACCTTACTCAATTAAAGTGGGATACAGGCTTATCGCTGCGCAGAAATCAGCACCATCATTGGTCGTTCCGCTTCTTCGGCTAAGGCCGGGTTTGCGTCGATCTGTTCTGTTGTCGGTCCCCATTCATTGACTTGACGGAGAGTGAAGCCCGCACTCATCAGGGCATTCAGGGTAGTCCCCAGCGTTCGATGATATTTGACCACCCCATCAGCGAGCCAGTTACTGACCCGTTTACCTTCGTTTTGATAATTGTTGACCGCCCATGAGCGCTGACCTTCATCATCGGTAAGCCAGCCCTGGCGTAACGGAGAGGTATAGATGGGATGCTCGGTCGTAAAGACCAGCCAGCCGCCCGGTTGCAGCGCTTCATAGAGAGTGGTGAACAAAGGCGCGATGTCAGGAAGATAATGCAGTGCTAACTGGCTGTAGACCAGGTCGTAAGCTTGGGACGGTAAGGTGAGTTGTGAAAGATCGCCACGTTGATAGCAGATACCGTTGTCATTGGTGAGTTCCCTGGCCCGGCTCAGCATTTTTTCTGACAGGTCGATGCCAACTACCCCAGCGGCACCGGCTTCACGGGCACGGCGGCAAAACCAGCCATAACCACACCCAAGGTCGATAACCTGCTTGCCAGACAGGTCGGGCAGCATCCTCTGGATTGCCGGCCATTCTGGCGCAGCCTTAAGACCATACTGAGAGCGGGCTAGCTGGGCATAACCATCAAAAAAAGCCTGATTGTCGTAAATATTCTGTGTCATGTGTCACTCCTGAAAGAACGAAAAGCGCCCAAATGTAAGGCGCTTAAATATGAGCAATATTATGAGCAATATAAAGCTGGCGGATCAGAACGCCCCGGGTCTCTTAAGCCTGTTCGATAAAAGTCAGAGTCTGCGGATCGTTCTTCGCTGAGGAGGATAGATGCTCATACTATCTTCAACGGTAAATATACCTATCTCTTCACCCTGCTCATTAAATTCGCGGTAATGAAAGAGGTCTGTATCACGGCCTCTGCGCTGCTCGCTTTCGCGTCTCAGCAGTTCATAACGATGCGAAGGATCCAGATTAAGCACCCTGATAAATTCACTGTCCATACTGATTCTCCTGCATGATGAGTTAATGAAATCTGGCATCTGAACCTGACGCCATTGAGTGGTTTATCCTCACAGCGCTTGATCAGGCGCTGAGTAGCAGTTTACTGATCAGCCAGTTACGTAGATCGGCATCACACGTCAGCTGATACTGTTTCATTAGCGCTCGCTTATGGCTGCTCACCGTCCTGACATCAATTCCCAGGATGTAGGAAATTTTTTTCTGTTTGAATCCCTGAGAGTAAAGCCACATAACCTGCCGTTGTCGGGGTGACAGGCCGGTCAGGTATGGCCGAAAACAGGCCCCAAGCGCGTAATCCGACACATCATTTTTTCTGATGCCCAGAATGTAATCAACGAGAGAAAGCATATCGCTTACACCGGTACGGCGGTAAAGCACCCACTTAACGCTGAGGAATGCGGGTGTGACCGTATAATCCGAGGTGACAAGCACGCTTTTAGAGACACAGCCTTCCAGGGTGTGAAAGTCTGATGGGCGGAATGAAGAAATACACGCCTTTGTCAGGAAAATAATATCTGCGAAAGCCATCATGTTAAGGTTGTTAGTGAACGTTACCGTGAAACCATAGCCTTCCAGATGATTAATTAACGACCTTGCCAGACCCTCAGCAAAGTATGTGTCTTTGTCTGAAATAAAAACGTCAATCGTGCGTGCCACAATTTTTTTCCTGCCACAATACTATTGTTATCTGCTGAGAAAAGAGCAGCCGTAAACTTATCGCAGTAACTTACCGCTATAATGTTATGACTTGTTCTCTATATGACTCTGCGACGAAGAACGATGTTATACCAGCGCGCCGGTATGGTTAATAATATTCCGGGTGGCGCTTTTTTTGACTCTGTCGAGATAGTCACGATGAATACAAACGCCAAATCCTGAAAGCGTCAGAATAATGTCTGATGGAAATCCATTTTTATTCAGCGCCCGGCGGGTCTTATAGATGAGCTGATGATAACAGTTCTCCTTGCCAACCGTAGGTTCGCCAGGCCAGATATAATTAATCACCATGTCACGATCATTGATCTTGTTTACCAGGCAATAAATGAGGAGCGTCTGATTCTTGCTCAGAGCGGCGACAATATTTTTGCCTTTTAACTGCAGCACACGGGACTTAAGGATCAGTGCATCGTTTTCAAAAAATACATGATTAGGCATATACCCTCACTCTCTCAGTTAACCTGCAGCCGGAATGCTTCATCGTTAAGCATTCCGGCTGCAACCATTCTTGCTGCGATCCGCAATCATGCCTGAATCGCTGAACTGAAAAGAGCCTAACATTGTTACCTTAAAGTAGGTGTTATATAATTAATATTGCCATATCTATAGATTATTGCTCTTTTTTATTTTTAATAATAGGTTTTTATGCTAATTGATGGTTCTGGTTCTGAAGCTCAGCTGGCCAGAAATCATGATTTTCGGGGGCACCTGTGACATATTCGCACTCCTTATCCCTAAAGCTTTCCGGGAATGATTGTTAGCAGCCGCGCGGAAAAGTGCGCTTAAAAAGTAGCCGCCGGTCTGGTTTATGACGCGGTGACAATATCAAAACGCCTGCCTTATGTGTCTGCCCAATCAAAATCACTTCCTCATTAGACTATCCCAGCCTCCTACAAAAGGTCTGAACTACCGTTCACGCTATATAGATATGATGATGTTCTTGCGTCCAGCGTCTGGGATAACTATCACGAGGTCATAAAGCTAATTATTTAATAACAAAATAAGAACATTTAAATTCTGTAATTATGAATGGAGTGGCTGCCTGCCGCTGAAGATATCCCTCTTAAGCTAATAAGTATCAATCTCTGTATTGATTGACAGGTTCTTAAGCTCACCTGTCGGTCTTGTGGTTTTTTGTGCCGCCATTTTGGTGTTTGACAGCTTTTAAAGTTGAAATAGACGAATTTATCCATCTTATACATCTTTAAATTGACCTTAGTGCGGTTTTTTGTCCTGCTGGACTTATCTTTTTTGAAAAGGCATGGCTGAAATATTTGAAGTTGCCTCAAGTCAATTTTACTGCTTTAAGAAAAAGAATGTTTATTGCGATAATACGGTCCTGGGCGAAACTGCTGGATGTACTGGTTAAGCCTCTCTCATTAAATCTGAATAAATAAAGAGGCTGTATGTTCAAGAAGAATTCTCTGATGGCTTATAGTGCGGGTGTTTTATTTTTAATGTCTGCCCCGGGCTTTGCTGAAGATAAAAGTAGTGATAATGAAACTGTCATCGAATCTTATTCAGTTGAACTCGGTGCTACCCGCGTTATTTATAATCCGGCAAATAATGGTGCCACGATAGCGGTCAGTAACCCCAACAAATACCCGATGCTGGTTCAGACCGGGGTAGTGACGGAAGACAGAGTTAAGGCAGCACCGTTTGTTGTGACGCCACCGTTGTTCCGGCTTGATGCCGGACAGCAGAGCCGCCTTCGCCTGGTGATGACCGGTGAAGCTGCCGCCAAAGATCGCGAAACACTTTACTGGATGTGTGCCACCGGCATTCCGCCAGAGTTGGGCGATGCCTGGGCAGGTAAAGAAGTTGAAAAGAAAAAAGGTGCCTCACTGGATGTGAAAGTCAAACTGAGCCAGTGCATCAAGGTGCTGGTCCGTCCGGCTTCGGTGAAAGGCAAGCTGGCAGATGCAGCCGCGCAGGTGAAGTGGGTTCGCAAAGGTAACAAGCTGGAAGCCAGCAACCCGACACCCTATTACATCAACCTTAAATCACTGGAAGTCGGTGGCAAAGCAGTAAACCTGCCCGATTACATCTCTCCGTTCGGCAGCCAGAGCTACAGCGTGCCTGAGAGCGCCAGCGGCAAGGTGACCTGGAGCTACATCAACGACTACGGCGGCATCAGTCGTCCGGTTGAGGCGGCAGTACGGTGAAAAGGGCCGTACGCGTAAAGCAGAAGCCGGGCAAAGCCAGCGGTGCCGGCATCACGCTGAGCCTGCTTGCCCTGGTGGTGAGTTGCGCTTGCAGCACATCGGCAGTAAAGGCACAGACCTGGACCTTCAATCCGTCAATGATAGACGGTGGGGGAGATGAAGCTGATATCAGCCTCTTTAACCAGGGCGTGCAACCACCGGGCACCTATCCGGTTGATATCCTCCTCAGCGGACGCGAGGTGGATAGCCGGGAGGTGGCATTCACGCTTGAAAAAGATGCAAAGGGTGAGCCGTATCTTTTTCCCTGCCTGACGGTGGACGAGCTGTCCGGTTATGGGGTCAGAACGGAAGATTACCCTGGTCTGGCCGCTAATAATGGCTGCGCGGATATCAGCATTATCCCGCAGGCGAACTATGACTTTCAGTTTGCCAGCCAGAAGCTGCAGATTAATGTCCCGCAGGCGAGCCTGCGGCCAGAAATTAAAGGAATAGCGGCCCGGCCGCTGTGGGATGACGGCATTACCGCCTTCCGCATGAATTATCGGGCGTCATCGAGCCGTTCAGATTACACATCAGGAAGTAATGGCAGTCAGCACAGCGAGTCATCTTATGTGCAGCTTAACCCCGGACTGAATATCGGGGCCTGGCGACTGCGCAGCCAGAGCAACTGGCAAAAGCAGGGTGAGACGGATGGCAAGTGGGAGACGCTTTACATCTATGCAGAGCGCGGACTGTATGACCTGAAAAGCCGCCTGACATTGGGTGATCGTTCCACGCCGGGGATGGTGTTTGATGGCGTGCCGTTTCGCGGCGTGATGCTGGGTTCCGATGATTCCATGGTGCCCTATAACCAGCGCGCCTTTGCCCCGGTGATTCGTGGTGTTGCCCGAACCCAGGCGCGGGTTGAGGTCAAACAGAATGGTTACACGTTGTATAACGGCACAGTGGCAGCCGGGCCATTTGCACTGACCGATCTCTCAGCCTCCGGGACATCGGGCGGAGACTTCGAGGTCACCGTATGGGAAACCGACGGCAAGCCGCAGGTGTTTAACGTGCCGTTTCAGACGCCCGCAATTTCTCTGAAAGAGGGGTACGTCAGTTACAACGTGATGACGGGACACTATCGTCCCGCCGAAAGCGGCGTGAACAGGACGCCCGTGGCACAGGCCACTGTGATGTACGGCCTGCCGTGGAATCTGACAGCTTATACCGGTGCACAGACGGCAAAGCACTTTCAGTCTGGTGCGCTAGGCCTCGGCCTGTCAGCGGGGGATTTTGGAGCGGTATCCGTTGACGTCATCGGCTCGCAGGCGCAGCGAAAGAATAATGATGCTGAAAATGGCGCAGCCTGGCGAGTGCGCTACAGCAAGGATGTGGTGGCAACCAACACCACCCTGACCATGACCAGCTATCAGTACGCTTCTTCGGGCTATAACACTCTGAGCGAGGTCCTGGATACCTGGCGCAGCGCGCGGGAGATGGGTGACTGGCGGAACCGAAACCGTGAACGCATGAAGACAGAAACGGCGATGACACTCAGCCAGTCGCTGGGTGACTGGGGAAGCCTGAATCTGAGTGCTTCACGACGGGATTTTCGCAGCCGGTCGGGCAGTGATAACAATTTTGGCGCCAGCTACGGCGTAAGCATCGGCGGTGGTGCCACGGTATCGCTGAACTGGAATGAAAGCCGCAGTACCGATGACACCGGCCACCAGACGAAAAACCGAATCACCAGCCTGTGGCTGAGTATTCCGCTGGACAGCCTGCCGGGCAGTAATACCTGGGCGAATTACCAGATGAGCTCTTCTTCTTCCGGGCGGGAGAGTCATCAGGCCGGTCTGCGCGGCGCGGCCTTTGATCGCCGGCTGAACTGGGGCGTCAATCAGCGTTATGTACCGGGACAGGATAAGGACAGCAACAGCAGCGCCGCAAACCTGAACTGGGATGGTGCATGGGGGCAAATCGGCGGCAACTACTCTTATGCGCCGAACGCGACTCAGCGAGGGATTGATGTTTCAGGGGGTGTGCTGGTTCATTCCGGTGGCATCACGCCGGGTCAGACGATGGGTGAGACCGTCGCCCTGGTGGCCGCACCGGGTGCTGCAGGGGTTAACGTGATTGGTGGCGGTAGCGGTATCAGCACCGATCGGCGCGGATATGCCACTCAGAGCTGGGTGACGCCGTACCAGGAGAACACCGTCAGCCTTGACCCACTGGGCCTGTCGGGGGATGTGGAAATCAATCAGACCGACGTCAGAGTGGTACCGACGGAAGGTGCAGTGGTCGCCGCGAAGTTTAAGGCACGTACCGGCGGGCGGGCGCTGATGACGCTGTCGCGGGCTGGTGGTAAAGGGGTGCCGTTCGGTTCGCTGGTGACCCTGGAATCGCAGGAAGGCAACGCCGGTATTGTCGGCGCAGAAGGACAGGTCTACCTGACCGGATTACCGCAGAAGGGCGTGCTGGTCGCGAAATGGAGCGGCGGCGAGTGCCGGGTGAGCTACCGGCTGCCGGAAGAGAAAGAGGCGGCCGGAGTATACAGCCTGAACGGACAGTGCCTGTGATTACACGATGGAAAACCGGACGGAGCGCTGTCTCCGCTGCCGGCAACAGAAGGCAGGCAGAGGAAACCACCATGCTGATAAACAAAAAATACCTGGCGCAGGCGTTGTTGATGGCTGGCGTGATGATGAGCAGTTTTACGCACGCAGCTAGCGCCCCCGATCTGACGTTCCGGGCAACTGCGGGGCCGGTTTCCGGACAGCTGCAGGACGGGTTCACGCTGGGTAAGGGGCGGATTATGCATCGGGACGCTCATAGCGGCTTCCGGGTCTGGAGCGAGCAGCCGCTGTCGGGTGTGGTGCCGGGGCATTTCATCCTGCAGGGACGGCAGGACCCACAGCGTCAGCTACGCGTCAGGCTCGAGCAGAAGCAGGCCCGGCCGGATAGTGAAAAAGGGAACGGCATCATTATACGCAGTGGCGATGAAACGCTGTTCTTTAGTGTGGTGGTCGATGGCAATCAGAAGGTGGCAGCCGACCAGTATCAGGTAGCGTTAAAAGCGGGTGTGATAACACCCTGAATATCAACATTCGCCTCATTAAAAATGGGCGCGGATTTCCAATAAAGAAAGGGGAAAATGAATGAAGCCATTATTAATCCGAAATACACTTTCCGCGCTGTTACTTTGCGCGGCAACCGGCAGTTATGCCGCCAGCGTGGAATCAGAAGTGTCAGCCACGGATAACGTGGTCATCGGTGCCGCGTCTGAAAAAGTGACGCTTCGGGTAACGGGTTATAAAAACCTGAAAGGAAGTGAAAGTTTACTTGGTAGTTTCTATGTCAGCACGACAAGCAGCCTCGGTCAGCTGGTTTATACCTTAGCGCCGGAACATGAACCTTCAGTTTATAACACTGGCACTGGTGCTTATCTTATCATGGGGAAAATTAAAAACGAAGCTGGTGATCCATTTCAAATTTACATTGATGGAGCTCGTGTAGTTAATAATATTAATGGGGAGGAGTGGGCTATTCCTTCGAGCACGACCGTTTCAGGGGGCGTGAACAAACATGATCCACGCCAAAATATTATGCCCGGAACTTATAATATTGGTTTGCGCGCGGCACTTTACCAGCAATAAATGCGCTTCCATATTTATGCTCTTTTAACGCTACGATTTAAATGAAGTATTATCCGCATAAAATGCATCAACTTGTATTTAATTAAGGAAAGAAAGATGAATTCATTATTTACCCGCAGTGTAGCAGCGATAGCATTACTGATGGCAGCAGCGGGCGCACAGGCAGAAAGTCTGGATTTTGAAGTTACGGATTCCGACACCATTGTGGTGGGTGCCACTGCAGAGAAAGTTACGCTCAAAGTGACAGGCTTTAAATACATGAACTCGCAGTCAAATGCGCCTGCAGGAACGCAACTGGGAACGTTTGCGGCTAGCACCAATGATACCGTTGGTCAGATTGCGGTATCCTATGGCCCGGAACACAATGCTCAGGTTATTTCGGGACTGCTGACCGGCCGCATTGATAATGAGAGCGGGCAATCTATCAGTACTTATTTAAAACTGGCTTCGGCAACGGTTATCAATACCGGCGGAACCGACTGGCTGGTTTCACCAGTTGCGAATAAGTCTGTAAATGGCACTTTGGTTACAAACGGCGTGAATAACCTTAATCCAGGTGTCTATCCGGTGACGCTGCGGGCTGCGCTGTATCTGCCGTAACTAATGTCGTGTTGCATTACGGTATAAATGATAATACTGGCTTGTTTTTTCAGTCGGCATATTTATCCTTTTAAAATAGATGGCTGAAAATAAGCATCAGAGATGTAAGGGCCTGGGGTGGATATAGATATTAAACGCAGTACAGTAGTAGCGTCGTTATTTTTCGCAGCTATGAATTGTCATGCTGCTAGCATTGAATCCGAAGTTTATGATACCGATACAGTGATTATCGGTGCAAGAGCTGAGAAAGTGACACTGCGCGTAACAGGCTATAAAAATCTTAAAGAAACAGGATCGGGGGGCGAGGCATATTTAGGTTATTTCATTGCAAGTACATCAAGTATTATGGGGGAATTAGCAGTTACTTTGGCACCTGAACATGAAGCAAAAGGATATTATCAGTACGGTTTAACGGGCATACTCAAGAATGAGAATGGTGATTCTTCTGCTTTCATTGCTTATTATGATAGTAATAATCATGGGGGCACAAGTGTTAAGGAGATTAACGGTTCGCCATGGATATTAAATGGTAATAATAGACGTGGTTATTTTTTGCGGCAGCAATCTAGTATGGCTCCCGGAGTATACCTCGTAACTATGCGTGCTGCTCTATATCAACAATAGTGTTTTCAATAACAAGTCTTTCCCAGTAAATAAGGTGGTTTTTTGTTTGTTAACATTAAGTTTTGGGGCGAGGTTGTTATTGGTATCTGGTAATGGTTTGTTGTGTAATTCTGGCATCTCTTTTTATTTGATTGGTTATTAAATAATGTAATCTTCGAATTAGTAGTGCTATTATTTTTCTAAATAAGGAAAGTTAATTATGAATATCTCTAAAATCACCCGTATCACCCTGCTGGCCGCTCTGACTGGCTTCGCCGCGACTGCAACTGCCGCAACGGTTACCGACATTATCAGCGATAAGGACACCATTGTATTCGGTGCACCAACCGATCGCATTGAATTCACAATGTCCGGTTTTAAATCCATGCCTGCGGGTGAGCTTGCCGCCAGTACTCAGGTGGGTGACTGGGCTGTGACCACCAAAAATCCTGATGGCCTGCGTCTGGCTATTTCGTTTGGTACTAACCACATTCCGGTAGCGGGTGTCGGGACTGACGTCGTCAGTGCTAACCTGAAGTCTGATGTGGGCAACGCTTTCGATGTCGTACTGAATGCCAGTGGCGAAGACGGTACTGAAACAGTGACGCAGCAGGGCGCGAAATGGCTGGTATCAACCGCCGAAACCCAGGAACTGAAGGGTGTTATCAGTTCATATGGTGAGCAGACAGTTAAAGCGGATTCTTATCCGTTTGTACTGAACGCAGCCGTCTATAACATCTGATAACGGACCGGGACACCCGTCCCGGCTTCTGACTCAGCGGTTGTAATAAATGCAAAAGCCCGGCTTCAGAGCCGGGCTTTTTTATCTCAGGAATTTGTTCAAAGCCGGGCCTGTATGACAGGCTCCAGCATTTAATCTTCGGTACAGACCATCAGCGTTTCGTTAGGTAACGAGAGACGGTAATCGCCTGAATTAAGCGCGGTGATTTTCATTTTTATATCTTTGTACTTCAGCGGGCTGAACAGGGCTTCAATGCCCGGATATGAACTCTGCACTCGCATAGTATAGAAATCTCCCTCACGCTTATAGGTGAATTTGGCCAGCGCATCCACCTTTACTGGCTGACTGTTTTCGCATGACCAGCTGCCGGCGGCCAGAATAAAACCTTCTCCCTGCGGATTGAAAGAGATAAAAATATCTGCGGCGCTTTTGCTGCGACATGCGCCATTAACGATATCGGTATGCAGACGACCACGGCAGTCAAAACTCATGGCCTGTCGCAGATACGTCTGCCAGGCCAGCACGGTTGCCACCGACAGAGCTGAAAGCGCACCAATAAGCAGGATTTTATTTTTGAATTTCATCGCCGCTTTCACTTCTTATATAGGTGTAATTTTCGCACGGCGCACTGCTGTTATAAGCGCAGTAGCTCAGCAGTTCACGTGTATTAAACTGGCCTGAGACGTCTCTGATCTGGTCGGCGGCATAGTAGACATTTGTCTGCAGTGTACAGTCTATTTTCTCACGCTCGGCAATGCTGCTTATCCTGCTCAGAAGGCTGGTTTTATCCATTCTTCGCGTCAGGTCATCCGTTGCATAAAAACGACATTCCTGCGTGCGAAATATTTCACTTCTCAGTTTATGCAGTCTGTAAGCATCAAGCACACCATAAGCAACCAGCCCGCCTGCAGCCACGGCTATCAGCATGCCAGACATCCGCCTGAAAGAAGATGTTTTAGACCTGTGGGGGATGACTGCGGACGGAACAGTCACAGTGATTGATTCTGCATCATCTTTCACCGGTGCAGATAATTTGTCAGCCAGTAAATCGGGCAGTGGCGTACCGGTAATAACGGCATCGAATAAAAAACCGTGTTTAGGAATGGTGGTGATGAGGTCAGAGCATCCACACTGAGCAAGTGCTTTGCGCAGCATTGAGACGTAGTTGTTCAGGTTGTTGCTTGATGCGCTAAGGCCGCGCTTTTCCCATATTTCATTCAGAATAAAATCTCTGCTCAACGGCGTGCCACAATGTGTAACGAACAGCAGCAGCAATTCATTACACATACGGTTCAGGGAAATGGTGTCAATGGTGTTTTCCGGGCTGAACAGGGTGCCGTCTGAAGCATTGTAATCAACCATGTTATTAATCGTATATTTCATTTCTCTTCCGGCGTGTGAAGCGTGGTTTTATATTTGAGTGCATCCTGCATCGGCTGACAGTGATTTCTGTATCGCGTTCAGGAAGAGAGACTGGCCTATTTTCTTTAACGGTATATTACCTTATAGGAGAGTAGGGTGCTATTCATACAGTTATTAAGTATGTAACAAAATTATCTGTATTAATAATGCGTTAAGGTGAAATATTATGATCGTGCTAACAAAATTAATCTCGCAAGTTATTACTTAACTCTCCATTTCTGCTGGCCTTTCTGGCTCGATTTTTACGGCTGTGTACTGTTCAGTTATCTATTTTTAGAACATTTTACCGGCTGCTTCTTAAGCATGAACGTTGAGCTGAGGGGTTATTGCTAAACGTCAAAGCCAGCTTCAGGGGGAGCTTGTCATGACTCACAGAAAGGAAGACGCGCGTGACTTTGATAAAGAACGTGTATAGCCGTTGGAGTCATTCCGAAATGGCCTCAACAGGGTGGGGTACTCTGTGCAGAAAATTACCGATGAGATCGATGTCGTAAAGTGTACGTTGCTGGGGGACGAAGGGTTCTGAGCAACGTCACAGCACAGGCGAAGCACTCCCTGAATTATGGTATTCAGTCCGGTCGCGCGATTACTCTCAGCTTCCCTTCATTACCTGTAAAAGCCGCTTCATGTTAAGAAGACCTGCCACATCCTATACAGCTACAGTTTCAGCCTGGCCTGCGGGGTATATCCAGACTACCTTCCGCTGCAGGTCAATCTGCTGCAACTTCAGGTCTGCTATGTTTGAGT
This sequence comes from Pantoea sp. K16, assembly GCF_048452805.1. NCBI lineage: Bacteria > Pseudomonadati > Pseudomonadota > Gammaproteobacteria > Enterobacterales > Erwiniaceae > Pantoea > Pantoea sp. K16. Next base: position 111,197 of record NZ_JBLWNV010000007.1, on the reverse strand, counting down.
GGCACAATCTTGCTGCCCACAGGATGCATTAACCCTAAGTGAACATGATGATGCATCCGCATATGAAAAAGGCAGCGGGTCAGGCAGCGTGTGCATCGAAAATGTCGTCTGCTTTTAACCACATCAACTGTCGCTTCGTTATCGTTGGTTAGCTTTGCGATATAGCCAGCCACCGATAAAGGCCAGCAGAGCAGAAAGCACTGCCTTAAGTGTAATCACTGTGAATTCGAAACTATCCATAGCGCCTTCACCATCACCGCTAATGTGGCCTTCTACCAGGAATCTGATTATGCCTTCAGGTATGAGAAACCAGGTTGCGGAGAAGATTATAATAAATATCAGTATTTTCATCGCACTAAACACTTTGTGAAATCAGGAACATCAATGCGGCCGTATGCTGGCAATCCTCCGTTCATAAAATCACGTCCCATTCATACGGCTCCTTGATAGCTGCCCTGATATCCCTTCCGGCCAGCGAGCCTACTGGTTATCCCTTCTGTACAGAGCCCACTCCTCGATGCGCTCCCCGCCTGGCAGAGTACAGTAACCTGATTCACCATCCGGGTCCTTAACTATCTCCAGCTTGCCACCCCTCTTTTCACAATGCACAGAGGCTGGGTTAGCCATGCCCACAGCGTGTTGTCTATCATTATGGGATCCACAGGCTGTGAGTAATAAAGTGGTCGCTGCGATTGTAATTGCTTTCATTTTTAACCTTATCTGAAGAGATTGATGAGGGTTAATCGTTATATCCACGCTGCTTCATCTCGCGCTGGTGTTTCTGTTTAATTAACCGCCTGTTGTGATCGGGAGTAGTCATTGAAATCAGATCATAACCTGGGCTTAATCCCGCCAGTTAGTGTGGATTTATACATACATCGTGTTCATTAGGTGCATCACCTCTATCCCTTACCTTTGGGATCGCATCTCATCAGGTTACAGCCAGAGCTGCGTTGGCCCCATCAACCGGCTACAGGTGATTCTTCAGCGGCTGCATTGCTGGCCGCTTATTCGTCAGCTGTAACAGGCGCATTGATAGAGCACTTAAGGAGGGGCAGCCATCGCGGGATTAACGGGTTATACCACAGCAATGACAGTAGCCTAGACAATTTCATCGGGCGGTACCGGTGTCGGCTACGTAAAGAGGTGGGTTAGCATGGGCCGGGTTCACTGTGCTATATTTCGCTCGTATCGCAACGTCATTCAGGATAAATCAGATGAACGAATTTGAGAAAGAACTCTATAATAATGGCTTCTCTGCTAAAGAGATCGGTAAACTCAAAAGTATTATAAAAAAAGACGAGTCAAAAAAAGATACACTTCAGAGCCTCGTGATTGATCTAAGTAAACGCTTCTGGGGCGGCGTTATTGCTCTTATTATTTTGATGCTTATTGGACTGGATGGCATTTTCAATGCAGATGCTTCAAATGCCATTCCATATATTGTTGTTCTGACGTTTGCATTCCTTGTGGTCTATTTTGTTACGCCTCTGAAATTAGCATGGAAATCATATAAATTCACCAGAGGATGTAAGCGCTGATTTTTGTCGATTGTTAATTGCCGGATTTTTGCCCTCATTTATAGTAGTACGATTCTTACAAAAACATAGTGGGTAAATAGATAATCTTTATTTTGCGATAGCGACCTGATAATAACCATTTAAGCATTCTCCAGAAATAACTCAAATCTGTAGGTTATCTGTCCTCTCATCATAAAATGCGATTAAAACAGGGGAGCGCTACGCTGGCGGGGAAAAAAATCCTTTAAATATAGAAACTCGGATGATCATTGCCAGCAATACTAATCTGCCGCTCCCCAACCAGAAGCGGCATCTCTTCAGCAGAAATTAAATCTGGCCCGTAACCACACCCGACAAAGCCAGAACCTGCTTCTGTTTCCTGGCGGGCAGCTTATTCAGCTGCGCTAACGCGTTAACCAGCTGCTCATTGACCGGCTCTGGTGGTTTCACGGTCAGCACAATACGGCCCGCCGTGACATTTACTTCTACTTCGGTGCCAGTGGTAAATCCGGCGGTAGCCAGCCACTGGCCTTTCATGATAATCGACGGAATACGCGCGTAACTGGGATACCGGCTGGCATAACTCACCGTTAATTTGCGCTGGGTAACGGAAGGGGCTTCTGAATTTAAACCAACTGCATTACACTCTGAATCAGTCATGATCTCTATTCTCGTTCAATAGTGGTTGTGATTAGCGATACAGGGGTGCTCCAACACCTCTGTATCGCGCTAAATACCTGTACATATAATCAACTAATACGAATAAAGTCCAGATGAAAATCAATGAAAATCAGCGAGGCTGCTCTCAATTTAAATGCTAATACTTGCGGCGCAGATCTCAAAATAAAGTAATTAACTGCAATGCTACCAGGCAGCATAAAACAGATAAATGATTTTTTAGTGGAAATAAAATAATAGTTTTCACCTGGTCACGCTTGTTTATAAATCGCTGTAAATCCTGACGTCAGCGAAATTTTTATCGCGCCCATAACGATTACTGAAACCATAAACGCTGCCACCCAGTATCCCGGATAAAAAAATCCCATACCACGCTACAGCACAGATCATCGTCACACCTTTTTTTCCTTCCGCCGCAATGCCATGATGACTGCTTCATAACCTCCGTTCACCACCACCCGCCACCGGGCATAAAAACAGGGAGCACCCCATCATGGAAAGTAAAAATCTGACAGATATTGCTGAGGTATTTCCTCAGTTAGCGATCGATCTCAAATATGCCACCGCCGATAACCTGACCGGCCAGCCGATTTACAAAGACCCGCGCTGTCTGCTGCACGTTGATGCGGCTAAAGCACTGGCAAAAAGCTTCGAAATTGCAAACGTTGCGGGCTATACGCTGCTGATCCTCGACGCATACCGGCCACCCGAAGCGCAGGCAATTCTGTGGAGTGCCTGCCCGAATCAGGACTATGTCGCACCGCTGACGCGCGGATCAAACCACAGCCGCGGCACGGCGGTAGACGTTACGCTGATAGACGAGCGTGGCGAAATCGTGGATATGGGTACCGGCTTCGATGAGATGAGTGAGCACTCCCATCCTTATCATCCTGATGTGGCGGTTCAGGCGCAGCGCAACCGGCTGATGCTCAATGCCATCATGCTGGGCGGCGGCTTTACCGGCATCGCAACCGAATGGTGGCATTTTGAATTGCCTGGTTCCGAAAGTTACCTGCTGATAGACGGCGTATTCGGCTGTTATTCCGCACCGCTGGCTGAAAATATCAGTCTGTGACGGTTTCCGGCGGGCGGAATCAGGGCAGTCAATGTCCAGGTCTGTTATCGCCAGGTCGTTTAAGCATGGTGAAATATAAAGCAGTAATAGATAAAGAATGGGCAGGGCAGGACGCAGGAGTTACTTAACAGAATAAATTAAATAAGCCGTGGCGGGCGCCACGGCTAATTTTTTATGCAGACTGCCACTCACTTTCAACATCCGCTTTGGCTTTAGAAAGGATGACTTTATTATCATCAACTTCTTTCACCCAGCTGAATGGAATAATGTGGTGTTTGCCGCCCGCTTCAGGATCGCTTTTCGCCAGCTTAATTTTGTCGTCGCCTTCGAAGTGGTCGACAATACCGACATGTTCGCCATTCACATCAACAACCTGCGCGTGATCTAAAATCTCTGATTTATCTACCATGGTGGCTTAATCCTTATATTTAATGAGTTCAGTTGCCCTCAGACAAAACAAGCCTGGTTGTTAAATGCTGTTTTCGCCAGGGGATTAACAAAATGAAATAGTTCAGTGAGCTGGACCTGGTCGTTGTTATTTATTGCCGGCAGGAGAATAAAGGGCATATAAGCGAAACCGCAAACAGAGCCGGAGTGTCTGCAGCCACGGGTCTGCTGACCTCACTGCCTGCCACATCGACACCATCAGATATGCCGCAATCGTCTGCCGCCCGTTCACCAATCAACGCTATGATAATCAGGTCAATCGCCACACCGCAGATCGGCCAGCACGCGGGCGATTTAACTTACCCAAAGGAGTGCCTATGACAACAGTCAGTTCCATTACCACTGAAGGTGGCGTCTGGATTAATCAGCCGCCGGTACACAGTCTGGATGGCGATACGCTGAGGTTCGAAACCGCGCTGAACAGCGATTTCTGGCAGCGTACCTGGTATGGCTTCGAACGGCACAGCGGCCATGCTTTTGGCTTCTTGGTGGAAAACGACTTTACCGTTCAGGTGCAGGTGAGGGCGGATTTCAGTCAGCTCTACGATCAGGCCGGGCTGTTTATTCAGGATAACGAAACGCACTGGGTTAAAGCGGGCATTGAGTTTAACGACGATCAGCCCGCCATTGGCAGCGTGGTGACGCGCGAGTTTTCCGACTGGTCTACCGGTGTGTTTCCCGGCGATGCGCGCCAGTTCTGGCTGCGCGCCACGCTTGAAAACGCAGCCTTAAGAATTCAGTACTCCACCGACGGCGTGAGCTGGCCGCTGTTACGGCTCTGCCCGTGGCCCGGTCAGGCACGGCGGTTTGTCGGAGTGATGGGCTGCTCGCCTGAACGTGAAGGGCTGGCGATGAGTTTTACGGACTTCGCTATTACTCCACCGCTCGGCAAAGCACTGCACGATCTCTCCTGAACCAGGCGGCGCATTGCATATCGTCGCAGAATCGGCTTAATTGTCAGGTCAGAATTTGCGGTGACGCGTCGCCCGTGCAAAACGACGCCTTTACAGGGAAAGCTATGCGTTGCGCCACCTCGTTTATCCCGCTGCTGGTCATCAGTTGCTGCGCCGGATGGGCACAGCAGGCCACTGCCGATACCGTCTGGCTGAATAATGGCGATCGGCTGACCGGCACGATTCGTTATCTCAGCGACGGCAAGCTGGCGATAGAGACACACTACGCCGGTACCGTCACGCTGGACTGGAGTGCGGTCAGTACGCTCGCCAGCGAGAATCCGGTGAATGTCGAAAACAAAAAGACCGGCGAACATTATCAGGTGCGGCTCTCCTCATCCGATCCCGGCTATGTCTGGGTGGAACGCAACGAGCAGGAGCAGCAGGTCTCGCTGCGACGCATTGATGAGTTTATGAAAGCCAAAGTCCGCAGCGATCAGCTCGCCTGGACCGGCAACATCGATGCGGGCGTGAAGGTCAAAAAAGCCTCGACCAAAACTGACGACTACAGCTTCGCGCTTAACACGAAACTGAACCAGGGAAAATGGCGTCACGATATCGGCGCGACCTACAATCGCGAGCAGGAAAACAAGGACATCAATACCGATAACTACAGCCTGCGCTACGCCTTTGACTATCTGGTCAGAGAGCAGTTCTTCTGGCAGACCCGTGCCACCTACAAGCGCGACTGGGTGGAGAATCTGTCACGTCAGGCGCTGATCGGCACCGGGCCTGGTTATCAGTTGTGGGACACCGAACTCAGCGCGTTCTCACTCTCGGTGCTGGGCGGTGCCTTTGAGTATGGCTACAGCGATGACCGGGAAGAGCGGCACTTTGGCGGCTCGCTGCGCTGGAACTATCAGCGCTATCTGCTGGGCAAGTCGGTCACGCTTTACAGCAATGGCGATGTCGGCCATTCGCTGGATGATGACGGCGTATTTATGCTGGATGCCGAAGTCGGCCTGCGCTACAGCCTGACTTCGTGGTCAACGCTGCACGTTGGCTATCACCGTAATCTGGTCAGCGGCATACCGGATACCCTGAACGAAGGCATTTTCTCTACCGGATTGGGGCTGAAGTGGTAAGCCGCTGATCGAACAGCGTCGCAGCAAATCCTTACGGTTTTTATCCGGTTACAGGCGCGGGATTGGCTAAGCTGCATGTATTGTCACAACGGGAAAGCAGAAGATGATCGTAAGCAGCAGGGTGTATCGTCCGGGATGCGCGGGCGAAGAGGTCGAAGTCGATGATATCAGTGAAGTGATCAAAGAGCCGGAGGCGTTTATCTGGCTCGGATTGTGGCAGCCAGACGCTGAGTTTATGGCGAAGATTAAAGAGGAGTTCGGCCTTCATGAACTGGCGGTTGAGGATGCACTCAATGCCCATCAGCGACCTAAAATCGAACACTATGGCGAATCGCTGTTTATCGTAGTGAAAACGGTGTGCGCTAAGGATGACAGCTGCGAACTGGGCGAAACGCATCTTTTTGTCGGAAAAAACTTCCTGATCAGCATCCGTCACGGCGCCTCTGAAAGCTACACCCCGGTGCGGCAGCGGGCGGCTGAAAACCCGGCGCTGCTGAAGTTTGGCCCCGCTTATCCGCTCTACTGCCTGCTCGATTTTATTGTTGATCGCTATGCTGAGCTCTCTACCTCGCTGAATGAACGGGTCGGACAGATGGAGAACGATCTCTTCACCAGTGAATTTGATCGCAAGTCGGTGCAGTCGGTCTACACCGTGCGGCGTCATCTGCTGAAACTGCGCAATGCGGCGCTGCCCGTGGAGGAGATCTGCAATCAGCTGATCCATCTGCATGAAGATCTGATCCCGCGTCCGCTGCGCGCCTACATCCGCGACGTGCAGGATCACGCCCGCCATGTCGTCACCGACGCGGAAGATATGCGCGAAATGCTGACCAGCGCCATGCAGGTCAATCTGGCGCTGGTGACGGTGCAGCAGAATGAAGTGGTGAAAAAGCTGGCAGGCTGGGGTGCGATCCTGGTGATCCCGACCGTAGTCTTCAGTATGTATGGCATGAACTTCGAGCATATGCCGGAGCTGAAGTCGCTGTATGGCTATCCGCTGGCGGTTGGGCTGACCCTGCTGGCCTGCGGCGGGCTGTGGGCCAAACTACGTCGCTCCGGCTGGCTGTAAACGGCAGGATGCGGTGCCAGATTGTCCCGCTGAAAAGGTCACGACCCGCCAGATAGTGAACCGATACTGTCTGGCTATGCTTAACGCAGCGTGCAGTTTTTGTTCCTGAGCCAACAGTGTGTGAGGTCACGGTGAAAAAAGAGGATAGCAGCGGTCAGGCAGTACCGATTCAGGAAAACCTCCGCTGGGTACGCCGTGAATGGCTGATTCAGCGTATCGGTGAATACGTCCTGATTGCGCTGGTGATTCTGGGTGCGTGCGGACTCTTTTCCAAAGGCGTGCTGAGTAACGGCAGCGCCCGCTCGCCGGACGGGACCATCCAGGTGGAGTATGAACGGTTTGGCCGGGTTGAGAGCAATATGGATATGCGCATTCGCTACAACGCACCGGTAACCGATCGCTTTACCGTTACGATTGGCGGTGGCGCCCTGGATAACCTGCAAATCCAGACGCTGCAGCCTCAACCGCTGGAGGCGGTGACGATTGGCAGCGATCTGCGGCTGACCTTTTCGGCCCGCAACACCGGACCGGATCACGCGATCTGGCTTGGCCTGCAGCCGCGCAATGCGGGCCGCATTCACGTCACTATTCACGGTGACGGCCATGCTCCGGCCCGTTTTACCCAATGGATTTATCCCTGACAGAGGCGCTTTATGGAAACGGTATTACGTGCCGCAGCGATCTACCTGGTGCTGATGGTCGTGTTTAAAATTGCCGGCAGACGCACTCTGTTGCAGATGACCTCTTTCGATCTGATTCTGCTGTTGATCATCAGTGAAGCAACTCAGCAGGCGCTGCTGGGCGACGATTTTTCGGTGACCGGCGCGGCGCTGACTATTATCACGCTGGTCACGATTGATATCGTGCTGGGCAAACTGAAAAGCCGCTTTCCGGTGGTAGAGCAGGTGATCGATGGTGGCCCGGTGATCCTGGTCGAGAATGGTAATCTGCTGACTGACCGCATGAAGATGACCGGCATCAGTCCTGATGATGTGCTGGAAGCGGCGCGCTCCGGGCAGGGTCTGGAGCGATTTGATCAGATTAAATATGCGGTGCTGGAGGTTAACGGGCATATCTCGATTATTCCCCGAGCCGATAAAGAGTCCTGAGGGGCGTTCGCCCTGACAGGAGAGCGCCCGTGCCGGAGCCGCGCAGGTTACACACGCCTGAGATATCCTCATCCCCTTGCTGCAGCAGGCCCTGGATGCATTACAGATCCTCATTGCGTCACGCTGCGCTTGTTATGCCGCTTCCCTTGTAATCCTGTCGATTTCGTTCAGACTGAGTATTCCACTCATGCTTTATCATCAGAGCTGGCCTGACTATCAATCAGCGTTATGCTTTTACAGTCAGGATTAAATGAATGAATTTACGCGATTTACCTTCTACCCGGTTACCGGCTGGCATATTGGTCCCCTGAATACCCATCAGGCACTGGTAGTGAAATTCGGTTATATCGATCCCAATGCCCCGCGTGAAAAGGGCCCGCAGGAGACCCTGTTTCTGGGTCTGACCCTCGAAATGGCGAAAAAGCTGGTCGCCAATCTTTCCGAACACATCGACTACGCTGAAAAAAAGAGCACCCAGCACTAGTTTCTCACCGCGATCGGTTACCACGCCCACCGTCGGGCTATTTTGCTGCGCTGTCGCCCGGTGCATAAACCCGCAGTGCACTGGCGATCAGGCGAAAATGCGCGGGTGTCTGACCGATAATCTCACCATCTGCATTGATGTAATGGGGACGGCGCGTCTCAATCGTCAGCTCCGTGGCGCTGAATGCCCGCACGTTACGCCAGCGACCGTGAGTGCCGCGCCGCAGAAAGGGCAGCAGCGCAATGAGCTGCCAGCTATGCTGCAGCTCCAGACTGTAGACATCCAGTAACCCATCGTCCGGTGCGGCACGCTGTTCCACTGTCATGCCGCCCCCATAAAACCGTCCATTGCCCACCGACACCTGAACCGTTTTGATCGGCGTCCGATGGCCCTGATGCACCAGCGTAGCGCTGAAGGGACGGCTCTGCCGCAGCACCCGCAAAGCCGCCAGGGCATAACCGCCCACTCCCCAGCGTTTTTTCGATTCCGCCGTGAGGTTGCGCGCCAGTTCCACCGAAAAGCCGATGCTGGAGACGTTCAGAAACAGGTGCTGATTCACCTCACCCAGGTCCACTGCGCGCAGCTGCCCGTCAGCGATAATCTTTATCGCGGACTCCAGGCTGGCAGGAATGCCCAGCGTGCGGGCAAAATCGTTGGCGGTGCCCAGCGGTAAAATGCCCAGCGGCAGGCCGGTCTGCATCAGTCCTGGCGCGGCCGCATTAAGCGTGCCGTCGCCACCGCCGACGATCACCGCATCAACGCGATGGGCATACGCCGCGATTAATTCGCTGTAGCTGCGGGTATCATCTCCGGCCGGTTGCAGCAGGGTGAACCCGGCCTGAGCCAGCAGCGACTGTGCGCGGCTGGCCTCGGCGCGTCCTTTGCGCGAGCGCTGATTAATCAGCAGCAGGGCAGTTTTCTCCTGTTGAGACATACTTTTGCGTTATCCCGATGTCAAAATGGCTGTAACGAGACGGCAAGTACAGCACTGGCCTGACCGGTGAACAACCCTGCTTGCGCTACTTTACGTAACCTGTTGAGTGCCATAAGCGGCGATAAAGATCGTCTACACTGCTAAGGGTCAGATCCACACTGAGGAGTTGCGATGACAGAACACGAATTCAGAAAATTGTTAGCCGAACAGGGTTTTGACGAGCCTCTGTTGATTGAGCGTGCAGCCGCCGCCCAGCTTGATAATCATGTACATCCCTTTGAAGCACTGGCACTGATTCTGAGTGGTGACATCACCATCAGTACCGAACAAGGCGATACCACCTATCATCCCGGTGAGACATTTCATCTGCAGCCAAATGAACTCCATCGTGAGGCGTTCGGGTCGCAGGGCGTACGCTATCTGGCGGGACGTAAATATGAGTGACTGGCAATCAGCATGAAGGTTTCTGACGATCTTTTTACCCGGCTGTCACGCTCGCCGTTCCGCCAGCGCTTTCGTCTGGGACGCGCGGAATATGATTATGCGAGCAGCAAAGGCGAGCCGGTATTGCGCCAGCACGCCGCTGAGTTTGTGGCACAGCGGCTGGCGCCTGCGCAGCCTGAAAATGATGGCAAGCAGACGCCGATGCGCGGCCACCCGGTGTTTATCGCTCAGCACGCCACCGCAACCTGCTGTCGTGGCTGTCTGAGTAAGTGGCACAATATCGGACAGCACCAGCCGCTGAGCGCTGAGCAGCAGGCCTATATAGTGACGGTGTTGCTGCAGTGGATCACTCATCAGATGCAGCAGCCTGCACCGCCTGCTCGCGTCAGCCGAAGCCAGCCGAAACCGGATGATGATCCGCAACTCGCACTTTGGTAATGGACGAAAAAGCTACAACCGGCGGCTTTTTCTGGTGAAAACTGGCCCTTTTTCATTCCTGGTTTATTCTTAAATCTTTCCTGGGAACACTATGCCAGGATTAAAACCTACACGGCAACGATTCATACAGAGGGAATTATGAAGAAATCAATTATTGCACTGTCTGCTATTTTGCTGGCCTCGCCGGTATTTGCTGCTACCACCACAGACAACACCGTTGCGGAAGCGCATAAAGGCGCCGATACCGCGAAGGAAAAACTGCATCAGACCCAGAACGAAGGCAAAGAGCTGAAGCTGAAGTCTGAGCACGCCGCTGAAGGCAAAAGCGATACCACCGGCAGTAAAATCACCGAAGGTACGCAGAAAGGCTGGCACAAAACCAAAGAAGGCACTGAGAAAGGCTGGGATAAAACCAAGCAGGGTGCTGAAGATCTGAAAAACAAAGCGACTAACTAATTCGCGGCTGTTCTCAGGTTAAAAAAAGAACCCACCGAAAGGTGGGTTTTTTTATGGGTGATAAAGCCGACGCGTAATGCCCCTGGCAGCAACGCATAAGCTCAACGCGCAGGGAACACGGTCAGAAGAGGAAAGCGTCCCGCGCCTGGGACAAAAACGCCGGGAGCGTTTTTGAACAACGCAAAGCGTTAGCCCGTTTACGGGCGCACCTCAGGGATGAGGTGCGTAATCGCGCGGGCCGAGCATGCCATGGATGGCGGGTTTTGCGCCTTTCCGATCTGACCGTGTTTCCTGAGCAGGCCTCGCTCTCACTGCGATACTAACCTGGGTTTGCCTGACGCGGATTACGCTTTCTTTTCCGCTGTTTCTTTCTCCGAGGCGGCTAACGCCGCGACTTTCCTTTCCGTCTCTGCCGCCGCATCGGCGGAGGCCGCCGCCGCTTCAGCCGCAGCCTCTGCCGCGGTATCGGACTGTTTCTTACCTTCTTCGATAAACTCTTCGTCGATGGCTTCGATGTTTTCGCGGTTATCGCGTCCGGAGAGCAGGTTCCAGCAGGCGATAAACAAGGCGGCAATCACCGGACCGATAACAAAACCGTTGATGCCGTAGATTTCCATGCCGCCCAGCGTGGCGATCAGAATCAGATAGTCAGGCATTTTGGTGTCTTTGCCGACCAGCAGCGGACGCAGGATGTTATCAACCAGTCCGACAATCACCACGAAGAAGCCCACCAGGAACAGCCCTTTCCACAGTGCACCGGTGGCGAAGAAGAAGATCGCCGCAGGCACCCAGATAATGGCGGAACCGACTGCCGGAATAAGGGAGAGGAAGGCCATCAGCGCGCCCCACAGCAGGCTGCCGTCTATACCGGTAAACCAGAATGCCAGCCCACCGAGAATACCCTGAACAATACCGACCACCACCGTGCCTTTCACCGTCGCGCGCGCCACGGCCGCAAACTTCACCATCAGGTGATGCTTCACGTAGGTTGAGAGCGGCAGCGCTTCCAGGATCAGATGCACCAGATAGGAGCCATCTTTCAGCAGGAAGAACAGCAGATAAAGCATCACGCCAAAGCCGACGGTGAAGCTGAACGTCCCTTTACCGATGATAAAGGCGCTGCCTGCCACATACTGACCGCCCTTAAGGGCAAACGAGGAGAGCTTCTGCTGAATCTGTTCGGCGTTATCCAGGTTATTTTCAGCCAGATAATGTTTTGCCCAGCGCGGCAGATGCTGCAACAGATCGGCGAAGACCGCCGGGAACTGCGCCGAGTTGGTCTGAAGTTTGTGATAGACCGCATTGGTTTCGACCACCAGCGATGAGGCGATAATGGCCAGCGGCGTGAACACAATCAGACAGATACAGAGCAGGGTAATCAACGCGGCCAGGCCATTGCGTTCGCCCATTCGGACCCGCAGATACGTTTTCAGCGGATGGAAAATCACCGCCAGAATCGCCGCCCATAAAATCGGCGAGAAATAGGGCGAAAGCACCTCGAAAAAACCGAGGGTGGCAATAGCCAGAATCAAAATGAAAAACCCGATGTTCAATCCTTTAAAACGCATGGAAAAACCTCATCTCGAACAACTCTGATAAACCCGACGCGCGAATTTTCTGTGTCTGGCTTTGCTTATGCGGCTGCCTCGTCACTGATTATCGGTCAGGCTTTGCTTTTTAAACGCTGCTGATGACAGCATCATGCTGGCTAACTCTTTGAAAGGTCTGGCAGAAGTGATGAACGGGCAATGTGCGTTCGCTGCGTGACTTCCTATAGGTAACACGCTGCAACTGACAGCAGCGCGCTGAATCCTACATTAGCGTAGCGGTTTCGACCATTATTGGTAGGTCAGAGACTCATGATCCCGGGGGATGCTGCCGATAACAGTATTAACTGGATAAAAAACAGGCAATGAAAAATGAGTAAACAGAGCGTCTTAATCGTGCTGCTGACGCTGGTATTAACCGGCTGCGCCACCAAGCAGTATCCGCAGGCGTCCGCGGTCACCCCGGAAGAGACGGCGATGCTGAATTGCAGCGCGCTGGATCAGGAGCTGGTGAAAGCGCACAGCGTGCAGAGTGATATTGAGCAGACCGGCCAGTTCGATGCACTGACCGTGCTGGGCTTTGTCGGGGATTTCGGGCTGGGCAATGGCATTGCGAAATACAATGCCAGCCAGAAGGCGGAGCGGCGACTGACGCAGTTGCAGTCGCTGAAAGCCGCGAAGTGCAGCCAGCGGCTTTCGTAGCGACTGCGCCGGGTCAGCCGAGCGTCCGTTCGCTGACATGCTGCAGCCGGACATTTTCGGCGGCGCGTTTACCGGCAAGGAAGGCGTGATCCGAGTTGTAATATTCCCACTCGCTGTAGCGGCCTGACAGATGAATGTCCTGGGTCAGCAGCCACTGGCGGATCAGCGCCACGTTAGCGCTGCGCGCATGGTCATAGACCACGTAGGCGTAGGGCATATCGACCTCTGAGGCACAGAGCAGCGGATCGTCCGCGGTGATCATGCCAACTCTGATGCAATCCTGACGGCAGCGCTCAATCAGCGCATCCCCCGCCAGCGGCAGCGGATTGGCCGCGTTATAGGTTATTTCGCAGGTTAAGCCGAAACCGCCCGGCGGGTTGCAGTGCGGACTCGCATTGCCCTGCACAAAGATGCGGTGAAACAGCGTATCGCCAGGATAGTAAATCCAGTGCTTTTCGGTCAGGTCGGCGCGGCCAATCCCCAGATTAACGCAGCGCACCGAGACAAACTGCAGCTGCTGCGCCGCCCGTTGCACACTCTCCGGCACTTCATCGCCCATCAGTTTAATCAGCTCCGGCAGCGGCATGGTGCTGATTAATTGTTCATAACGGTAGTGGCGGCCATCCGCCAGCAGCGCGACGTGCGCCTGCGGGTAGAGGCGGGTCAGGGTAGCGTCCGTTTCCAGCGTACATTTCAGGTGCGGCAAAAAGCCGGACATCAGCGCCTGGAAGCCACCGCGCAGCGGATAGCCGAAACGGGCGTTGGGGCCAACCGGTTTCGCCAGCGGTTGCAGCGCGCCATCAATGATCTGCGCCAGATCGGGCAGCGGTACGCGTCCGCCCAGCCATGAAGTTTCCATGTCGGTCAGCGGCACCTTCCACAGTTTCTGGTTGTAGGGCAGGGCAAAGTGACGCGCGATGCCTTTGCCCCAGGTGCGCATAATGAAGTGCTGGAAATCCTCTTCGCCTTCCACCACGCCTGTGCTGCTGCCCTCATCGGGGATCGCGCCATCTGCGCAGCAGTCCCGCCGTGCCCGCGCCCGATCCAGTGGCACAGCGGCGGCGGCCGTTTCGCCATAACGCGCCTCGATAGCGCCCAGCACGCACTCTTTTACCACCTCGACCGGCAAGCCGTGCAGCGCGGACTGGAAGGGATAGCGGGTATAAACGCCGTCGCTGTAGACCCAGGCTTCACGCGCCTGCCAGTGCAGGTTGTCGCCCAGCAACATCTCATACAGCTGCAAGACGTAGGGATCCTGCGAGAACATAATGTGACCGGCATAGTCGAAGGTAAAACCCTGATCGTCAATCGAGCGGCACCAGCCGCCAGGCGTGGCATTTTTCTCCAGCAATACTGCGCCTTCGCCATAGTGATAACCGGCGCTCAGCCCGGTTGGCCCGGCTCCGATAATCAGGCAGGGCACGGCTTCACTCTCCAGCATCAATGGGGTTAACGGCGTGATATTCGCCTGCGCGCTGCCCTGGCTGGCCGACCTTAGTGCGGGCTGACGCTGCGTCAGCGCCTGCTGGATGAGTCCATGAATCTGTTCAGCGGTGCGATCCCATGAGGTGGCATCGACCTTTGCCTGCATCCGTCCCGCCAGCGCCAGCCGTTCTGCGGCACCAATCGCCATTGCCTGTTCACAGGCGGCAATAAATTCCGCGTGGCTCTCTGCCACCGCGACTTCCTCTGCGTAATGCCGCGCTACGTCAATAATCGCGGTACTGACAATCGGCAGCTGCGCCGCCATATACTCCAGCACCTTAGTCGGTGAGATGTAGCGCGTCGAGGCATTGATGGCAAACGGCATCAGACAGACATCCCAGCCTGCCAGAAACTGCGGCAGCGCCTGATAGGGCTGCTGTCCGAGCCAGTGAATATTGTCGCGCTGCGGCAGGCTGGCGGGATCAATTTTTACCACCGGGCCGACCATAATGATCTGCCACTCGGGGTGGCTGTCCGCCAGCGCCGCAATCAGCGGCAGGTCTATGCGCTCATCCAGCACGCCGTAATAGCCAAGACGCTGTGCCGGAATCGCATCCTGCATCGGATGTCGATTGCTGCGATCGCGCGCCTGCTCAAAATGAATAGCATCGACGCTGCTGGGAAAGCAGTAAACCTGAGGATGTTTGTCACGCTTCGCTTCATAGAGGCTGGTGCCGCCGGTAAAGACCAGATCGGCGCGGGTCATCAGCGCGGATTCGCGCTGCTGCAGCTGGCGCGGTGCATTCTGAAAAGCGGAAAGCTCATCCATGCAGTCGTAAATCACCAGTGACGGATTAAAAGGGGTCAGCAACGGCAGCGCCATCGGCGTATAGAACCAGATCAGCGGCTGTTCATCTTCCTCCAGCAGCGGCGTCAGCAACAGCAGCAGCGGGGCGATCTGGCTGTCGTGGAAACCAGGCGCGTCGCTGTCGGTATGCGGCTGGATCACCGTGATGTTAGCGGCAGGCGAGCTCTGATGCAGGCCCTGTGGCCCCGCCTGCCAGACCGGCTCTTCGATAAACAGCACGCGATAGTGCTGTGCCAGTCTTGTCAGTAGCTGCTGCGGACGCTGAAAAACAAATCCCCAGCGTAAATGGCTGAAAACAATGAGAACAGGTGGTTTCATAGGGTGCTCCTGACAGGGGTGTTTTGAGGAGTGGATGTGCTGCAAAAAGCGCTGCGCCTGACGTAATGCGTCGGCATAAGGCTGCTGTAGCTGGCGGGCATAGGGATCGGCCCCCAGCAGATCGAGATCCCACAAACCGCTGCGGGTCCAGAAAGTCGTCTCCTCCCATAAGGGACGATCGAGGATCGGATAGAGGCAGATGCCGTGCAGCTCAACGCCTGCCAGTTGCGCCTGCGCAACCTGCGCGGCGATCTCAAGGATCCAGCTTCCGCGTCCGCTGCCGACGTGGCTGGTTTCCGCCAGCAGCAGTGGCCGCTGATAACGCTGCCAGACCTGCTGCAGCATCCGATGCAGCGGCAGGCGTCGGCTGTCGCCCAGATGCCAGTAAAGCCGCCGGTTTGATCCCTGCTCCCACTGATTGTCGTGGTAGTAATTCACGCCAATCAGATCGAGATAGCGTGGGGCGCCGCCCAGTTCCGGGTTGCGCCTGCCGCTCAGCATGTCCCATGCCTGATACTGGGTGTCACACATCTCACGTGCCAGCACGTCGCTGGCCGGATCGGCGGGATCGGGCACGATATGGATCAGTGGATCACAGTGCAGCAGACGGGCTCGCGGATCGGCCAGCCAGATGGCATCACAGGCTGCCAGCGTAGCGCGCACCAGCTGCTGCTTGGCGGCATCCGCCCGATCCGCTTCAGGGATCGCCTCACAGGTGAACAGCCCTACCGAGATACCCCAGCTGACAAAGGAGATCTCATTCATCGGAGAGTAGACCGGCGCCTGCTGATACCAGGGGGCCAGGAAGCGGGCCAGTGCGCCACAGAAGGCGGCGAAACGGCTGACAAAGTCGTGGTCAAACAGGCTGACGCCAGCGGGCCAGCCGTAGTGGCAGATTGTCCAGCTCAGCTGAATGCCCTGCTGCTCTGCGGCCTGCATCCGGGCCGCGACCGTCGAGAAGTCATAGCGGCCATCGTGCTCACATAACCGCCAGCCGACGCTTTCGCGCACTGTGCGAATGGAAAAGGGGGCCAGCGCGGCATAATCCTCTGCTGCACGCGCCTGATGCTGGTTAAGATCGTTCATCGACAGCGCAAGGCCGGCAGGGTTGATATGATCGGCACCTTCGTAGCCGGCCTGCCAGAAACTGGAAAAGGGCGTCATGGCATCTCCCGAAAAAAAGCAACACGCTTCCCGCTGACGAGCCGTCGTGAAACGGGTCAGGGCGTCAGGGTATGCATTGCAGACTGATCGATCTGACCACTCTGAACGGACGGGCGATCCATGCCATAAGCCACAGACACTGAGTTGCAGGCATCAGGGCCTGTCGCGGTGTGGACGAGTGAGATAGCAGGTATAGGCCAGTGACGCTATCGGCAGAAAAAGGCTGGCTTCTCTGGATGTTGAAAGGATTTGCGGAAGCCTTACTGGAAAGTATAGGCAGTAAGGTTTGGTTCGCAATTTATTGAAGTAAAAGAAAAAAGCGCAGCGGTAAAAATTATCCAGCCAGAAACAGGAAGTTTTAGCATGCGGTTTTGCGAACGGCCCGATAAGCGTAGCGTGAATAGTGTCAGCGCCATTTTCAGCTTTGTTAACCTTTTCCTCAACATGCAGAGAGGTCAGACTCGCCCACTTTCGCGTTACAGCTTCGCTTGCCTTTTGGCGGGCTGGCGACAAGATTTACTTATCACTGGCCTGAATCTGCGGGTTATCAACGGGTGATGCGACGATGCGCGCCCCCTAAAACAGGATGTTTTACAGACTATGTTCTCATTCGACTGGCACCGTTTCTTACTTAACGATCAACCGGCCACCTTTTTGTTTGAGGTGGTGGTACGGGTCATGATCGCTTATCTGGTGGTGTTCACCTTTCTGAAAGTCTCAGGACGACGCGGCGTGCGCCAGCTGTCGCTGTTCGAGCTGGTGGTGATCCTGACGCTGGGTTCCGCGTCCGGTGATGTGACATTTTACGATGATGTGCCGGTGCTGCCGGTCATTATGGTGTTTGTAGTCCTGCTGGCGCTCTACCGCTTCACGACCTGGCTGACGGCGCACAGCCCGCGCTTTTCACGGCTTATTCAGGGCGACGTGATTACCCTGATTAAAGAGGGATTGTATGTGCTGGAGAGTCTGGATCGGCTGAATATTTCTGAAGATGAGTTTTATATGGAGTTACGGCAGAGTGGTGTGGAGCATCTGGGGCAAATCCGGCTGGCGCTGGTGGAGGTCGATGGTCAGCTCAGCCTCTATTTCTACGATGACGATGAGATGCGCGCCGGGTTAAGCGTACTGCCCCCAGAGCACCGGCAGGATTACAGCACTGTGCCGGTCAGCGCGCTCTATGCCTGCACCCATTGCGGCCAGACGCAGATCATTGAGGCTGAGCAGCAGGCTGTCTGCCCGCGCTGTCAGCGACAGCGCTGGTCCGCGGCACTGACCGTGCGTCGGCTGCATTAACGAGATCAGCAAATCGGGCTAAACAGCAGTTAAACCCGTCGCAGCTTGTTCCCGCTTACCACATAACTTTGCCTGTTACTGACAGAAAATGAAAACCTTTCGGGCAGCATAGCGGCACCGTTACCAAAGAGGTGTGCGTATGAAAGTGAGGCTGCCCAGTGCATTACTGTTTTTGCTGTTATCGTTTGGCGCGTTTTCACAACAGGTGATCAGCGAAAGTCATCCCCATTCACGCAGTGCGCGATGGCTGGAGCAGGGCAGTCAGGTTGATACGGCGGATTCGCCGGATGAACATCTGCTGGAGAGGCGGGAGTGGCGAAGCAGCCTGCAACGCAAGCCGTTCTGAGATGAGCTCCCCGGCGGAGAATAGCCGGGGAGCCAGGGGTTAAGCGTTTCAGACCCGTTGTGAAATTATATTGTGGCCTGTGTCGCTGCCATGCCAGGCACCAGAATCACCTTGCGGCACTCCTCTTCGCGTTTGGCGAAAATATCGTAGCCACGCGCAGCATCTTCCAGCGGCAGATGGTGGGTCACAATCTCTTCCGGCGTCAGATGACCCTGTTCGATCAGCTTCAGCAGGTCGGGCAGATAAGCGTGTACGTGGGTCTGTCCCATCTTAAAGGTCAGCCCTTTGTCAAAGGCGTCACCAAACAGGAAGCCGTGAATGAATCCGGCATAGACGCCCGGCACGCTGACGATACCGCCACGTCGCACTGCGGCAATACACTGACGCAACGCTTTACCGCTGCTGCCTTCCAGTTTGAGATTGGTGAGCACGGTTTCGGTCATGCTGCCTTTTGCCTCGAATCCTACTGCATCAATCACCGCATCCACACCGCGATTGCCGGTGCTGTGTTCGATAATCCAGCCGGCCGGGTCATCGATCTCATCAAAGTTAATCGGGATAACACCGTAGCGCTCGCGGGCAAAGTTTAAGCGGTAGTTGTTGTGGTCGATCATGTAGATCTGTTCGGCACCCTGCTGTCGGGCGCAGGCGGCACTGAGCAGGCCAACCGGTCCGGCACCGAAAATCGCCAGGCTGGAGCCAGGTTTCACCTCGGCGTTTTTCACCGCCTGCCACGCGGTGGGCAGAATGTCTGACAGGAACAGCACTTTCTCATCCGACAGTACCGACGGCACTTTAAACGGGCCGGTATTGGCTTTTGGCACCCGGACATATTCCGCCTGTCCACCGGGCACACCGCCATAGAGTTTGCTGAAACCAAACAGGGCTGCGGGCGGCGTGATGTTTTTCCGGTTCAGGATGGCACCCCGTCCGCTGTTGGTATTTTCACAGGCAGCATACTGGCTCATCAGGCAGAAAAAACAGTCGCCACAGGCGATAACAAACGGGATCACCACCCGATCGCCTTTGGCCACGGCGGTCACTGCGCTGCCTGCTTCAACCACTTCGCCCATAAACTCATGACCAAAGATATCTCCGTGCCCGGTACCGGGGATTTTGCCGCGGTAAAGGTGCAGGTCTGAACCGCAAATAGCGGTGGCGGTCACACGCAGAATAATGTCATCTGCGGCTTCCAGACCGGGATCGGGCACGTTATCGACGCTGACTTTATGGGGGCCGTGATAAGTTAATGCTTTCATCTGTTCATCTCCTGATGATTAGGGGACGGCGGCCAGGCCAGAAGGCGTGGCCACGCACGGGAAAGACTCAGGAAACCTGAAATCGAAACCTGCCTGAAGTGTAGTAATCCTTTAAGGAGTAAGCAGAGCGGTGCAGCAGGCTGGTCAGTTTCAGCCGGGCTGACAGGGCGGCTGAACCTGCGTTGTGGCGACCGTTACGGCTCGGGTGTCGGGTTGCCAGAGAGCGAGGTCGGCAAACGCACGACGATAAACCGTGTCGATTTGTGCCGGAACCTGTTCGATGTAGTGCCAGGCATGCTCACGCGTTTCACCGGTGAGCTGCTGCAGATAGTGCCGCGCGTCGTCCAGCGTCGGGATCTGGCCTTCAACACCCGCCATGCGGGCAGGCAGACCGGTCCAGATCAGACCTTCTATGCCTTTGGTCTTAGCCCACTCTGCCAGTGGTCCCGCTGAGGTCGCTGTCACCGTCATCATCCCGATGCCATCGATACGGCTGTCCGGAATGGCTTCACGGAGGCGCAATGCGCGGCAGGCGCTCTCAAGTGAGGCGGTATTCAGCCAGGCCCAGTACACCGGCACCGGGCTGGCGTTAAGGCAGATCGCGGTCGACAGCTCGCCGCCGTCAGCGATGCGCACAAACTCAATCGGTAGCTCAGGACCATCATGATGCCACTGACTGGCCACCGGCAGTGCGCCAGCTTTCCAGATTAACGATCCCCATCCGAGGCAGGCAATTTTCATTCTCTTCTCCAGTGCACCTGTCGGCGTGATCGCGACAGAATCTGTTTAAGCGTAGCCCGTTGCGCTGAACCGTTACAGGGATCACCTTTTTAGGGGCGGTAAAACCGCCACAAAGATGGCATGATCGCCGCGCAGTCACTTTGCACAACCTGACGGTTTTTTCAGCAATCCATGCGTGTTTATCTGCACGGCTTGAACTTTTATCGTCAGGTAGTGTAAAAAGTGGCGCACGCAATCGATTACCTATGCACGGGCGGGTCAGCATCACGTTGACTGATCCGGTTGCAGCTGAGGCGCAGAGTGGGGCGGACATTTGCCTGCCTGACGGCTCAGGTTACTGGCGGCTTTTAAAACGGAAGATCTGATGAAAACCACGCAAACTGGCACGCTGGGCGCGCTTGAGAGTGACGTCGATACGGGATGGCGTAAAACCGACACCATGTGGATGCTGGGTTTATACGGCACGGCGATTGGGGCGGGTGTGCTGTTCCTGCCTATCAATGCTGGCGTCGGCGGGCTGATCCCGCTGATCATCATGGCGATACTGGCGTTTCCGCTGACCTTTTTTGCGCACCGCGCCCTGACCCGATTCGTTCTCTCCGGTAAAAATCCGACCGGGGATATCACCGAGGTGGTCGAGGAGCATTTTGGTGTTGGTGCGGGCAAGCTGATTACGCTGCTCTATTTCTTCGCTATCTACCCGATTCTGCTGATGTACAGCGTAGCGATCACCAACACGGTTGAGAGCCTGATGGTGAATCAGCTCGGCCTGGTGCCGCCACCGCGTGTGCTGCTGTCGCTGCTGCTGATTGTCGGACTGATGACCATTGTGCGTTTCGGCGAGAAGATGATTGTCAAAGCGATGAGCGTGCTGGTTTATCCCTTTGTGGCGGTGCTGATGCTGATGGCCTGCTATCTGATCCCGCACTGGCACGGCGCTGTGCTTTCGACCCTGAACGTTCAGCCCGCGGGCAGCAGCCTGTGGATGACGCTGTGGCTGGCGATTCCGGTGATGGTCTTCTCCTTTAATCACTCGCCGATTATCTCCTCATTCGCGCTGGCAAAGCGGGAAGAGTATGGCGATGCCGCAGAGAAAAAGTGTTCGCGCATTCTGGCCTGCTCGCACCTGATGATGGTGGTGACGGTGATGTTCTTTGTCTTCAGCTGCGTGCTGAGCCTGTCGCCTGAAGATTTACACGCCGCCAAGGCGCAGAACATCACCATTCTTTCCTATCTGGCGAACCATTTTAAGGTGCCGATGATCGCCTGGCTGGGACCGCTGATTGCCATTGTGGCGATCACGAAATCGTTTCTCGGTCACTATCTTGGTGCGCGCGAAGGATTTAACGGTATGGTTAATAAGGCGCTGCGCAGTCGCGGCAAAACCATCGCGCCCGCCAGACTGAATCGCCTGACCGGACTCTTTATGCTGCTGACGACCTGGCTGGTGGCAACGCTGGATCCCAATATTCTCGGCATGATTGAGACGCTTGGCGGGCCGGTCATTGCGATGATTCTGTTCCTGATGCCGATGTACGCTATCCAGAAGGTCCCCGCGATGCGGAAGTACAGCGGTCACATCAGCAATCTGTTTGTCGTGCTGATCGGACTGATTGCCATCTCCGCAATCTTCTATTCGCTGGTGAAGTAACACTTAGCGCAACAGGCGCATCTCAATCCCCCTGGGATGCGCCTGCCATTCTGCCCGCCCTTCGCCATTCTCTCCGTGCACCTCCACGTATTCAGCGATATCGCTCCCTGATTTAAGCCCGCTGCCGCGTTGTTAATGCCGCCTCTCAGACGCATCTGGTTAGCAATAGTTACATTTGGTACTTATCAGCATGGTAGAGTTAACGCGAATAATTATTATTCCCTAAAAGGACAGGAGAAAAATGAAAATCGGGATAGTTGCTGCCACCACACTTTTACTGTCAACCGCCTGTGCGGCTACCACCTATCCGGTCACGGTGACCGATATGGATGGTCAGAAAATTACGCTGCAAAAAGAGCCGCAGCATGTGATTTTACAGGATGGGCGTGACGTGATGGCGCTGGCATTACTGGATCGCCAGAACCCGTTTCAGCGTGTCGTTGCCTGGAACAACCTGCCGAAAAAGCAGGATACCCAGACCTGGGACCTGCTGAAGCAGCGCTGGCCGCAGGCGGCATCGATTGTTGATATGGGCTTTAACGATCAGGGGCAGGTCAATCTGGAGAGCGTGCTGGCGAAGCAGCCCGATCTGATGATTGCGCAGCTGCGCGCCAAACCGGCCCTGACGCAGTCAGGCGTGCTTGCTACCCTGAAAAATCTCCATATCCCGGTGCTGTTCCTTGATGTTGAACTTCATCCGAAAGAGAACACCCTGAAGAGCGTGAAAGTGCTGGGCACCGTTCTGAATCGTGAAGCCGAGGCGAAAGCTTACGCCGATTTTTACCAGCAGCGCTGGCAGATGCTTCAGCAGAAGATTGCGCAGGTGCCCCACAAGCCAACCGTGTTTATTGAACCGATTGCCGGTAACAGCGACAACTGCTGCTTTACCCACGGTCATAACGGCTGGGGCGCGCTGGTGGAAGCGGTCGGTGGCAAGAATATCGGTTCTGCACTGCTGCCCGGCAGCTCAGGATTTGTGTCGCTGGAGAAGATTATCGCCATGAAGCCGGACGCTTATATCATGACCGGCTCTAAACGCCCGAACAGTAACGTGCTGCCGTTTGGTTACGGTGCCAGTCAGACCGACGTGACCGCCACCTTTAACCGCCTGCAGAGCCGCACCGGTCTGGAGCAGATCGAACCGGTGAAACAGAAACGGGTGTATGGCGTTTATCACCATTTTTATAATCACCCTTACAACATTATCGGCATGGAAATTCTGGCAAAAGATCTCTATCCGGAAGTGTTCCGCGATCTGGACCCGACGGCTGATTACCACCACATCGTGACGCACTTTACCGGGTTACCGGATGCGCCAGTGATCCTCAGCACGCCATAACCGCAAAAATGTCAGGGTGCGTTTCAGCATCCTGACTTTTCACTGGCCATCATCCCGTCAACCAGAGCGTGATTTTCAGACAGCGCAGGTTGCCCGGTTAACCTCTGGATTGCGTCAGCAACGTTGTCATCGCATGTCCTGTGTTAAGAAAGCGATAAGCAAGCGTAATAGTGTGTAAGTTACCGGATTTTAAGACTTTTACAGATGTCTCCCGCCACAATTATTGCCATGATGCCGATCAACGGTGCCTGAACAGCCGTTATTTTCGGAGGCAGTATCATGAAAAAAACAACATTAACGCTTATCGCTTCACTTTTAACATGCAGCACACTCTTTTCTCAGGCCTCACGGGCAGACGATCGTGATGACGCGCCCCGCAAGCCTGTGCCGCATCAGAACGGTGACCATCGTGCTGACAATCGCGGTTCTGACCAGAATCAGGAGCGTGGCAACAACCGTCATGACAGCGTCAATCATCGCCCGGATCAGGACAACAAGGGTCGGGGCAGAGAGGCACGTAATGACCGCGACCATTTCGCCTGGCAGGGACACGACTTCCGTCGCGGGCATCCTGTCCCGCAGGCGTACCGCGGCGACCATTACCGCGTAGCCGACTGGCATGAACGTGGTCTGCGTGAACCGCCGCGCGGTTATCACTGGGCAAACATCGACGGCAACTATGTGCTGATTGCTGCCGCAACCGGGGTAATTACCGCGCTGGTGCTGAACAGCGCCCTGAACTGATCCCCAGGGGATGGCTGCGGCCATCCCACTTTCTTTCCGTTTTGCCGCGCCAGCGGCTATCCTGACACTCCACGCTGAAAATTCCCTGTGTAAGGAGTCATGATGACGACGGTTAAGATGGTTGCGGTAGATATGGATGGCACCTTTCTGGACGATAACAAGCAGTACAATCGATCCCGCTTTCTCGACTGCTATCAGCAACTCACCGCCCGTGACATCAAATTTGTGGTGGCCAGTGGCAATCAGTATTACCAGCTCAAATCCTTCTTCCCGGAGATCGCCAGCGATATCGCCTTTGTAGCCGAAAACGGCGCATGGATTATCGATCGTGATGAGGAACTGTTTTGCGGTGCCTTTGAACGCCGCGATGTTGACGCGGTGATCGATACCCTGCAAAACGGCGACTATCCGGGTCTGCGTTACCTGCTGTGTGGCCGGGAGAGCGCCTGGTACTTCGACGGCATGGAAGAGAACTGGCTGAAGAAGATGCGCCATTACTGTCACCGGCTGAAGCCGATTCATCATCTGGATGAGGTGCAGCATGACCGGCTGTTTAAGTTCGCGCTGAATCTCTCTGATGACTATATCGAGCCACTGATGGCGGATATTGAACGTCTGCATCAGGGGCGGGTGGCAGCGACCTCAAGCGGTCACGGCTCGGTGGATTTGATCGTGCCGGGGAATCATAAAGCGCATGGTCTGGATCTGCTGGCACAACGCTGGGGGATCGCGCACGACCAGGTGCTGGCCTTTGGTGATGGCGGTAACGATCTGGAGATGCTCAGACAGTCTGGCTTCAGTTTTGCCATGGACAACGCGCCACAGCGGGTGAAACAGGCGGCACGCTATGCCGCGCCTTCTAACAACGAGCAAGGCGTGCTGCAGGTGATTGAGCAGATGCTGGCAGGTGAGGGGCCTTTTAGCGCCACGCAGGCTTAGCCGTCTGGCGCTGCGATTAAGCCAGGGCGGTTAGCGCCGTGATTCAGCCAGCCGCCTGGCTCAGAGAGCGGGTGCAACAGGATAGCGCTGAGGAGCAGCAAAGCCGGGCGAGGCTGGCAGGCCCGGTTGTGCCTGGTCAGCGAATGCGGGCAACGCGGCTCCTGATCACGCCGTGATTTGCCAGGCCTGCGCGATCATCATCTGCATCTGTTCGCGGCTGTAATTCACCAGCGAATTTTTGCTGTTGGCTCGCGCCAGAATCCACTCCACCTCGGCGCGGCTCAGTGAAGGGCCATCCTGCCAGAATGGGGTGATCGCCTGCTGCTGCAGCCACTGTTTCAGAAACTGCGCCGGTGAGTCCGTAGTTTCGCTGAAGAGCTGCGGGTGCAGTCCCGCCATCAGCTTACGCTGCAGTGACTGTTCGCTGTCGGACAACAGATCCAGGAACGGAAACAGCAGACGTCCGCACACTTCACCGTGATGGAACGGCTTTATCGCGCCCAGTTCCCCCGCAATACCGTGGATCACCCCCAGACCCGCACTGCTGAGACTGACACCGCCCAGCCACGACGCCATCATCATCGCTTCCCGTGCCTCGTCGCCAGCAGCATCCTCACGATTAAGTGCAGGCCAGGCCTGAACAAACTGACGCAGGCCGGTCAGCGCCAGCTGTCGGGTAAAGAGGCTGCCTTTGCCGGAGAGATACGCTTCAAACAGGTGGGTAAACGCATCAATACCGCAGGTCGCCAGCAGCCGGTCCGGCGCACCTTTCAGCAGATCGGCATCGAGAATTGCCACCTCCGGCACAAAGACCGGGTGGCGCAGTGACGCTTTTATCTGAATGTCACGCTGGTCAGTCACTACCGCATTTTGCGTCACTTCACTGCCGGTACCGGCGGTGGTCGGGATAGCAATCAGCGGCAACGTGATGGGCTGAACCGCGGTGTCGCCCACTTTTTCCAGATAGCGGGCGGTTGGCAACGGGTGTTGTACCATCGCGCTAAATGCTTTCGCCGCATCCAGTACGCTCCCGCCGCCAATCGCGACGACCCGATCGACATGACCGCGCCAGCGCGCAACCCAGCCATCGATCTCGGCGGGTGAGGCTTCATGACTGACAATTTCATAGCCGATAATGTGATCGTTGAGTCCGGCTTTTAGCCGGGCATATGCGGGGCCTTGCAGAAAAGATTGTCCACAAAACAGCAGAGTAGGCTGTGACCGGGCGGCCAGCAGCGGTACCAGTTTATCCAGGCTGCCCCGGCCAAAGAGGGTTCGTTGATTACTGTACAGCTCACTCAGGTTCTCACTCACCAGCGCATCCTTTTTACATTTCGCTAAAATCTGAGTGTAACGAAAAGCAAGGCGCCGGGACTGGCAAACTTTCTGATAACGCATTGGCAAAAAGTTGATCACCTTCGCAAAACAGAAATTCACCCCCGGCGGGGTGGTGCTTTCCTGCTGATGTTACCCTTAACATGTTATCGGTAACAGCGTTTGTCGGGATGTGTAAACATCTTACAGCGCACTGTTTTGTAGCCCTCAGGGGATCATGATAATAAACCGACACTGAATGATGTTCAGTGCACAAGGTGGAGAAAAGCTATGCCATTACTCTATGTGGCGATTGGCGTCGCGTTACTGCTGCTGCTGATGATTCGCTTTAAGCTTAATGGATTTATCGCGCTGATCCTGGTGGCGCTGGCGGTCGGTGTGATGCAGGGCATGCCGGTTAATAAAGTGATTACCTCAATCAAAGCGGGCGTGGGTGGCACGCTGGGCAGCCTGGCGCTGATCATGGGCTTTGGTGCCATGCTCGGTAAATTGCTGGCCGACTGCGGCGGTGCGCAGCGTATTGCCACCACCCTGATTGAAAAATTCGGCACTAAGCATATTCAGTGGGCGCTGGTGCTGACCGGTTTTATCGTCGGATTTGCGCTGTTCTATGAAGTCGGCTTTGTACTGATGCTGCCACTGGTGTTCAGCGTTGCGGCGTCGGCACGTGTGCCGCTGCTCTATGTCGGGGTGCCGATGGCGGCTGCCCTGTCAGTGACGCACGGCTTTCTTCCGCCGCATCCTGGCCCGACCGCAATCGCGACGCTGTTTAACGCTGACATGGGTAAAACGCTGCTATTTGGTACGCTGCTTGGTATTCCTACGGTGATTCTGGCGGGGCCGGTCTATGCCCGCTTCCTGAAAGGCATCGACAAACCGATTCCTGAGGGACTCTATAACCCGAAAACCTTTACCGAGGCGGAAATGCCGGGGTTTGGCGTCAGCGTCTGGACGGCACTGGTACCTGTGGTGCTGATGGCGCTGCGTGCGGTGGCAGAGATGCTGCTGCCTAAAGGCCATGTGCTGCTGCCCTATGCGGAGTTCTTTGGCGACCCGGTGATGGCGACACTGATTGCGGTGCTGATTGCAATCTTCACCTTTGGACTGAATCGCGGTCGTACGATGGAACAGGTCATGGATACCCTGACCGACTCGATCAAAATCATCGCCATGATGTTGTTGATCATCGGCGGCGGTGGTGCCTTCAAACAGGTGCTGGTGGACAGCGGCGTGGATAAATATATTGCCAGCATGATGCATTCTACTCAGCTGTCGCCAATCTTTATGGCCTGGTCGATTGCCGCGGTGCTGCGTATTGCTCTGGGGTCTGCCACGGTAGCGGCCATTACCGCCGGGGGAATTGTGGCACCGCTGATTGTCACCAGCGGCGCCAGCCCGGAACTGATGGTCATCGCCGTAGGGTCCGGCAGCGTGATCTTCTCGCACGTTAATGACCCGGGCTTCTGGCTGTTCAAAGAGTATTTCAACCTGACGATTGGCGAAACCATCCGCTCCTGGTCGGCGCTGGAAACCATTATTTCGGTCTGTGGTCTGGTGGGTTGCCTGCTGCTCTCCTGGGCGATTTAACCTCTTGCCGCTGGCAAGCCTGCCAGCGGCTCTCTGCTTTCGCGTCTCTCCCGCTGCCTCTTTGGGCTTTGAACATCCCGTCGCGCTTGCTGCCCCTGTTGCCGGTTAAACCGGGATGTGCGGGACAGACAGCATAAAAAAGGCCGCAAGGTGCGGCCTGACAGAGAAGATTCAGTCTGAATCTGCCACGTTAATGAGGCGGTTCAAAACCGGCTTTCACCATCTGTTCCCGCAGCGCGTGTGCAATGTCACGGTTGCCACCGGTAACGGGGTAGATAACGTTATTCACCACATCATCAAGGTAGTGCTCGTCAAACTCCTGCAGAGAGAGCTGCGTGCCGCCTTCATCGTTGATGGCGAAAGTCCCTTTGATGTGGTTACCGCTGTTTTTTGCCTTGAGGCTGTAGCGGCCCATGCTGGTATTAATCGTGCTCATAAGATCTCCTCGCGACTCATTTTCAATCTCATCACTCTTGAGGCCTGCCTTGCCGCCTAAATTTTAGCCAGGAGTGTTCTGTAAAACGAAGAAAGAGAGCCGTTAAAAAGTGGTGTTGCGATCGTTATCTCAGAATTTAAATAAAGCTCAGGGTTGATGAACTTATGACCAGTTGAGCCTTAAGTGAAGCGGCAGGGCGCATTTTCCTGTCTATAATGCTTACAGGAAAAGTGTTTAATTGGTGAGGGGAAAGGAAATGAAAATTATTCTGTGGATTATTGCGATCATTTTTATCGTTGGCTTACTGACCCTGACAGGGGTGTTCAAACTGATTTTCTGATATCTGTTAACGCTTCAGCAACAGCGGGCACCTAATCAGGTGCCCGCAATGTTTTCTGGCTGGCCAACAGAGCGTCTGTAATGGGATCCATCGGCGTATTGGGCAGCAGATCCTGTGAGCCCAGAGGTTTCTTACAGTATGCGCAGCAGGCACCATGAAAGTTTCGCTGGCCCTCGCGGTAATCAGTAAAAACGAATCGGGCGCTTCCACATTGACCGCAACGTATCTTCATCACCATCCTGTGTCTCACCCTCCTTTTACTCAGCATTAACGGATGCCTGTGCCTGACAGGTTAAGCGGACTTTATCTATTGCGCGGCAATATTATTTCGCACTGCGATAAGAAAAGTAGTTTCTTATGCTTTTGATTGTTTGTTGCCAAATGCGCATTCGGCCACTAAAAAGCATTTCATTGATCCAGATCAGTGTTTATTAGTTGTTGGCTAAAATATCCGCGAATAGCCTGCCATGACTGATGATAATGGCACAGCCGACTCATTTTTTTTGGCGAGGGAGCGGGATCTGCGCCAGTGAATTTAAGATTTATCGTACAATAAATAGCCACTGGCAGGACGCAGGCCTGAAAAAGCAGAAAAACGGGTTTAAGGTCATGGGACTTACCGACCGGATGATAGAAAAAAATTGAGCTTTTACCGGCGTAAACGTCATTAAGAACAGGAATATATCTTAATCAGATTTTTCTTTTTAACGTCAGTAACGTAACCGCTTAAAATTAAAAAGGGTTTCGTTTCCAGCAGGTTAGCGACCGATACCTGCTCTGCGCCTGATACGCGTTGAGCGATGTTTCGCAAGTCGAAAAGCAGGAAA
Organism: Pantoea sp. K16; assembly: GCF_048452805.1. NCBI lineage: Bacteria > Pseudomonadati > Pseudomonadota > Gammaproteobacteria > Enterobacterales > Erwiniaceae > Pantoea > Pantoea sp. K16. The sequence goes on along the minus strand of NZ_JBLWNV010000007.1, from coordinate 81,644 downwards.
GTGTGATGGATGTACAGAATGTCGATATTTATCACTTTTTCATCAAATCATGCTGGACAAATCCCTCAGCAATTGCTGTACTAGACCCCGACACAGTTTAGTGTCCATTTTTCATGTAAAGGTAATATAGATGTCTAAGATCAAAGGTAACGTTAAGTGGTTTAATGAATCTAAAGGATTCGGTTTCATTACTCCTGAAGATGGCAGCAAAGATGTATTCGTACATTTCTCTGCAATCCAGAGCAACGGCTTCAAAACTCTGGCTGAAGGTCAGCGCGTAGAGTTTGAAATCACCGACGGCGCTAAAGGCCCATCTGCTGCTAACGTTATCAGTCTGTAAGTTAACAGTCAGAATTCTAAAAACCCGCCTTATGGCGGGTTTTTTTATGGCTGTAATCTGCGCTTCATCCCCCCTGTCGTACTCTCACTCTCGGCGCGTTGCCGCACAAACTGCGCGGCGGTTCACACTAAATAACCGTAACATATTTATAACAACCCGATATGCAGCTTTTTGGCTTGCGACGCTATATAACTGTGCGACAGAACCCGGTGAGTGAGGAGGCAGGATGAACATACGTCAGGCAGAGTTGAAAGACAGTTTTGCTTTGAGTGCATTACTGAGCGAGTTAGGCTACGGCGGCACTGAAAGCTTTATTGAACAGCGCCTGGCGCAGTTATGCAGCGATCCCAGTGAAGCGCTGTTGGTGGCTGAACATGGCAGTCAGGTGCTGGGGTTTCTCTCCTTACATTTTATTCCTCAGCTGGCGCTGGCCGGTGATTTCGCCCGCATCAGCTATTTCTGCATTGCAGAAGGTGAGCGCAGTAAAGGCGTCGGCCAGCAGCTGATTCAGCATGCCGAAATGCTGGCGGCTCGTCGTGGCTGCGATCGCATGGAAGTCCATTGCCATCAGTCACGTCTCAAGGCGAACCAGTTCTACGCCCGTGAAGGCTATGTTGAATCCCCCTGTTATCTCATCAAAGATCTGCAAGCGAGTTAAATTCCCGTCCGCTGGCGATGACCAGCGCCCCGGCAATCATCTCCCGCTGTTCATCCCTGAGGCTGGCGATACTGACGCGAATAAATTGGGTTGGGCCGAGCCGACAGCGCTCGCCTGGCACGACCGCAATACCGCGGGCAGCCAGCGTGATCATGGCAAACTGCTCTGAAGTCACCGGAATATAGAGGCTTAATCCGTCGCGAAGCGGCAGATCAAGTCCACGCTGTGCCAGCGCCGTGAGCAACGCTTCACGCCGTTGCCGGTAGGTCGCGCGTGCGGTGGCGATCTGCCGTTGCGTTTCCTCATCCTCCAGCAGCCACGCCACCGCATCCTGCAGAATGCGGCTGGTCCAGCTGACGCCAAAATTTCGCCATGACTGAATGCGCCTGACCATCTCCGAGGTGGCAGAGAGCACTGCCAGCCGCAGGTCCGGTCCATAGGCTTTGGAAAACGAACGGACGTGCAGCGTGCGTTCAGGAAAGATTGAACCCAGGCTCCAGCTCGCCTCCGCGGAGAGATCGCCAATACCATCATCCTCAACGATTAGTGTGTTGCTCTGTTGCAGAACCTGCGCCATTGCCTGACGTCGCGCCGGGCTGATGCTGTTCCCGGTGGCCGAGTGGGTGCGGGGCTGATAGATCAACATTACCGGTGCCTGCTCCAGCAGAAGAGAAAGAACCTCTGGCAGCGGGCCTTGATCATCACACGCCAGCGGCAGAATCTCTGCGCCGACGTTATCCAGTATATCGAGCAGCCGGGTCGCGGTCGGATCTTCAATAATCACGCGGTCTCCCGGCGAGACCAGGGTTTGCACCAGCAGATTCATCGCGTCAAAACCGCCATCTGTCGCCAGAAACGCCTCTGCAGCATAGGGCCAGCGCGGCGCGATCGCCTGTAGCAGCGGCGCGGAAATCGCCTCACGGGTGTAGCTGTTGAGCTGCGGTGAGTGCAGGGCCGCCTGCAGCGCACGCTGCAGGTCAGGCAGCAGGGCGGGGTCGGGCGCGGCGAGGGTCAGATCGGCGCGGATGTTATCACCGTAGTTGCCGATCTTCTCAAAGCGAATCGGACGCGGCATCACCGTATTACTACTGACCCAGACACCACTGCGCCCCTTGCCCGCCAGCACTTTCTGCTTTCTGAGTTGCGCCCAGGCAGCAGAAACGGTTGCCGGGCTGATACCCAGCTGCTCCGCTATCTCCCGCACCGCAGGCATCTGCATACCTGTCGCGATCTGTCCGTCACGAATCAGCGCGGAGGCTGCCTGGGCAATGCCTTTCACTGAAGGCGATTTTATCTGGCTGCAAAACCAGTTGAGGTCGACGCTCTCTGTCATAAGAAAATACTTTGTTCAGTAACAAATTAATGATTGTTCAGGTAAGTATTCCGGATCTAGTATCAAATTCAAGCACTATTTTATGCCCCGTCCCGACGGTGCAGCGTAAACGGAGAGATCATGGCAAGGCTACTCATCAGACTGGCGGTACGCGACTGGGACTACTTCACCCCGCTGGCGCTGGGTGATATCAGACCAGAAGGTTTTGAACTGCAGATCGACCGCGTCGGCACGCTGGTGAATGATCTGGCGACCAGCCCCGACTATGACGCGGGCGAAGTCTCCTTCAGCCGCTATGCTCAGGGCCGGGCCAGAGGAGACGAAACACTGCTTGGCCTGCCGCACTTCCTGATGCGCGGCTTCCGCCAGCGCTGCATTATCACCACCAGCAGCAGCCCCATCACCACGCCTGCGCAGCTGAAAGGTAAGAGAATCGGCGTCACCGGCTGGCAGGATTCGGGCAATACCTGGACACGCACGGTGCTGCGTGAAGCAGGCGTCGAAATCGATGATGTGTTCTGGTATGCCGGTCGTCTTACTGCCGATCATCCAATTGTCGATCGGCTGGCGGGATTTGGCCGCCCGGGCCGCATTGAACCCGCGCCCGACGAGCGACCGCTGATAGAGATGCTGCAGGCGGGTGAGCTGGATGCCATCTTCACGCCATTTATGCCGGAGGACTTTTTCCTGCCGGGTTCAGGATTACGGCAGCTGCAGACCGATTTTTATCAGGCGGAGCGGGACTACTTTAATCGTGTCGGCTATGTGCCGGGCATCCACATTCTGGCGCTGAAACCGGCACTGGCGGCGGCGCATCCGTGGCTGCCTGCGGCGTTAAGTGAGGTCATCGATCGCTCTTACCGGCTATGGATGCAGAAAAGAGAGAAATATGCCGACACCACGCCGTGGCTGCTGGACGATTTGCGACGCACTGCGCAGGAATTGCCCGCTGACTGGAATCAGAATGGTTTTAGCGTTAACAGAAAGATGATTGCGGACTTTGGTCGCGAGCTCTATGAGCAAGGGCTGACTCACCAGGTACTGACGCCGGAAGCAATGTTTCCGGCCGCTGCGGGAGAAGAGAAATGATGAAAGTAGCACTGGGACAATTTGCGGTGAGCCGCGAATGGCAGGAGAACGCCAGTATCTGTCTGGACTTAATGCAGCGGGCGGCAGAAGGTGGCGCCGATCTGCTGGTACTGCCGGAAGGGGTGCTGGCACGTGATATAGCCGACCCCGATTTAGTGCTGAAGGCGGCGCAGCCGCTGGATGGCCCTTTTCTGAGCCAGCTGCTGGCCGCCAGCAAGCACACTGCGCTGACCACCATGATGAGCATTCACGTTCCCACCGGCGAGCAAAAAGCGCTTAACGTGCTGGTAGCGATCCGCAACGGTGAGATCATCGCCGCCTATGAAAAGCTGCATCTGTACGATGCCTTTGCGATGCAGGAGTCGCAGCGGGTCAATCCCGGCCACGTCATTCCGCCGCTGATTGAGGTCGCGGGTATGAAAGTCGGATTAATGACCTGCTATGACGTGCGCTTCCCGGAGCTGGCGCGTCGGCTGGTGCTGGATGGTGCAGAGGTGCTGGTGCTGCCTGCCGCCTGGGTTAAAGGTCCGCTGAAAGAGATGCACTGGGAACTGCTGACCCGCGCCCGCGCGCTGGAGAACACCTGCTATATGGTGGCGGTGGGGGAGTGCGGCCCGCGCAATATCGGCAACAGTCTGGTGGTCGATCCGCTGGGCGTGGCGGTGGCAAATGCGGCGGAATCACCGGCGCTGCTGTTTGCCGATCTCGATCCTGAGCGCGTCGCCTATGCCCGCCGGGTGCTACCGGTACTGGAAAACCGGCGCTTTGCCCGTCCCGAACTCAACTGATCCGCTGAACCAGGAATCCATTATGACGAAGAGAGCAACCGCCTTAATCGTGGCGCTGGGGCTGACTGCATCCCTGGCGCAGGCTGCCGACGCTATTCCGGTGCAAAAAGTTGACCAGGCGCTGCATGACAGGTTGCCGGATGAGATCAAAAAATCGGGCAAAATGATTTCAGTGAATAACGGTTCATTTCCGCCCTATGAAATTGTGAATGGCCCGCACTCAATGGAGGGCGCGTCGGCCGAATTAACGACTGCACTGGCACAACTGCTGGGTGTGAAGATCGAGCATGCAACGGTGAGTGGTTTATCAGGCGTACTCACCGGCATCAATGCGGGTCGTTATCAGCTGGCGATTGGGCCGATTGGTGATTATCCGGACCGTCAGCAGAAAGTGGATTTCATCGATTTTGTGCAGGAGTTCGTGGTGTTCGGCGTGCAGAAGGGCAATCCGGCCAGAATCAATCAGCTGGACGACACCTGCGGCAAGCGCATTGCCGTCATGGCCGCTGGCTCTGCGGAACAGGTTATCCGTAAGCAGTCAGCCCGGTGTGTGGCCGACGGGAAGCCGGCCGTGACAGTGCAGGCCTTTACCGATCAGCCTTCATCAATTCTGGCGGTACGTTCTAAACGCTCCGATGCGTTCTTCTCATCACAGGCGCCGCTGACTTACTTTGTTAATCAGGCGAAGGGGCAACTTGAGCTGGCGGGCAAAGGGCAGAAAAACGGCTTTGGCGACATTTTCCAGGGCACGGTGGTGCCGAAAGGCTCGCCGCTGGGTCAGGTGGTGCTGGATGCCTACAAAGAGCTGTATCAGAACGGGACGTATGCGGCCATCATGAAAAAGTGGCAGCTTGAGGGCAACATGACCACAGCACCCGGACTGAATCTGGCGAAAGAGGCCAGCAAATGAGCCCGCCGCGCCATCTGCACAGCGGTGACAGAGGCGAGGCACAGCTGCGCGACGTGGCGTTCGCTCGCAACGCCCCCACTTACGGACGCTGGATCAGCTGGATTTTAGTGCTGGTGATCGGCACCAATCTATTGTGGCTGGTGGCGACCAATCCTAACTTTGAATGGCAGGTGGTGCTCAAGTGGTTTACTGAAGGATCCGTGCTTAAAGGGTTGCAGGTCACTCTGGGGCTGACAGTGGTGTCGATGGTACTCGGCACGCTGCTCGGTCTGCTGCTGGGCGTCTGGCGGCTCTCCGAGAACCGGTTGCTGCGCGGCGTTGCCGGACTCTATATCTGGTTCTTTCGTGGCACGCCGCTACTGGTACAGCTGATCTTCTGGTACAACCTTTCTACGCTGTTTCCGGCGCTGTCGCTGACGCTGCCGTGGACCGATATCACGCTGGCCAGCTGGAATACCAACGATCTGATCACCCCACTGACAGCCGCTATTGCCGGGCTGGCGCTGAATGAAGCGGCCTATATGGCGGAAATTATTCGCGCCGGTCTGCTGTCGGTGGATAACGGTCAGGTAGAGACTACCCAGGCCTTTGGCATGAGTCGTTCACGGGCGCTGCGGCGCATCATCATTCCGCAGGCGATGCGATCGATTATTCCGCCTACCGGCAACCAGTTGATCAGCATGATCAAGGCGACGTCGCTGGTCAGCGTGATCGCAATGGGCGATCTGCTCTATTCGGTGCAGGCGATCTACAACCGTACCTTCGAGATCATCCCGATGCTGATGGTGGCGGTGATCTGGTATCTGCTGATCACCTCGATCCTCAATCTGGGCCAGTCCGCCATCGAGCGTTACTACGCGCGTGGCACTCGTCGGGTGGCCAGCGCCCCCAGACGCGCCACCATCGCGGCTAACGTGCAACCCCAGCAGGAGGAGCAATGAGTCAGCGTGAACCCCTGGTCTGCGCCCGCAACGTGCAGAAGAATTACGGCGACAATCAGGTTCTGAAAGGGATCGATCTGGATGTCTGGCCCGGTGAAGTAGTGGTGATCCTCGGGCCATCTGGTTCCGGTAAATCCACGTTTCTGCGCTGCATCAATCATCTTGAAGAGATGAACGCCGGATCGATTCGGGTCGGCGATGAGCAGATCGGGTATGTACTTAAAGGGCATGTGCTGCACCGGTTGTCGCCACGCCAGATCGCCCGTCAGCGCCAGAAAATTGGCATGGTGTTTCAGCAGTTCAATCTCTACCCCCATATGACCGTGCTGCAGAACATCACTGAAGCGCCCATCGGCGTGCATAAATTCCCGCGTCAGGAGGCTATGGCCCATGCCCGATCGCTGCTGGCGACGGTGGGGTTAAGCGATAAAGCGGACGCCTGGCCACGTCACCTCTCGGGCGGACAGCAACAGCGTGTGGCGATTGCGCGGGCGCTGGCGATCAAGCCGCAGCTGATGCTGTTTGATGAGCCGACCTCCGCGCTCGATCCGGAACTGGTGGGCGAAGTGCTGGCGACCATGCGTACCCTTGCCGACCAGGGATTAACGATGATCGTGGTGACTCATGAGATTAGCTTTGCGCGGGAAGCCGCCGATCGCGTGGTCTTTATGGATGGGGGGGTGGTGGTGGAGCAGGGCACGCCTGAAGAGGTGATCGCGAATCCACAGCATCCGCGCACCCAGGCGTTCCTGAGTCGCTTCATCTGAGATCTTACTCTGTTACAGATTCCAGTTGTCGCCGCAGGCAAACTGCGCGTAAATATCAGTCACCGTGATTCGATAAAGTTGAAAGGTTAAATATGGAAGGTATCAGTATTGCCAAGCTGCTGATTATCGGTGCGCTTATCGTACTGCTTTTTGGTACCAACAAGTTGCGCTCACTGGGTGGCGATCTGGGCTCCGCAATCAAGGGCTTTAAAAAAGCCATGAAAGATGAAGATACCAGCGCAACCCGAACTGCGGCTGAAGACGTGCCGGCAGAACGCGTCGTTCATAAAGATTAATCGGTTATTTGCTGCAAATAACTGTTACTTTTTATTTCAGGCACAGATAAAAAAAACCAGACTGTTTCCAGTCTGGTTTTTTGTTTTTCGGGCTTTCTAAAGTAAAAGCGTGCTTATTTCACTTCTTCGCCTTTGGCCTGCATATCCGCGTGATAGGAAGAGCGGACAAACGGACCGCACGCGGCATGGGTAAAGCCCATCGCCATCGCTTCTTCTTTCATCTCATCGAACTCAGCCGGGCTGACGTAGCGCTGAACCGGCAGGTGGTGGCGGCTCGGCTGCAGATACTGGCCCAGCGTCAGCATGGTGACACCGTGGCGACGCAAATCGCGCATCACCTCAACGATTTCGGCATTGGTTTCGCCCAGGCCCACCATCAGACCCGATTTTGTCGGGATGTGAGGATGCGCCTCTTTGAAACGTTCAAGCAGCTTCAGTGACCACTCGTAGTTCGCGCCCGGACGCACCTGGCGGTAGACGCGCGGTACGTTTTCCAGATTGTGGTTAAACACATCCGGTGGCGTCGCGGTGAGAATCTCCAGCGCGCGATCCATACGGCCACGGAAGTCCGGCACCAGCGTTTCAATTTTGATCGTCGGATTTTTTTCGCGAATCGCGCTGATGCAGTCGGCAAAGTGCTGTGCGCCACCATCACGCAAATCATCGCGGTCAACCGAGGTGATCACCACGTAGCGCAGGCCCATATCGGCAATCGTCTGCGCCAGTTTAGCGGGTTCGTTAGCGTCAGGGGCATTGGGGCGGCCATGTGCCACATCGCAGAACGGACAACGACGGGTACAGATTGCGCCAAGGATCATAAAGGTGGCGGTGCCGTGGTTGAAGCATTCGGCGAGGTTAGGACAGGATGCCTCTTCACAGACTGAGTGCAGCCCGTTTTTACGCATCGCGGCCTTAATGCCCTGAATACGACTGGAGTCAGCTGGCAGCTTGATTTTCATCCATTCCGGCTTACGCAACATCTCCTGCCGTTCAACAGCCACGGTTTTCACCGGGATCAGCGCCATTTTGTCTGCGTCACGATATTTGACGCCGCGTTCCATCTGAATTGGTTTACTCATAAATCAGCAGGTTCCGGTCGGATTGCGATTTGAAAGCGTTCCCACTCAAACCGGGAAGGCTGCTTTCAACTTTATTTGAAAAAAGTGCAAAAATTATATCATCACATCGCCTGCGAAGCAGCCACAGTCAGCGCGGATAAGTTACATATTTGTAAATTCGCATTCTGCGTTAAGGTTTAACAGGGAGATCCCCTGAAATCCATTCAACATTTTCATAACCTGACAGCCGCGCAAACGCGCTGACCAGCGGAGAGTGTACCTGCTCCGTCGTCACCTCTGGCTGGAAATTTTTCAACTGGGTCATGCTCATGCCGGCGTAACCACAGGGATTGATGCGCAGGAAGGGCGACAAATCCATAGCAACATTCAGCGCCAGACCGTGAAACGAGCAGCCTTTACGGATGCGTAATCCCAGTGAACAGATCTTCTCTTCCCCGACGTAGACGCCAGGTGCATCAGCACGGGCGCGGGCGCTGACGCCAAACTCTGCAAGGGTGGCGATAACCGTCTCTTCCAGAATGGTCACCAGCTGGCGTACGCCGAGCTTACGGCGTTTTACATCGATCAGGACGTACATCACCTGCTGTCCTGGCCCGTGATAGGTGACCTGACCCCCACGGTCACTCTGCACCACCGGGATCTCGCCTGGCATCAGCAGATGCTCTGCTTTGCCCGCCTGACCCTGAGTAAAGACCGGAGGATGTTCAACCAGCCAGATTTCATCACGACTCTGGTCGTTGCGCTGGTCGGTATAGTGATGCATGGCGTCGGAGACAGATTGCCAGTCGCGCAGACCTGACTGGCGGACAAGAAGAGTTTCAACTGACAAAACGATAGCCCGCTAAAGGAAATAACGCTGAGGATAACGTCGGCAAACCGTCAGGCAGAGGCGCCTTGCCGACCCGTAAATTACAGTACCATCCGCACAATTTCGATGTTGCCCAGCTCTTCGTACAGGCGTTCTACCTGCTCGATGTGGGTGGCGGTGATAGTGATGTTGACGGAGTGATAGTTGCCTTTGCTGCTCGGCTTAACTTCAGGGCTGTAGTCGCCTGGCGCATGGCGTTGCACCACTTCAACCACTTGATCAACCAGCTCCGGTTGTGCCAGACCCATTACTTTGTAGGTAAATGGGGTAGGAAATTCGAGCAGCTCATTCAGTTTGGTTTTCATATTAACTCCGGTGCATAAAAAACAGGCTCCCGCCTGAGCGGGAGCAACATAATATCGTGTAATGGGGGCGAAGGGGTGATTTTTCAATCACCCGCCACGCTTAACCGAACCAGTGATGGAACATCAGCTTGATGTAATCAACGATACGGCCAAAGAAACCTCCTTCAGAGATCTCGTTCAGTACCACCAGCGGACGCTGTTCGATAGTCTTGCCATCCAGCTGGAAGTTGATGCTGCCGACCACCTGATTTTTCTTCAGTGGTGCATGCAGTTCCGTGTTGGTCAGCACATAGCTGGCTTTCAGATCTTTCATGCGGCCACGTGGGATGGTCAGGTAAGCATCTTTTTCCACGCCCAGCTGCACACGGTCGTTATCGCCGAACCAGACTGGCTCAGAGGCGAACTCTTTGCCCGCTTTCAGTGGCGCCACGGTTTCAAAGAAACGGAAGCCCCAGGTCAGCAGTTTCTTACTCTCGGTCTCACGGCCTTTGTAGGTATGACCGCCCATCACAGCAGAAATCAGGCGCATCTGGCCTTCAGTCGCAGACGCCACCAGGTTGTAACCGGCTGAGTTGGTATGACCGGTTTTGATGCCGTCCACATTCAGGTTGGTATCCCACAGCAGACCGTTACGGTTCATCTGACGGATATTATTGAAGGTGAACTCTTTCTCTTTATAGACAGCATACTCTTCCGGCACGTCACGGATCAGCGCCTGACCGATCAACGCCATATCGCGCGCGGAGCTGTACTGACCTTCAGCGTCCAGACCATGGACGGTCTGGAAGTGGGTATTCTGCAGGCCAATCGCTTTGACGTAATTGTTCATCAGATTAACGAACGCATCCTGGCTGCCAGCGACATAGTCAGCCATCGCAACACAGGCGTCGTTACCGGACTGCAGCACAATCCCACGGGTCAGCTGAGAAACCGGCACGCGGTCGCCTGGCTTCAGGAACATCAGCGAGGAGCCTTTGAACACCGGGTTGCCGGTCGCCCAGGCATCCGGGCCGACGGTGACCATATCGTCCTGATGAATTTTACCCGCTTTAACGGCCTGACCAATGACATAGCTGGTCATCATCTTGGTCAGACTGGCAGGATCGCGGCGTGCATCGGCATTTTTCTCTGCCAGCACTTTGCCTGAGTTGTAGTCGATAAGGACGTACGCTTCGGCATCAATGTCCGGCACGCCCGGAATCATGGTCTTGAGATTGACGTCATCAGCAATAGCAGCATGGCTGAGAGAGAAAGCGATCAGTGATCCCACTGTCAGGCGTTTCAGCAAACGAGATGATTTCAGCGTGTTCATGTGTAGGACTACAACATCCGTGAGTTTGAGGTTGAAAATGTCACTCATCATACCCAATGCCAGATTAACTGGCACCGGACGTGATGATTGGGTTGTTAGCAGACGTAACGTGCAGCTGTCTGATAAACGGTTCAGCGACGCGTGTTAGTAATAAATGAGGCGGCCTGGCCTTCACTGCTCAGACGCTGTTGCAGCGCTGCCGCTTCGGCGCGGGAGGCGTAACCGCCGAGCTGAACGCGATACACATTGTTGCCCGCGTCTTCTACCTTACCGGGCACGCCATAACGCTGGCTCAGGCTTTTCATCATCTGCTGGGCACGCGCCGGGTCATTCAGCGCACCGACCTGCACTACATATCCGTCGGCACCACCACTGCTGGCTGCAGGCGCGGCGCTGGCTGCTGCGGGAGCAGCATTGCTGACTGCCGGTGCGGAACTGGCGGGTGCGGCGGCTGGCGGTTCGTTACCTTCCAGTACGCCGGTCGCTAATGGCTGGGGTGCACCAAGAAAGCCGCTGCTCTGCACCGGCGCGCCCATGTTGTCACCGCTTTGCAGCGTACTGTTGCTGATGGCCTCAACATTTTGCGCAGGCGGCTCTGAGGGGGCTGCGCTGCCGCCGTTCATCACCGCGCCACCACTCAGGTCCGGACGGGCAGGCAGAGAGTAGCTCTGTTTTGCCACGACGGTCCCGATGGTGCCGGGGCCAGAGAGCGAACCGTCTGGGGCGACCTTGATGTAATCAACCCGCACGCGCGAATTGTTGGAGATATTCAGGCGGTCACCGGCAGCCCGCGACAGGTCGATAATGCGTCCTGGCGTGTAAGGGCCGCGATCGTTAACGCGCACCACAATCTGACGGCCATTCGCGATATTGGTCACGCGCACATAGCTCGGCAGCGGCAGAGTAGGGTGGGCCGCGGTCAGTGCATCAGGATCGTAGGCTTCGCCGGTAGCGGTGCGGTTGCCCTGCGCCTCTTCGCCGTACCAGGTGGCCAGGCCGACTTCACTGTAGTTCGACGGATCTTTGATGACGCGATAATTTTTGCCGTTCACGCTGTAATCCTGGCTGGTGCCTGGATTGATCGGCTCATAACGTGGCTCAACGCCTGGAATCTCCACCACCGGTCCATTGTAAGCCGGTTGCGGCGGCGCCGTATTTTGGGGTTCCGGCGTGGTACAGGCCGCCAGAACCAGTGATGCCAGTGCAACGCCAAGCCATTCCTTACGCATCTGCAGCCTCTTAGACACTTTTAGATAACATTTTTCGGTGAGTGTGGATCGACATCACAATGCCAAATCCCGCCATAAGCACGATAAGCGCGGAGCCGCCATAACTGACCAGCGGCAGCGGCACGCCAACTACCGGTAAGATACCACTAACCATGCCAATGTTAACGAAAACATAAACGAATAAAATCAGCATTAAACCGCCCGCCATTACCCGGCCAAAGGTGGTCTGCGCCCGGGCTGCCACAACCAATCCCCGCATGATCAGCAGCAGATAAAGGGCCAGCAGCAGCAGCACGCCAACCAGGCCTAACTCTTCAGCCAGAACCGCAAAGATAAAGTCGGTATGACGTTCCGGCAAAAACTCCAGCTGAGACTGGGTGCCCTGCAGCCAGCCTTTACCGCGCAGGCCTCCTGAGCCAATAGCAATTTTCGACTGGATAATGTGATAACCGGCACCCAGCGGGTCCGTTTCCGGGTCGAGCAGCATCATCACGCGGTCACGCTGATAATCGTGCATCAGGAAAAACCACAAAATCGGGATAAAGGCGGCGACCAGCAACACGGCTACGCCAATCAGTTTCCAGCTCATACCCGAGAGGAACAGCACAAACAAGCCGGAGGCGGCAATCAGAATTGAGGTGCCGAGATCGGGCTGTGCCGCCACCAGCAGGGTGGGCAGGAAGATCAGAATCAGCGCAATGCCGGTATTTTTCAGCGTCGGCGGACAGACATCGCGGTTGATAAAGCGCGCCACCATTAAAGGCACCGCTATCTTGGCAATCTCAGAGGGCTGAAAACGCACAAAGCCGAGATCGAGCCAGCGTTGAGCGCCTTTACTGATCTGCCCAAAGGCATCCACCGCCACCAGCAGAATGACGCAGACAATATAAAGATAGGGCGCCCAGCCTTCATAGACGCGCGGCGGTACCTGCGCCAGCACAATCATGATGACCAGCCCCATCGCGATCTGACCGAGTTTACGCTCCATCATGCCGGGGTCCTGACCACTGGCGCTCCAGATCACCACAGCGCTGTAGGTCAGCAGGCCGAGAATGATCAGCATAAACAGCGGATCGATGTGGATGCGCATCCAGATCGAACGTTTCTGCGGACTATCTTGCATCGACATGTTTATTCACCTTCATAACCGGGCGGCACAGGAGCGGCGTCCGGCAGGACTGTATTGTTATCACCCAACATAATGTGATCCAGAATCTGGCGCATGACGGTGCCGACAGCCGGACCGGCGCCACCGTTTTCCAGGATAATGGTCACGGCGACCCGAGGTTTGTCATAAGGGGCAAACGCGGTCATTAATTTATGGTCGCGTAATCGTTCAGCAATTTTATGGGCGTTATAGGTTTCGTTCTCTTTCAGGCCAAAGACCTGAGCCGTACCGGACTTGGCGGCGATTTTATAGGGCGCATCGGCGAAGCTCTTGTGCGCGGTGCCGTTGGGCCGGTTCGCCACGCCATACATGCCATCTTTGGCAATTTCCCAGTAGCCGGAATGGATATCACCAATCGGGGCTTCAGGCGGCTGGCGATAGGGCACCAGGGTGCGGCCTTCGCGGGTGGCGCGCAGCATATGCGGCACCTTGACGACGCCGTCGTTGATCAGAATCATCATCGCTTTGTTCATCTGCAACGGCGTAGCGGTCCAGTAACCCTGTCCGATCCCCACCGGAATGGTATCGCCCTGATACCACGGCTTTTTAAAGCGTCTCTGTTTCCAGTCACGGGTCGGCATGTTACCGGCGCTCTCCTGCGGTAAATCGATGCCGGTACGGCTGCCGTAACCAAATTTATTCATCCACTCCGACAGACGGTCGATGCCCATGTCATAGGCAACCTGATAGAAGAAGGTATCGGCAGACTCTTCCAGCGCTTTGGTGACGTTCAGACGCCCGTGGCCCCATTTTTTCCAGTCGCGGAAGCGTTTTTCTGAACCAGGAAGTTGCCACCAGCCGGGATCAAACAGGCTGGTATTACGGTTAATCACGCCAGCACTCAGGGCAGAGACCGCCACATAAGGTTTAACCGTCGAAGCCGGTGGATAGGCAGCCTGAATCGCACGGTTATAGAGCGGACGGTTTTCATCTTCCAGCAGGCCGCGGTAATCCTTACTGGAAATACCGTCGACAAACATGTTGGCGTCATAGCTGGGCGTTGAGACCATGGCGAGGATTTCGCCGGTGCGCGGATCGCTGACCACGACGGCCGCGCGACTGCCCGCCAGCAGGGTCTCGACATATTGCTGCAGTTTGAGATCGATAGTCAGATAGATATCACGGCCTGCCTGAGGGGACTCCTCATGCAGCTGGCGAATGACCCGGCCACGGTTGTTGACCTCAACCTCTTCAAAGCCGGTTTTGCCGTGCAGCAAATTTTCGTAATAGGCTTCAATGCCCAGCTTACCGATGTCGTGCGTCGCGGCGTAGTTAGGCCATATGCCCTCTTTGTCGAGGCGTGCAACGTCACGATCGTTGATTTTTGAGACGTAGCCGACCACATGCGTCAGCGTGGCACCGTAAGGGTAGTAGCGGCGCTGGTAACCTTTAACTTCCACGCCGGGGAAGCGGTACTGATTGACCGCAAAACGCGCGACCTGCACGTCATTCAGACCGGTTTTAACCGGGATAGAGGTGAAACGACGTGAGCGTTTACGCTCTTTCTGGAAGTTTTCGAGGTCGTCGTCAGTCAGCTCAAGAATCGGGCGTAAGTTTTCCAGGGTCTGTTGCAGATTATCAACTTTTTCCGGAACCAGTTCTGCCTGATAGATGGTGCGGTTCAGCGCCAGCGGCGTGCCGGTACGATCGTAAATTATGCCGCGGCTGGGGGCCACAGGCACCAGTTTGATACGGTTCTGGTTGGAGCGGGTGCTGTAATCATCAAAGCGAAGGATCTGCAGGTGGTAAAGGTTAACCACCAGTACTGAAGAGAGCAGTAAGATACCGACGAAGGCGATAAAGGCCCGACGGACAAAGAGTTTCTGTTCGGCGCTGTAATCGCGAAAGGCGTTGCTTTGTAATTTCATCCGCTACTTGTCATGTCTGATGTGGGCTGATCGGTCATTCACGATGATAAGGATGATTTGTCGTTATGCTCCAGGCCCGATACAGACTTTCGGCTACCAGCACGCGCACCAGCGGATGGGGCAACGTCAATGCTGACAGTGACCAGCTCTGCTCTGCCGCCGCTTTACAGGCGGGGGCCAGGCCTTCAGGCCCGCCAATCAGCAGGCTGACATCGCGACCATCCAGCTTCCAGCGTTCAATCTGCTGTGCCAGCTGCGGGGTTTCCCACGGATGACCAGGAATATCCAGCGTAACGATGCGATTGCCTTTGCCGACCGCCGCTAACATCGCTTCACCCTCTTTTTCAAGGATGCGTTTGATATCAGCATTTTTACCGCGTTTACCTGCGGTCACTTCGGTCAGCTCAAGCGGCATATCTTTCGGGAAGCGGCGCAGATATTCCATAAAACCGGTCTGCACCCAGTCAGGCATTTTCGTGCCGACGGCAACAAGTTGCAGTTTCACCGATTAGCCCCAGAGTTTTTCCAGCTCATACAGCTGGCGACTCTCTTCCTGCATCACATGCACGATGACATCACCCAGATCGACCACGACCCAGTCTGCCGCGCTTTTACCTTCAATGCCTAATGGCATCAGGCCTGCTAAACGCGACTCCTGCTCTACGTGTTCTGCGATCGAAGTCACATGACGCGTGGAGGTGCCGGTGCAGATGATCATGAAATCAGTGATGCTGGATTTGCCCTGAACGTCGATGGTAACAATGTCCTGGCCTTTGAGATCATCAATCTTATCAATAACGAACTCTTGGAGTGCTTTACCTTGCAAAAGGTTCCCCTTGGAATCTGGTGGTAACGAGCCGGCTGTAAGCCCGGAGAGTGCAGCCAAAAAATTAAGCGGCGCAGTATAGCATGCCCGGATCAGTCGCGATATAAGCCTTCGCGGTCGATATAATCGATAACCGCAGCGGGCAACAGATCGTCGCAGGGCTGATTCTGGTGGCGACGGCGGCGAATTTCAGTGGCCGAAATGTCATAGAGAGGGGTGTCCGCCAGCCAGATATGGCCTGCGGGCTGCTGATGCAGCTGCCGGATATCCTGAGCGAGGTGTTGCTCAAGCCAGCGCTGCATGTCAGGCGAGTCGAACCGGGTCGGATAGCCGGGGCGCTGGCACACCAGCAGATGGCAGAGTGACAGCAGATCCTGCCAGCGATGCCATTTTGATAAGCTCAGCAATGAATCCTGACCAATAATAAATCCCAGCGGCTGCTCTGCACCGCGTTCGGTGCGCCAGGCTTCCAGGGTGGTCACGGTCCAGGACGGCGTGTCGCGTTCCAGCTCGCGGGTATCGATCTCAAACAGCGGCAGGTCGCGGATAGCGCAGCGCAGCATAGCAACCCGCTGGGCAGCGCTGGCTTCCGGTTGCGGACGATGCGGCGGCACATTGTTGGGCAGCAGCGTCACACGCTGCAGGCCGGTCTGTTGCGCCAGCGCTTCGACCGGGCGCAGATGGCCAAAATGAATCGGATCAAAGGTGCCGCCAAACAGTGCGTGTAACTCAGACATGGGCAAAGCTCGTCGGAAAAGCACGACTGCTGAGCAGCAGCGTCAGGGTCTGTAACTGCGGCCACACCGGCTGTCCATAATCCTGCTTCAGGGTGATTTCAATCTGACTCAGCAGATGAATGGCGCGTTGCAGACGCGTGGCATCCACTCGTTGCAGCGCGTCGGTAAACAGCGCACGGCGATTCTGCCAGATGCGCTGCTGATCCATCAGCGTACGCAGCGGCTGCGCTGTCTGGTGGCGTTGCAGATGCAGCAGCGTCAGCAGATCACGCTGCAGCGTACGCAGCAGTATCACCACTTCGCTCTCTTCTTTCTCCAGCTGATGCAGAATATGCAGGGCGCGGCGGCTTTTTCCCGCCAGCAGGGCATCCACCCAGTGGAAAGGAGTAAAGTGCGCGGCATCACTGACCGCCTCTTCAACCCGGGGCAGTGTCAGCTTGCCGTCGGGCCACTGCAGCGAGAGCCGCTCAAGCGCCTGCGCCAGCGCCAGCAGATTGCCTTCATAGCAGTAACACAACAGCTGCACGGCTGCGTCATCCACCGATAATTTCAGCGCCTTAGCGCGATTAACGACCCAGCGTGGCAGTTGCGCCTGTTCAGGCGTCTGACAGGGCACCAGTACCGCAGAGGCGGACAACGCTTTAAACCAGGCGCTGTTTTCCTGCGCTTTGGTCAGCTTCGCCATCCGGCAGATCAGCAGAATATCGGCGTGCAGCAACTGCGACAGCTTAACCAGCTGTTCTGCCATCGCGGCGTTGGGGCCATTATCGGGGAATTGCAGCGTCATGGTCTGACGCTGAGCAAACAGACTCAGTGACTGGCAACTGACGAACAGGCTCTCCCAGTCAGTCTGTGCATCCAGCGTAAAACTAAAATGTTCTTCGAATCCCTGCGCGGTTGCGGCGACGCGAATCGCATCTGAACTTTCCTGCAGCAGCAGCGGTTCGTTACCGGCTAACAAATAACAGGCGCGCAGCCCCTCACGGAGCTGCGCGCTGAGTTGCTCAGGATAAATCCTGATCATTGCAGGCTGGTAGCAGAGGAAGTGGGCGCTTCCTGTGAACCCTGACCCGGCACCGGAATCACTGACGCCGGTAAGGTCTCTTTGCTGTTGATCTGCGCGGCGTGTACCGTCAGCAGTTTACGTACCAGCTGTTCAGCAGCACGCTGACGCATCTCCTGCGTAATCAGATCCTGCTCGGCATCTTTTGCCAGCGCAGCGTTCGGGTTATCGAAGAATGACCGATAAACCGTGGTGCTGATAGGATAGATACCTTTGCCCGGCAGCAGCACCTGTGCGGTGAGGGTCATCACCAGCTGATACTCGGCAGTGGTGCCGCTGATAAAGACCGAAGCCGTGTTACGGCCCGAGGATTCAGGCCCCAGGCGCAGCGTTGGAATATCGGTGCGATTCTGTTTGCTGTCTTCAACAATTTTGACATCGTTGATACGCAGCTGCTGACGCACAGTACGCGCCAGCGGCCCATAAGGATCGCCGGTTGAAACAATCAGGGTTTTCAGTTCGCTGGGCACCTGAGTGGTGCCGCGCGGATGAAAACCACAGCCAGCGGTGATCACCACCGCCAGCATGACAAACAGCCTGATAATCGGATGTCGCACAGTTCCTCCTGAACTTAACCTACGACCAGGTTAAGCAGTTTGCCCGGTACATAAATGACTTTACGGATAGTCACGCCGTCCAGATACTTCGCTACCAGATGCTCCTGCGCAGCGCGTGCCTGAACCTGTTCCTGTGTTGCATCGGCTGGCACGGTGATTTTACCGCGCACTTTACCGTTAACCTGAACCACTACCAGCAGCGAATCTTCAACCATAGCGGCTTCATCCGCAACCGGCCAGCTCGCTTCATCGATAGTGCCTTCGCCACCCAGCGTCTGCCACAGAACATAGCAGGCGTGCGGGGTAAACGGATAGAGAAGACGGACGATGGCCAGCAGCGCTTCCTGCATCAGGGCGCGATCCTGCTCGCTTTCCTGCGGGGCGCGTGCCAGTTTGTTCATCAGCTCCATGATCGCCGCAATGGCGGTGTTGAAAGTCTGACGACGGCCAATATCATCCGCCACTTTGGCGATGGTTTTGTGCAGATCGCGACGCAGCGATTTCTGCTCGTCATTCAGGCTCTCCACATCCAGTGCCACGGTCGCACCTTTCTGTGTATGCTCGAAGACCAGCTTCCAGACACGTTTCAGGAAGCGGTTCGCCCCTTCAACGCCCGACTCCTGCCACTCCAGCGTCATATCCGCCGGTGAAGCAAACATCATAAACAGACGCACGGTATCCGCGCCGTAACGCTCAACCATCAGCTGTGGGTCGATGCCGTTGTTTTTCGACTTCGACATTTTGCTCATGCCCGCGTAGATCACTTCGCGGCCCTGCGTGTCTGTGGCTTTAACAATGCGGCCTTTCTCATCCCGCTCAACCTCAACGTCAACCGGTGAAACCCAGTTACGCTCGCCGTTGGCACCAAGGTAGTAGAAGGCGTCAGCCAGCACCATGCCCTGGCACAGCAGACGTTTGGCTGGCTCATTGGAGTTCACCAGGCCCGCGTCACGCAGCAGCTTGTGGAAGAAGCGGAAATACATCAGGTGCATGATGGCGTGTTCAATACCGCCCACATACTGATCGACCGGCAGCCAGTAGTTTGCCGCTGCCGGATCCAGCATGCCTTCCTTGTAGCTGGCGCAGGTATAACGCGCGTAGTACCAGGAAGACTCCATGAAGGTGTCAAAGGTGTCGGTTTCACGCAGAGCAGGCTGGCCGTTTACCGTGGTTTTAGCCCACTCCGGATCCGCTTTGATTGGGCTGGTAATGCCATCCATCACCACATCTTCCGGCAGGATCACCGGCAACTGGTCTTCTGGTGCAGGCATGACGGTGCCATCTTCCAGCGTCACCATCGGGATAGGGGCACCCCAGTAGCGCTGACGGGAGACACCCCAGTCGCGCAGGCGGTAGTTCACTTTACGCACGCCCACGCCTTTTGCCGCCAGCGAATCCGCAATGGCGTTAAAACCGGTGGCGTGATCCATGCCGTTAAACTCACCTGAGTTGAACAGCGCACCTTTGTCAGTCATCGCCGCGATGCTGACATCAGGAATGGAACCATCCAGATTCAGGATGACCGGCTTAATCGGCAGATCATATTTAGTGGCAAACTCCCAGTCGCGCTGATCGTGCGCCGGAACCGCCATCACAGCGCCGGTGCCATATTCCATCAGTACGAAGTTGGCAACCCAGACCGGGATAAGCTCGCCGGTCAGCGGATGAACAACAGACAGGCCGGTCACCATGCCTTTCTTCTCCATGGTCGCCATATCGGCTTCGGCCACTTTGGTATTGCGGCATTCAGCGATAAAGTCAGCCAGCGCCGGATTATTGACCGACGCCTGGGTCGCCAGCGGATGGCCTGCGGCAACGGCAACATAGGTTGCGCCGATAAAGGTATCCGGGCGGGTGGTGTAGACGGTGACCTTCTCTTCGCTGTCAGCCACATCGAAGGTGATTTCGACACCTTCAGAGCGGCCAATCCAGTTACGCTGCATGGTTTTGACCTGCTCAGGCCACTCTTCCAGCGTATCCAGGTCGTTCAGCAGCTCTTCCGCATAATCGGTGATTTTGATAAACCACTGCGGGATCTCTTTACGCTCAACTTTGGTGTCGCAGCGCCAGCAGCAGCCGTCGATCACCTGCTCGTTCGCCAGCACCGTCTGATCGTTCGGGCACCAGTTCACGGCAGAGGTCTTTTTATAGACCAGGCCTTTTTCATACAGTTTGGTAAAGAACCACTGTTCCCAGCGATAGTACTCTGGCTGGCAGGTTGCCAGTTCACGACTCCAGTCATAGCCAAAGCCCAGCAGTTTGAGCTGGTTTTTCATGTAGGCGATATTGTCGTAAGTCCACGGGGCCGGAGCGGTGTTGTTTTTCACCGCAGCGCCTTCCGCAGGCAGGCCGAAAGCATCCCAGCCAATCGGCTGTAGTACGTTTTTGCCGAGCATACGCTGATAACGCGCGATTACGTCGCCGATGGTGTAGTTACGAACGTGGCCCATGTGCAGGCGGCCAGAAGGATAGGGCAACATGGAGAGGCAATAGTATTTCTCTTTACCTTCCTGCTCAGTCACTTTAAACGTTTCGTTTTCATCCCAGTGCTGCTGCACACGGGATTCAATTTCTTCCGGGCGGTATTGCTCTTGCATGGCTGCCTGTGGTCCTTTATGAAAAACATTTTTCTGGCTCTAAGATCCGCATAGCATACCCATAAGGCCGCGTATCAACAACACTTCCCACTTTTGCCGGCACGATTTCTGCCGAAAGCGTCAGAGCCTTCACCCTTTTGTAATTCACTGTACAGACGACACGGCAAAAGCAACATTACGACTAAACTTAGTTCAGCGAGGGTCTGCATAAAGGAGAACAAAATGAATAAAGTGGCTCAGGAATATCGCGAGTCGTTAGCCGTATTGACCGAACGTCTTCGTCAGGGCGATCGTAACCTTGATGAGCTGATTGCCGGGCGACGAAGCCAGTTGCTGGTGCGCGATGATATGACGGAACAGGAGATTGACCAGGCGCTCAGCTCAGTGCGCCGTGATCTGGGCGAGTTTGCACGCAGCTACACCGATGTGGAAGAACCGCTAGCGGACTCACTGTTTATGCGCATCATCCGCGAGAGCGTCTGGAAAGAGCTGGCGGATATCACCGATAAAAGTCAGCTGGAGTGGCGAGAGGTCTTCCAGGATCTGCATCATCACGGGGTTTATCAGAGTGGGGAAGTGGTGGGGCTGGGCAATCTGGTCTGTGAGAAATGCCAGTTCACCCGGGCAATCTACACGCCTGAAACGCTGTCACGTTGTCCGGAATGCGGCAACGATCAGTTCCAGCGTCAGCCGTTTGAACCCTGATAGTGTGGTGTAGCTAAATGAAGCGGGCCACCCTGGGTGACCCGCCTGTTCGTCAGGTTTAGTGCAGAATTTTAGCGAGGAAATCTTTAGCGCGCTCAGACTGTGGGTTATTAAAGAAGTCATCTTTGTTGGTGTCTTCGATAATTTTCCCTTCATCCATAAAGATCACGCGATTGGCAACCTTACGGGCGAAGCCCATCTCATGGGTCACCACCATCATCGTCATCCCTTCCTGTGCCAGTTCAACCATTACATCCAGCACTTCGTTGATCATTTCCGGATCCAGCGCGGAGGTGGGTTCATCAAACAGCATCGCGATAGGGTCCATGCAGAGCGCTCGCGCAATCGCCACACGCTGCTGCTGACCGCCTGAGAGCTGGCCGGGAAACTTCTCAGCATGGGCGGAAAGACCCACACGCTTCAGCAGCTTCAGCCCTTTATCGCGGGCTGCCGCTTTGTCGCGCTTCAGCACTTTTACCTGCGCCAGAACCAGGTTGTTGATAATGCTCAGATGCGGAAACAGCTCGAAGTGCTGGAACACCATCCCGACCTGGCTGCGAAGCTGCGCAAGATTAGTCTTTTTGTTATTCACCTCGGTGCCGTTCACCGCAATCACGCCCTGCTGAATCGGCTCAAGGCCGTTCACCGTTTTGATCAGCGTTGATTTACCGGAGCCGGACGGGCCGCACACCACCACCACTTCACCGGTTTTGACGTCGGTTGAGCAGTCGGTCAGCACCTGAAAGTGACCATACCACTTAGAAACATTTTTCAGGCTAATCATTTAAACCGTCCTTTTTCTTTTTAGATAGCTGACCAACAGCGATGCGCTCAGGCTGATAACGAAGTAGACCAGACCTGCAAACAGAACCATTTCAACCTGGGTGCCATCACGCTCACCAATGGTGGACGCGGTACGGAAGAAGTCCGCCAGGCTTAAGACATAAACCAGCGAGGTATCCTGGAACAGCACGATACCCTGCGTCAGTAACAGCGGAACCATGGCGCGGAACGCCTGTGGCAGGATGATCAGTCGCATTGCCTGCCACTGCGTCATGCCCAGCGCCAGAGCCGCACTGCCCTGTCCACGCGAGATACTGATGATGCCGGCGCGAATAATTTCAGAGTAGTACGCCGCTTCGAACAGCGAAAAGGCGACCATGGCTGAAATCAGTCGGATATCCGTTTTGGGCGACAGGCCCAGCACCTGCTGCAGAAAACTCGGCACGACCAGATAGAACCACAGCAGCACCATGACCAGCGGCACCGAGCGGAACAGGTTGACGTAAATTTTAGCGAACCAGCTGATAGGCTTAAACGTCGACAGGCGCATCACCGCCAGCAGAGTGCCCCACAGGATGCCGAAGACCACGGCGGTAATCGTGATCTTAAAGGTGATCACTAAGCCATTAAGCAGATAGGGCAGGCTGGGTGTAATCGAACTCCAGTCAAACTCGTACATTACTTGCCTCCCGCATTGCCTGGCAGCCGGACTTTGCGCTCGACCAGACTCATCAACAACATAATCACCAGGTTAATCGCAACGTAGGCCAGCGTAATAGCGGTAAAGGATTCATAGGCGTGGGCAGAATAGTCGAGCAGTTTGCCCGCCTGTGCCGCCATATCGACCAGACCAATGGTGGAGGCGATAGCGGAGTTCTTCACCAGGTTCAGCATTTCCGAGGTCATCGGCGGCACAATCACGCGATACGCATTCGGCAGCAGCACATAGCGATAGGTCTGCGGCAGGGTTAAGCCCATCGCCAGACCGGCATTCTTCTGTCCACTCGGCAGTGACTGAATCGCTGCGCGCACCTGCTCGCAGACGCGGGCGGCGGTAAACAGGCCAAGACAGATCATCGAGGAGAGGAAGAACTGAATGTTGGGATCCAGCTCAGACTTAAACCACATGCCAAGCTTTTCGCCCACCAGCTCGGGCGCCACCAGATACCAGAAGAAGAACTGGACGATCAGTGGGATGTTACGAAACAGTTCGACATAGCAGGTGCCAATGGTCGACAGCAGGCGATTAGGCACGGTGCGCAGAATGCCGAAAAATGAACCCACACAGAAGGCGATAATCCAGGCGCAGCAGGAGACGGCAATTGTCACCTGAAAACCGGACCACAGCCAGCCGAGGTAGGTCGTGTTACCGAACGGGGCCTGTTCGAGGAATATGCCCCAGTTCCAATCGATACCCATAACGAGCTCCGGAAAAAAAGGGTAGCTAAGCTACCCTGAAGATTGATGAACGGCGTTTTATTTCCTGACTCAGGGGAACGACCCGTGTCAGTCTGTCTGTCCATGCCGCGGTTTCAGCAATCGAGAGGGCAGCCAGGCCGCCCTTGTTATACCCGTCGTCTTTCAGGCTGCATTTTTGTTGGCTACATTCACTCACCCGAATCACTTACCGGAGCAGGCTCATCGGGAGTCATTTTTCTGCTGCCTCAATGCAATCTGAAATCCATTGGGTATTTTGTTGTTAATTCAGTGCTTTATCATTTGGTGTTTTGAACAGCGCTTTCATGTCATCAGAGAGCTCAAAGTTCATGTTCAGGTTCTTTGGTGGAATCGGCTGTTTGAACCAGGTGTCGAACCATTTTTCTGCCTGGCCAGAGGTCTGGGCTTTAGCAATGGTTTCATCCACCAGGGCTTTGAACTGCGGATCATCTTTACGCAGCATGCAGCCATAGGCTTCTTTTGACTGTGGCGTGCCCAGAATTTCCCAGTTGTCCGGCTTTTTGGCTTTGGCGCGTTCGCCTGCCAGCAGGGCATCATCCATCATAAAGGCTACGGCACGACCGGTTTCCAGCGTACGGAAGGAGTCACCGTGATCTTTTGCGCTGATGATGCGCAGATCCAGTTTCTGTTCGTCGTTGAGTTTGTGCAGCAGCACTTCAGAGGTGGTACCTGAGGTCACCACTACGGTTTTGCCTTTCAGGTCAGCGAAATCTTTGATCGGGCCATCTTTCTTCACCAGCAGACGGGTGCCGATAACAAAAATAGTGTCTGAGAAGGCGGCCTGTTTCTGGCGCTCAAGGTTATTGGTGGTCGAGCCACACTCATAATCGTAGGTGCCGTTTTGCAGCAGCGGAATACGGTTTTGTGAGGTGATCGGGATCATTTTGACCTGCAGATCAGGCTTGTTCAGCTTTGCTTTAATCGCTTCAACGATGGCGTTTGAGTAAGCCTGTGAGTAGCCGACGACTTTTTGCTGGTTGTCATAATAAGAAAAGGGAACTGATGATTCGCGATGCCCGACCACAATGACGCCATTGTCATTGATCTTCTTCAGGGTGCCGCTGAGATCTTCCGCCTGGGCCGCTCCCGCCGCTGCGCTGATCAGCAGAAGAGATAATGCCACTTTGCGTAGTTGCATGTTCCAACTCCTTCGTATGAAAAAGGCACAGGATATAACCTGCGCTGATTATGATGTTGTGTCTGTTTTCTGCTGCGTTTCTGCTCATTCTGCGGTTTAAACGGGCGCAGAAGAGTCATTAACATAGCGGATTGTTAACGCAATGAAACAAAAAAGTTTCTTTTTTGCGAGGTGATACGCACCAAAAAAAGGCAATTTTTTCACCCTGCGCGTTAATGGTGCAGCAGCGTCAATTGTTTTGGTGCAACCCGCCCGGCATCAGCGCCTGCAATCAGCCAGTTTGCGAAAAGCAGTGAAACATTTTGCAATCATCGTGCCAGAAAGAGGTAATGGGTTAGAAAGACAGCAGAGTGTGCGGCGTGGGGAGTGAAAAAAACCGGAGAGTCACCATGAAAAAGGCGAAGCACGTGCTTCGCCTTCTGTGAGCACAGGAGGGGAGGTTATCGACGCCGACGCAGCAGGGCTATCACCGCCGCCAGCAGCGTCAGTGACCACACTGGCCAGATGCCAGCCCGCGCATACGGGGTTTCTCCCTGCGTTGGCGTAACCTTGCTGGTCAGCACATCGCGGGTAAACTGCGGCAGCATGGCTTCCACATCACCACTGGCATTGACCACCGCCGTCACACCATTATTGGTGCTGCGCAACAGCGGACGTCCCAGTTCCAGCGCACGCATCCTCGCCATCTGGAAGTGCTGCCATGGGCCGATAGAGTGACCAAACCAGGCATCGTTCGAAACGGTCAACAGGAAGTTGGTGTCGGGATGGAAGTTGGCCCGCACCTGTTCACCCAGCACGATCTCATAACAGATGGCGCTGGTCAGGTTATAGCCCGCCACGCTGAGTTGCGGCTGGAGGTAGTTGCCACGACTGAATGCCGACATCGGCAGATCGAAGAACGGGGCCAGCGGACGCAGCAGATCGGCCAGCGGCACAAATTCGCCAAACGGCACCAGGTGATTCTTCTGGTAACGATTGCCGCTGAAGTAGTTGTACGGCGCTTTACCGCCCAGCACGATTACGGTGTTGTAATCGTGATATCGGTTCTGCTCCAGCCGGGAGTCCACAATGCCGGTGATCAGCGAACTGCCACGCTCACGCAGTTCGTCATCCAGCGAACGCAGGAACGGCTGCTGATTACTCTCCAGATCGGTAATTGCCGATTCAGGCCAGATAATAATCGGCGCTTTGCCCATCAGCGGCTGACTCAGACCGTTGTAAATGCGCAGGGTAGTGAGCAGCTGCTGCGGATCCCACTTCATCGATTGCGGGATGTTTCCCTGCACCAGCGCCACCTCGACGGCCCGCTCGGGCATCGGCTGAACCCACTGGATGTAGCGCAACGGCCATGGCAATGCCAGCAGCAGCAGCGCTGCTACCAGACTTCTGACGTTGCGCTGTTGCAGGGCATAAGCCAGCAGGCCAGCCACCACCATCAGCAGGAAGGTCAGCGTCTCTACGCCCGCCAGTGGGGCCAGGCCTTTTAACGGACCATCGATCTGGCTGTAACCAAACTGCAGCCACGGAAAGCCGGTCAGCACCCAGCCGCGCAGGAACTCGGTGATCTGCCACAATGCCGGTGCCGCCAGCGCCAGGCGCCACAGCGTCGTTCGCGGCCAGATGCGATTCAGTACGCCGGCAAACAGCGCCGGGTAGATTGCCAGATAAGCCGCCAGCAGCGCCACGATAAAGACATTGACCGGGCCAGGCATGCCGCCAAAGGTGGCGACACTGACATAAACCCAGTTGATGCCACTGCCGAACAGACCTAAACCCCAGACAAACCCAATGGCGCTGGCCTGCGGGCTGGAGCGGTTAAGAGTCAGCAGCTGTAAGCCGCACAGCGAGAGCAGTGCGGCGGGCCAGAAATCGTAGGGAGAAAAGGCGAGGGTGCCAAGTGCACCCGTTATTAAAGCCAGCAGCAGGCGAACCCGCTGACGCGGGTAGAGTGAGGCTAAAGCCATAGACTTATTCGTCTTCCAGTTGAGGTTGTGGCGAATTTTCCGGAATAGTCACGTGAACCTGGATGATGCGGCGGCTGTCAGCCATCGCCACCTTGAACTGGTAACCCTCAATCTCGATGCTTTCACCGCGAGCGGGCAGATGACCGAAGCCCTGCATTACCAGACCACCGATGGTGTCGACTTCATCGTCACTGAACTGGGTGCCAAACACCTCGTTGAAATCTTCAATGGCGGTCAGTGCACGCACGGTAAAGGTGTGACGGTTGAGCTGACGGATATCACGATCTTCTTCGTCGTCATACTCATCTTCAATTTCACCGACGATCAGCTCCAGGATGTCTTCAATGGTCACCAGACCGGAGACACCGCCAAACTCATCAATGACGATCGCCATATGGTAACGCTGGGAGCGGAACTCTTTCAGCATCCGGTCGACACGCTTACTTTCAGGCACAACCACCGCAGGACGCAGCACTTTCTCAATGCTGAAAGGCTCAGATTCGCTGCTCATAAACGGCAGCAGATCTTTCGCCATCAGAATCCCTTCCACATGATCTTTATCTTCGCTGATCACCGGGAAACGAGAATGGGCGGATTCGATGATGACATCCAGACACTCTTCGAGGCTCTGATTACGTTTCAGGGTGATCATTTGCGAGCGCGGGATCATGATGTCACGCACGCGCTGCTCCGCAATATCCAGTACCCCTTCGAGCATGTCGCGGGTGTCCTGGTCAATCAGCTCTTTGTTATTCGAGTCGCGGATCAGCTCCAGTAGCTCATCACGGCTTTTTGGTTCACCGTGAAAGAGTTGGTTGATCAACAGGGAGAAAAATCCCTTTTTACTACTGGGTGCATCGCTGTTTTGAGAATGGTCGTCGCTCATGGCGGTTTTTATAGATCTCTCTGGTGAGGAATAGGTGCTGTCAGTAGCCTGTACTGACAGCAGGATTGACTGAATTCAGGATTCAGGCGTCTTCTTTCTCCGAAATGTACGGATCAGGATACCCAAGAGCAAGCATTATCTCGGTCTCCAGCCCTTCCATCTCGTCCGCTTCGTCGTCTTCAATATGGTCGTAACCCAGCAGATGCAGCGAGCCGTGTACCACCATATGTGCCCAGTGGGCTTCAACGCTTTTACCCTGTTCAGCGGCTTCCTGCTCAACGACCTGGCGGCAGATGATCAGATCGCCCAGCAGCGGCAGCTCAATGCCCGGCGGTGGTTCAAACGGGAAAGAGAGGACGTTGGTCGGCTTGTCTTTGCCGCGATAAGTCAGATTAAGCTCATGACTCTCCGCTTCATCAACCAGACGCACCGTAACTTCGCTTTCCGGCTGAAAAGGGGTGACAGCCGCTGACAGCCAGCGATGAAACTGGCTTTCATCAGGCAGGTCAGCGGTGTTGTCACAGGCGACCTGCAGGTCGAGAATCACCTCGCTCATTTGCTCTCCTGCGTGGCGCTCTGTGCAGCCAGTGCTTCACGTTTACGCTCTTCGGCCTGCTGGTCACGACGGGTCTGATCGGCCGCTTCCCAGGCTTCATAGGCGGTAACAATGCGGGCAACTACCGGATGGCGCACCACATCTTCGCTGTGGAAGAAGTTGAAGCTGATCTCTTCAACGTCCGCCAGCACCTCAATGGCATGACGCAGGCCTGACTTGACGTGACGCGGCAGGTCAATCTGGGTAACGTCGCCGGTAATCACCGCTTTAGAGTTAAAGCCGATACGCGTCAGGAACATTTTCATCTGCTCGATGGTGGTGTTCTGGCTCTCATCAAGAATGATAAACGCATCGTTCAGGGTACGACCACGCATGTAGGCCAGCGGGGCGACCTCAATGACGTTGCGCTCCATCAGCTTTTCCACCCGCTCGAAGCCGAGCATTTCGAACAGCGCATCGTAGAGCGGACGCAGATAAGGGTCGACTTTCTGGCTCAGATCGCCTGGCAGAAAGCCGAGCTTTTCACCCGCTTCGACGGCAGGGCGGGTCAGCATGATGCGGCGAATCTCCTGACGCTCCAGCGCATCCACTGCCGCGGCTACCGCCAGATAGGTTTTACCGGTACCCGCCGGGCCGACACCAAAGGTGATATCGTGGTCGAGCACATTAGCGATGTACTGGGCCTGGTTTGGGGTGCGCGGCTTGATCACACCGCGCTTGGTCTTGATATTGACCGCTTTACCGTACTCCGGCACGCTCTCAGCGGTTTGCTCCAGTACCCGGCTCTCTTTGATCGCCAGGTGAATCTGATCAGGCTCAATATCCGGAATATCGCCACGCACAGGCGCGGTATCGACATAGAGGGTTTTCAGAATATCTGCTGCGGCATTGACGCAAAGTGGACGTCCTGACAGCTTAAAAACGTTGTCGCGACGATTGATCTCAATGCCCAGACGACGCTCAAGCTGTTTTACATTATCGTCGAAAGGCCCACACAGGCTCATCAGACGACGGTTATCAGCCGGTTCAAGGGCGATTTCACGAGTTTCGATATTCAAACGAATCCTTTGGGTCACTCAGGGCCAGTTATGGGATGTGTCTGACGCACCGTTAAACTTAACCGGATGCACCATAACGAAATTATTTATGCCGTAACGCCTGGGCGCAAGCTTATGGAGAGATATTTGGGCGACACTTTCAGAAAGCAAGTGGTGCAAAGTGAAATTGGCGGCAACGCGATGCGCGCTGCCGCACAGTAAAGCGGGCA
Source organism: Pantoea sp. K16 (assembly GCF_048452805.1). Classification (NCBI taxonomy): domain Bacteria; kingdom Pseudomonadati; phylum Pseudomonadota; class Gammaproteobacteria; order Enterobacterales; family Erwiniaceae; genus Pantoea; species Pantoea sp. K16. The sequence continues at coordinate 52,156 of NZ_JBLWNV010000007.1, read as the reverse complement.
TCACGGCTGGAACAGACTCACGCCGATTTCATTTTCTTTACGGGTACGGGCGATCACGGACGCCGGGCTTTCCGACATGCGCAGCCCCATCTCTTCTTCAGTACGCACCAGTTTGCCGCGCAGCGAGTTGGTGTAGACATCGACAATTTCAACATCCACAAAGCGGCCGATCATTTCAGGCGAGCCTTCGAAATTCACCACGCGGTTATTTTCGGTGCGGCCAGAGACTTCCATCACGTTCTTGCGGGAGATGCCTTCCACCAGAATACGCTGCACTGTGCCTACCATGCGGCGACTGATCGCCTGCGCCTGCTGGTTAATGCGGTCCTGCAGGATCCACAGACGCTGCTTTTTCTCCTCTTCGCTGACATCATCCGGCAGGTCAGCGGCGGGCGTGCCGGGACGGGCAGAGTAGATAAAGCTGAAGCTGACGTCGAAATTGATCTCGGCAATAAGCTTCATGGTCTGCTCGAAATCCTGCTGAGTTTCGCCGGGAAAACCAATGATGAAGTCAGAGCTGATCTCAATATCCGGGCGCGCCGCGCGCAGCTTGCGGATAATCGCCTTATACTCCAGCGCGGTATGAGCACGCTTCATCAGCGTCAGAATACGGTCTGATCCACTCTGAACCGGCAGGTGCAGGAAGCTCACCAGTTCCGGCGTATCGCGGTAGACCTCGATGATGTCATCGGTGAACTCAATCGGGTGGCTGGTGGTGAAGCGAATGCGGTCGATACCGTCGATGGCGGCGACCAGGCGCAGCAGCTCAGCGAAGGTACAGATTTCACCATCAAAGGTGGCACCACGATAGGCGTTAACGTTCTGGCCAAGCAGGTTAACTTCACGCACGCCCTGCGCCGCCAGCTGAGCGATCTCCAGCAGAATGTCATCGCTGGGACGGCTCACTTCCTCGCCACGGGTGTAAGGCACCACACAGAAAGTACAATATTTGTTGCAGCCTTCCATGATGGAGACAAAGGCAGTCGGGCCGTCTGCGCGCGGTTCCGGCAGGCGATCAAATTTCTCGATTTCCGGGAAGCTGATGTCGACCACCGGGCTTTTGGTGCCGCGCACGGTGTTGATCATCTCTGGCAGGCGGTGCAGTGTCTGCGGACCAAAAACGATATCCACGCAGGGCGCACGCTGGCGGATATGATCCCCTTCCTGCGACGCCACGCAGCCGCCCACGCCGATAATCACATCCGGGTTGCGCTCTTTGAGTTTTCTCCAGCGTCCCAGCAGGTGGAATACTTTCTCCTGCGCTTTCTCGCGAATAGAACAGGTGTTAAGCAGCAGAATATCCGCCTCTTCAGGAACCTCGGTCAGCGTATAGCCGTGCGTACTGTTCAGCAGATCAGACATCTTGGATGAATCATACTCATTCATCTGACATCCCCAGGTTTTGATATGCAGTTTTTTTGTCATCGCGCTAACCATTGATTCAGTGCAGTGAAGTGCGGGGCGCGTATTGTAATGCTTTGATGCTGTTGTGACCAGCCTCAGGGCTTTTCTGCCAGCAATCCGGTTTTCCGGTACACTTTGCTTTATTCAGACCCGTGTTGCGCAGGCTGGCGGGAATAAGAGAGGGACATAAGCAATGCAGGATAATCAGTTTGATGTAGTGATTGTTGGCGGTGGCATGGTCGGTGCGGCGCTGGCCTGTGGACTGACGCAGCAACATTTTCGCGTTGCGGTGATTGAGCGTGCCGAACCCGCGCCTTTTGATGCCGACAGCGATCCCGATCTGCGAATTTCGGCGATTGGGTCATCCTCGGTGGGGTTGCTGAAGCAGCTCAACGTCTGGCCACGGGTAGAGGCGATGCGCAGCGCGCCCTATCGCAGGCTGGAAACCTGGGAGTGGCAGACGGCGCAGGTGAGTTTTGATGCGGCCTCGCTGGGACTGCCTGAACTGGGCTTTATGGTCGAGAACAGCGTGCTTCAGCGGGCGTTATGGGAGGAGATGCAGTCGCTGGGCGTGACCTGCTATTGCCCGGCCACACTGGAGAACCTGCAGCCAGAAAATGGCGGCTGGCGCATCGACCTCAACGACGGCGTTGCCCTGCATACACGCCTGGTGGTTGGGGCTGATGGCGCGAACTCTCAGGTGCGACAGATGGCCGGGATCGGTATTCATGGCTGGAGCTATGCGCAATCCTGTTTACTGATCAGCGTGACCTGCGAACATCCGGCAGGCGATGCGACCTGGCAGCACTTTACGCCTCAGGGACCGCGCGCCTTTTTACCGCTGTATGGCAACCGGGCCTCGCTGGTCTGGTATGACGCGCCTGCAAGAGTCCGCCAGCTACAGGCGATGCCGATGGCCCAGCTGGAAAAAGAGATAGCCAGCCACTTCCCGGCGCGGCTGGGACGTTTTAAAGCCCATGCGGCTGGCGGCTTCCCGCTGGTACGGCGTCACGCTTCACGGTATGTCCTGCCAGGACTGGCGCTGGTCGGTGATGCCGCGCATACCATTAATCCGCTGGCCGGGCAGGGCGTGAATCTGGGCTATCGCGATATTGATGCGTTGATTAATGTGCTGGTCAGCGCACGCGGTGCGGCGGAAGATTGGGCATCCGAGCGCGTATTGCAGCGCTATCATCGGCAACGTCGTAAAGACAATATGCTGATGCAGGGCGGTATGGATCTGTTCTATTTTGCCTTCAGCAATCAGCTGGCACCGCTGCGGTTTGCACGTAATCTCGGATTGATTGCCGCCGAACATTCCGGGGTACTGAAGCGGCAGGTATTGCGCTACGCGCTGGGGTTATAGCAGATTGCGCATGTCGGCTCGCCATACGGCGGGCCTGCAATCAGGAAATCAGGAAGGGGAACGACAAAAACAACAAAGCCCGCAAAAGCGGGCCAGGTTGTGCAATTTGGCTGGGGTGCAGGGATTCGAACCCCGGAATGCTGGTATCAGAAACCAGTGCCTTACCGCTTGGCGACACCCCAATAATGGTGTTTTTCAAATTGTCTTTTGTATGGCTGGGGTGCAGGGATTCGAACCCCGGAATGCTGGTATCAGAAACCAGTGCCTTACCGCTTGGCGACACCCCAATTATATGGTGGCTACGACGGGAATCGAACCTGTGACCCCAGCATTATGAGTGCTGTGCT